>NZ_JBVHWM010000043.1:0-81328 GCF_055564375.1 Streptomyces sp. NPDC029138
TGCAGACTTCGCAATCCACACCGAACCCGGAAGGCCCTCACCCGTTCAAGCACCCAGCGCGTGTGTCACCAACGTCCCGAGACAGCACACCTAGGGGCTCTTGCGTCGGCGCGGGACAATGGACGGTGGCCCACCTGAAGGCGGCGCCCACCGAACCGTACGAGGAGGAGAGAAGACATGGCGGAGCCCACGCCGCGTCGTAACGAACCGCGGCTACGCCCCGCGCCCCTGCTCTTCGAGCCCGCGGAGGCGGCCGCCGATCCGGAGCACTTCTTCGACCTGGAGTCGATCGACGATCCGCGGGCGCTGCTGGCCCGGGCGACGGAGCTGACCCAGGCGTTCCGCGCGGCCGCCGACCGGGCCGTGGAGTACCAGGCCATCGCGGCCGCCCAGCTCGCCGACCCGCGCCGGTTCGACCGGCTGACCCCGGCGGACATCGCCGAGCGGGCGGAGTGGACCGAGGACTACGCGAAGAAGATGGTCGAGTTCGGCCGGGATCTGATGCGGGGAGAGGGCGAGGGGCGGACGACCGCCGACCCGCTGTAGCACCCCGACGGCATATGCCAGGCGGGCAAGATACTCCTCGCCGACCGCTACTGTCCCGGTTTTCGGCAACCCAGGAGAACGGTCCGCTCACCGGCTGTACATGTGGGTGTCATGACCAGCGCCCCGAACGTCACCCGTGTCAGCTCCGACGGCGTCGCCTGGCTCGCCTCGGCAGGAACGTACCCCCGAAGCACCCTCACCCTGTGGGAGGAGCGCCCGGACGCCCCCGTCGTGCTGCCCTGCGGCACCGTCTTCGACGTGGTGAGCGCTCCGACGGTCTTCGGGCGCCGCATGCTGGACCGGCTGTGGGACGAGGGCGCGGGCTCGGGGCCGGTCGCGGTGTTCCGGGGCCGGATGCTGCTGTTCGCCGCCCCGGGCACGGCCCAGCGGCTGCCCTCGCTGCTGGACTGGGAGGAGTGGGGGTCGCAGCGGGCCCGGGCGGTACCGCCGCTGCTGTGCCACGGCACCGGCGACGCGGTGACCGTACCACCCCTGACCTGCGACGATCCCGGCGGCGCCGCCCGCTGGCTGGTCGCCCCGGACACCCGGCACCCCTGGCTCCCGGGCCCCGAGGTGCTGGTCTGGGCGGCCGTGCGGGCAGCGCGAGCGGCCGTGCGGATTTCGATTTTTCCTCCCGCCGACCAGGATGCTAAGGTCTACGACGTCAGCAGGCGCCGCTAGCTCAGTTGGTTAGAGCAGCTGACTCTTAATCAGCGGGTCCGGGGTTCGAGTCCCTGGCGGCGCACGCGAAGGAAACGGCGGGTCCGGTTCGAAAGAATCCGGCCCGCCGTTTTCGTATACCAAACCGGCCGCCGCGCGGCACCGCACCTTCCGCCGCACACGGCGTCCCACGGCCGGCGCCCCACAGCACCTCACAGCGGGCCGCACCATCAGTCACTCACCCCCGGCGTGATCTTCACCGTCCAGGCGCCCGACGCCGTCCGCCCCTCCGCCTCCACCTTCACGCCCTGCCCGGGGACCGTGAAGCTCTCCCCGAGGGAGACCGGCGCGTCGGCGAGGGCGGCGTAGACCGAGTTCTCCCAGCAGGCCTCGGTGCGCGGGTGGGCGTCCACGACCTGGGCCGGGCCGTCGCCGGACTCGACGCCGCCGCGCACCCGGTAGACCAGGATGCCCTGCCGGCAGGACGCCCTGTCGTTGCCGGCCGAGCCGCGCAGCTCGAAGGCGAGGGCGCTGTCCGGGCCGGTGCGCACCACGGCCAGTTTGACTCCGTGGCCGAGGCCGAAGGCGGGGGTGCCGCCCACTCCCGGCACCGGCACGCCGGGCCCGGCCTCCAGGGGCTCCAGGGTGAGGCGGGTCGGTGCGGCACCGCGCACGCACACCACCTGGCGCGGATCCAGCCAGCCGAGCCGCCACTTGTGCCATCCGAACAGGTCGGGGGCGAGACCGAACTGGCTGCCCATCAGGTCCCAGTCGCCGACGTAGGTGTCCCAGTCGCCCTTGCCGTCGACCGGGCGGTGGTAGAGGTCGGGCAGGTCGAAGACATGGCCGGTCTCGTGGGCGAGGACGAGCCGGTCCGGCGGGTGGTGCTCGAACACGGTGACGACCCGCCGGACGTCGGCGCCGTCGACACGCAGGGGTGTCTCCAGGTTGACGACCTTCGTGGCGTCCGAGTCGACGCCGGGCGCGTCCGGGTCGGCGACGAGGTACACGACCTGGTAGCGCGAGAAGTCGACCTCGTCGTCGGCCACGGCGAAGGCGTCGCGCAGGTAGGCGGCCCGGTCCTCGGCGTTCCAGTCCCGCCGCATGGCGTACGAGGTCGACGGGCGCGGCATGCGCAGCCAGCGTTTCAGCGGGTGCGGGCGCAGGGTGAACCTGCCGTAGGACGCCTGTTCGTAGAAGCGGCTGGTGGCCGGGAAATGGTCGGCGGTCAGCTCGGCGGGGGTGGTGCGCGGGGTGGCGTCCGGGAAGGAGAGGAAGATCATGACGGCGTCGACCACGCCGGTCGGGCGGGTGTAGCCGGGGTTCCAGGAGTCGACGCCCTCCGAGTGGTGGGCCGCGGTGCGGTGCAGGGCACAGGGCGCCGGCGAGAAGGGCTCGGCGGCCGACGGGCCGGTGAGGATCGAGGTCGTGGCGAGCGCCGACATCGTGGTGAACACGGCGGCGGTGCTGCGCAGCTTGGGCACGGACATGACCTCCGGATGCGGTTCGCGGGACCCGCACCCAGATTGCTGGTAATCGATGCGCTTTGCCCTGTTTACCTGCACCAGAAGGGTGAACGCGCCCCCGTTGCGCGCCGGCGCGCCCCGGCGCTCGACACCCCCGAAACACTCACGGAACGTCACAACTGGTCGGGGGCCTGAAGAACCTGTCCAGGTGCGGGCAGAAACGATCTGTCAGAACCTGTGCTCGGTCCGGGACACTGGACAGTGGCTGGAAGGGCCCGGGGCCAGCCTCTATGATCGGCACACTTTCCGGCACGGACAGGCACGGACACAGATCGAGTGCACTGCGGGAGCGAGCGGTGAGCGGAACGTCCGAAGGGCCGACGCCCGCGGCAGACCTCGACCGGTCAGCCGTCACAGACAGTCACTACACCACCTACCACCGTGTCTTCGCGACCGCCCCGCTCGCCATGGCGGTCGTGGCCCCCGAGGGACTCGTCGTCAGCGCCAACACCGCCCTCGGTGAACTGCTGGGCACCGACCCGGACACCCTCGTCGGGCGGGTCGCCGCCGACCTGGTGGACCTGGCCTCGGACGCCCGCAGCTGGCACGCCTACCGCGAGGTGCTGCGCGGCCGGCAGGCCCGCCTGCGCTGCACCCGCCGGCTGAAGCACCCCGGGGGTCACTCGCTGTGGGTGCAGGTCACCGTCGCCCCGCTGACCGGCGAACCCGGCGTCCTGCTGTCGGTCGCCGACATCAGCTCGCGCCGCGAACTCCAGGCGCGGCTGCGGCACTTGCAGATGCACGACCCGGTGACCCGGCTGCCCAACCGCACGCTGTTCTTCGAGCGCCTGACGGCCGCGCTGGAGGCGGAGTCGTACGAGGAGAGCGGTACCGGCCGGATCGGCCTGTGCTATCTGGACCTCGACGGCTTCAAGGCGGTCAACGACACCCTCGGCCACCGCGTCGGCGACCGGCTCCTCGCGGCCGTAGCCGAACGCCTGACCCGGGTCGCCGACGAGACCGGGTACGCCCGCGCCGTCACCCCCCTCGTGGCCCGGCTCGGCGGCGACGAGTTCGCCCTGCTGGTGGAGGACTCCACCGGCACCGAACAACTCGCCGACCTCGCCGAGTCCGCGCTGAAGGCGCTGGAGGAACCCTTCGATCTGGCCGGGCAGCGGCTGTCGTTGACCGCGTCCATCGGCGTCGTCGAGCGGCACGCGGCCGGTACGACGGCCACGGGCCTGATGCAGGCGGCCGATACGACCCTGTACTGGGCGAAGGCCGACGGCAAGGGCCGCTGGACCCTGTTCGACCCCGAGCGCAACGCCCATCGGATGACCCGTCAGGCGCTGTCCTCCACGCTGCGTCCCGCCATCGAACGCGGGGAGTTCGTCCTCGACTACCAGCCGTTGGTGGCCATGGAGGACGGCCGGCTCAACGGCGTCGAGGCCCTGATCCGCTGGCGTCACCCGCAGTTCGGCACCTTGACGCCGAATCGGTTCATCGGACTGGCCGAGGAGGACGGCTCGATCGTGCAGCTCGGCCGCTGGGCGCTCCACACCGCCTGCCGGCAGGCCCGCCGCTGGCAGCTGGACCACCCCGGCGAACCGCCCATCTTCGTCAGCGTGAACGTCGCCGTACGGCAGGTGTGGGACTCGGACCTGGTGGCCGATGTCGCCGAGATCCTCGCCGAGACCGGACTCGCTCCGCAGCTGCTCCAGTTGGAGCTGACCGAGTCGGCGGTGATGGGCTCGGCCGGCCGGCCGCTCCAGGCTCTCCAGGCCCTCAGCGACATGGGCGTACGCATCGCCATCGACGACTTCGGCACCGGCTACTCGAACCTCGCCTACCTCAGCCGCCTGCCGGTCTCCACGCTGAAGCTGGACGGCTCGTTCGTCCGGGGCTTCCAGTACGAGGGCGACAAGAAGGCGATCGCCCCCAACCCGGCCGACGAGGTCATCGTGGAGGCGATGATCCAGCTCGCCCACCGGCTCGGTCTGACGGTCACCGCGGAGTGCGTGGAGACCTCCGCCCAGGCCACCCGGCTGCGCCGGATCGGCTGCGACACCGGACAGGGCTGGCTGTACTCCCGCCCGGTGCCGCCGGATCGTATCTCCGAGCTGCTGGGGGCGCAGTCCTACGCGGTCGGCAATCCGTAGGCGTCCGCGATCAGCTCGTAGGAGCGCAGGCGCAGTTCGCCGCGGTGGGCGTGCGAGGTGAGCATCAGCTCGTCGGCGCCGGTGCGCTTGTGCAGGTCGTCCAGGCCGGCGCGGACCTCGTCGGCCGTGCCGTGCACGATGTTCGACGTCCAGGAGGCGACGAACTCCTCCTCCATGGGGCTGAACTCGTGCCGCTCGGCCTCCTCCGGGTCGGGGAACAGGCCGGGGCGGCCGGTGCGCAGCCGGATCATGTTCAGCGCCATCGCCCGGCTCTGCCGGCGGGCCTCCCGCTCGTCGTCCGTGGCGAGGGCGGAGACGCCGATGAGGGCGTACGGCTCGGAGAGGGCGGCGGAGGGCCGGAAGGTCTCCCGGTACAGATCGAGCGCCGGGATGGTGTTCTGCGCGGAGAAGTGGTGCGCGAAGGCGAACGGCAGGCCGAGCAGGCCGGCCAGACGGGCGCTGAAGCCGGAGGAGCCGAGCAGCCAGATCGGCGGCCGGTGCGGCGACTGGACCCCGCCGGGGCTGCTGCCCTGGATGGGCCCCGGGATCGCGTGGATGCGCCCGTACGGGTGCCCGTCCGGGAAGTCGTCGTCCAGGAACCGGGTCAGCTCCGCGAGCTGCTGCGGGAAGTCGTCGGCGCCCTCGTTGAGGGTGTCGCTACGGCGCAGGGCCGCGGCCGTGGCCCCGTCCGTGCCCGGCGCCCGCCCGAGGCCCAGGTCGACGCGGCCCGGGGCCAGCGCCTCCAGCGTGCCGAACTGCTCGGCGATCACCAGCGGGGCGTGGTTGGGCAGCATGACGCCGCCCGAGCCGAGCCGGATGCGGTCGGTGTGGGCGGCGAGGTGGGCGAGGATCACGGCCGGGGAGGAGGAGGCCACGCCGGGCATGGAGTGGTGCTCGGCGACCCAGTACCGGTGGAAGCCGCGGGACTCCGTGAACTCGGCGAGCGCCACGCTGGTGCGCAGGGCGTCGGTGGCGGTACTGCCCGCGCCGACGGTCACCAGGTCCAGTACGGAGAGGGGGGCGGGGGCGGTGCCGAGCGTGGTGCCCCGGATCTCGTCTGCCTCGTCTGCCGACACGGTGTGGGCCTCCTGATTCGAGCGTGAGCTGTCCGCGACGCATAACAGGAGGCGGTCTCCGTTTGTTCCGCGGCTGCCCTCCCGCGCTACACCTGCACCAACGGCTCCCGGGTGAACAGCGCGCCCAGTGTCGGTGCGTTCACCCGGCGGTCCGCGAGCCTCAGGCCCTCCCACACCGTGACCTGGTTCGCGGTGAGCACCGGCTTGGACAGGGCCTTCTCCAGGAGGGAGAGGTGCGCGGCCGTGTGCAGCGCCGTGTCCGGCAGCAGCACGGCCTCCGCGTCGGCGGCGTCCGCCGCGCGTGCCAGCGTCAGCACGTCCTCCTCCCCCCAGGTGCCGACCTCGGCCGCCGTGACGATCCCCGAGGACCGCGCGCCGGTCACCTCCAGGCCGCCGGCCCGCAGGAACTCCGCGAACAGCGCGGTGACGTCCTCCGGGTAGGTCGCGCCGACGGCGACCCGTCGTACGCCGATCTCCCGGGCCGCGTGCACGAAGGCGAAGGACGTCGACGAGGCCGGCATCCCGGCCAGCCGGGCCAGGGTGCGCACCTGCTCCTGGGCACCCTCCCAGCCGTGCACGAAGCTGCCGCTGGTGCACGCCCACACCACCGTCTCGGCACCGGCCAGCCGCAGCCCCTCCATGCCCTGGGCGAGCCGCTCGGCGGAGCCCATCTCGCGCAGCGTGTCCACCCGGTGCGCGTCCTCGCCGATGTCGGTGTGGGCCAGGTCGACCCGGATGTCGCTGCCCAGGAGCTGCTCGATGCGTGGATAGTCGTCCTCGGCGGAGTGGCCCGGGTAGAGGAATCCGAGTGCGGTCATGTCCAGCCTTCCTGCGTCTCTTCGGGCAGTACGGGCCATGCGCGGGCAGCCGCGTCGAGCAGCGCCTGGTAAGGCCCCACGGCCCGGGTACCCAATCGGCGCAGCGCCGCCCACATCGTGACCTGGTTGGCCGAGATCACCGGCATCCGCAGCTCCGCCTCCAGCTGGGGGATGACGTCGTAGGTCGGCAGGTTGGTGCAGGAGAGGAAGAGGGCGTCGGCGGAGCCGGGGCGGGCCGCCCGGCGGGCCATGGCGACGACGTCCCGGTACGGGACCTTCCAGATGTGCCGGGTCAGGGACACGGTGTACGGCGTGACCAGCGCGACCCGCCGGGCGCCCAGCTCGGCCAGCGCCTCCAGCAGGGCGCCCGAGGTGGTCAGCGCGGGCAGGGCGCCGGCCAGGGTCATCGCCGCGCACATCGCGCGCTCCCCGGCGATCCCGCCGACGAAGCTGCCGCAGGCGCAGGCGTAGGCGACGACCTCGGGGGCGACGGCGGTGAGCGCGCGGACCGCCTCGCCGAGGGTCTGGTGCTCGCTGACCAGTCGGGCCAGGTCCAGGCTCACCTCGACCGGCACGAACGGGGTCCGGGTCAGACGCAGCGAGACCTCGTCGGGCACCCAGCGCCACAGCTCGCGGTCCAGGGCGAAGTCGAAGGGGGCCACCACGCCGACACCGAGCTGGGGGCGGGGGCCGCCGAGAAAGGAGACGTCCATGGCTGGCACCGGCCTCACGCTGGGAGACGAGTGGGCAACGGATCGTGGGTACGCCCGTGTTGACGAAGGTAGGTTCGGGTGCGAGCGTGGTCAATCCGCGCATAATCCGCGCATGTCAGACGCCGGGAGCCGCCCCGCATGACACCGACCGTCCCCACCCTGCTGGTCCTGGACGCCGATCCGCCGCCCCGGCTCGGCCGCCTGACCGGCCGCGCCCGGATCGTGCGCACGGACGCGGCGCACCTGGCCGAGCGGCTGCCCGGGGCGGACGTGCTGCTGGTGTGGGACTTCACCTCGCACGCGGTGCGGCAGGCGTGGCCCGGCGCGGGGCCCCGGCCGCGCTGGGTGCACACGGCGAGCGCGGGCGTGGACCATCTGATGTGCCCGGAGCTGGCCGCGTCGGACACGGTGGTGACGAACGCGCGCGGCATCTTCGACCAGCCGATCGCCGAGTACGTGGCGGCCCTGGTGCTGGCGGCCGCCAAGGATCTGCCGCGCACCCTGGAGCACCAGCGGGAGCGGGCCTGGCGGCACCGGGAGACCCGGCGGGTGGCGGGCACACGCGCGTGCGTGGTCGGCTCGGGCCCGATCGGCCGGGCGATCGTCCGGACGCTGAAAGCACTGGGCGTGACGACGGCGCTGGTCGGGCGGGCGCCGCGGACCGGCGTGCACGGCCCGGACGACCTGGACCGGCTGATCTCCCGCGCGGACTGGGTGATCGCGGCGGCTCCGCTGACCGAGCAGACGTACCGCATGTTCGACGCGCACCGCTTCGGTGTGATGCAGCCGTCGGCGTTCTTCGTGAACGTCGGCCGGGGCGGCCTGGTCGACGAGGAGGCCCTCGCCCGGGCGCTGGCCCGGCGCTGGATCGCGGGCGCGGCCCTGGACGTGTTCACCGCCGAACCGCTGCCCGAGGACAGCCCGTTGTGGGAGCTGCCGGGACTGATCGTGTCCCCGCACATGAGCGGCGACACGGTCGGCTGGCGGGACGAACTGGGCGCGCAGTTCGTGGAGTTGTACGAGCGGTGGGCGGCGGGCAGATCCCTGCTGAACGTGGTCGACAAGACGCGTGGCTACGTGCCCGGTCACTGAGGCCTGTCACCGACCCCTGGAGGGTGCATGCAGCTCACCGACCTGACCGCCGTCCGGCTCCTCGACGGTTACCGCAAGGGCGAGTTCAGCCCGGTGGAGGTGACCGAACAGGCGCTGGAGCGGGCGCGGCGGACCCGGCCGGAGGTGAACGCGTTCGTGCGGCTCACCGAGGAGGACGCGCTCGCCCGGGCCCGGGAGTCGCAGGCGCGCTGGCTGCGCGGTGAGCCGGCCGGGCTGGTCGACGGGGTGCCGGTGACGGTCAAGGACATCCTGCTGCTGCGCGGCCACCCCACGCTGCGCGGCTCCAGAACCATCGGCGAGCAGGGCAGCTGGGACGAGGACGCGCCCCCGGTGGCCCGGCTGCGCGAGCACGGCGCGGTGTTCCTCGGCAAGACGACCACGCCCGAGTACGGCTGGAAGGGCGTCACCGACTCCCCGCTGACCGGGATCACCCGCAATCCGTACGACCCCACGCGCACCGCCGGCGGTTCGAGCGGGGGCAGCGCGGCGGCCGTCGCGCTCGGCGCGGGCCCGCTGTCGCTGGGCACGGACGGCGGCGGCAGCATCCGTATCCCGGCCGCGTTCTGCGGGATCTTCGGGCTGAAGCCGACGTACGGCAGGGTGCCGCTGTATCCGGCGAGCGCGTTCGGCACGCTGTCGCACACGGGGCCGATGACCCGGGACGCGGCCGACGCGGCCCTGCTGCTCGATGTGATCGGCACGCCCGACCCGCGCGACTGGTCGGCACTGCCGCCCGCGCCGGGCTCGTTCACCCAGGCGCTGCGGGGCGGGGTGCGGGGGCTGCGGGTGGCGTACTCGCCGACGCTGGGCGGGCAGGTTGCGGTCCGGCCGGCGGTCGCCGCGGCGGTACGGCGGGCGGTGGCCGCCCTCGCGGACCTCGGGGCGTACGTCGAGGAGGCCGACCCGGACTTCAGCGATCCGGTGGACGCCTTCCACACCCTGTGGTTCAGCGGCGCGGCCCGGCTGGCCCAGGGTTTCTCCCCGCGCCGCCGGCAGCTGCTGGACCCGGGGCTGCGGGAGATCTGCGCGCAGGGCGCCCGGATGAGCGCGCTGGAGTATCTGGCCGCGGTGGACGTCCGGATGAACCTCGGCCGGCGAATGGGCCGCTTCCACGAGCGGTACGACCTGCTGGTGACGCCGACGCTGCCGCTGACGGCGTTCGAGGCGGGGGTGGAGGTGCCGCGGGGCTCCGCCCACCGGCGCTGGACGGGGTGGACGCCCTTCACGTACCCCTTCAATCTGACCCAGCAGCCCGCGGCGAGCGTGCCGGTGGGGCTGGACGGGGACGGGCTGCCGGTGGGCATGCAGCTCGTCGCCGCCCGGCACCGGGACGATCTGGTGCTGCGGGCCGCGCACGCGATGTACGAGGCCGGCCTGCCCCTCTCCGGGACGGTCACGCCCGCCGGAAACTGAGCGTCTCTCCCGCCGCCCCGCCGCGCCACAGGTCGGTGCAGGCCTCGGCCATGCGGTCGAGGCCTTCGACGATCTGGCCCCAGACGATGCCGGGGACCCAGCCGACGTCGCCGTTGAGGAGCAGGTTGTTGCGTTCGTAGAACAGGGCCAGGTCGACCACCGTGGCGCCGGGGCGTACCTCGTGGTCGTAGCCGTAGGCCCGGGTGCCCAGTTCGGTGCCGCTGAAGGAGAAGTAACAGAGGTCGCCGGGGATCGGGGTGACTGTCGGGTTCTCCAGTGGGGGTTCCGTGGAGGCGAAGGGCGGGAAGAGGGCGTAGATCTCGTTGCGCGCGTACTTGGCGTGGTGGACGTCGCCCGTCAGCGGCAGCGCCTCCCACACTGCCGTGCAGGTCAGGGGCGCGCGGTCGTCCAACAGTCGTGCCGTGCAGTGCACATCCCGCCGGTTCAGCGAGACGGTGACGAATCGTTCGGCCATGAGAACCAGGGTGCATAGCCCGGTTCCGCTTGGGTAGCCGCGCCGCCATGGCTCCACCACTTGGCAACGACGTGCACACCATCCGGTCGGAACACAGACACACCCGGCGCTCGGTGCTGGCGGGTCTCGCCGCGTTCGGCGCGCTGGGCGCGGCGGGCTGCACCCGGGTGGCGTCGGCGTCCGGGAAGAACGGCGGCGATCTGCTGGAACGGCTTCGCGCGCTCGGTGTCGTACGGCTCGGGATCGCCGGGGAGATCCCCTTCGGCTACATCGACAGAAACGGCAAGCTCACCGGAGAGGCGCCGGAGCTGGCGAAGGCCGTCTTCAAACGGCTCGGCGTGGACCGGGTGCAGCCGGTGCCGACCGAGTTCGGCTCGCTGATCCCCGGGCTGAAGTCCCAGCAGTTCGACGTGGTGGCCGCGGGCATGTACGTCACCCCGGACCGCTGCGAGCAGGTGATCTTCGCGGACCCCGACTACCAGATGCCCGACGCCTTCATCGTCCGCAAGGGCAACCCGCTGGGCCTGCGCACCTACGCGGACGCGCTGCGCCGGCACGCCAAGGTGGCCACCGGCACCGGGTACGCGCAGATCCAGCACGCCGTGGAGGCGGGCTACAAGGAGAACGACCTCGTCATCGTCCCCGACCAGGTCGCCGGGCTGAACGCGGTGGAGTCGGGGCGGGTCGACCTGTTCGCGGCCACGGCCGTCACCGCGCGGCTCGTCGCCCGGGACTCCGCCAGGGCCGAGTCGACCGAGCCGTTCGTCGCGCTCGTCGACGGCAAGCCGAAGGCGGACGGCGGCGCGTTCGCGTTCCGGCCGACGGAGACCCGGCTGCGCGACGCCTTCAACGCCGAACTGCACAAGCTGCGCCACAGCGGTGAGCTGTACCGGATCGTGCGGCCCTTCGGCTTCACCAAGGCCGAGATGACGACCCTGACCGCGAAGGAGTTGTGCGGCTGATGACTCCGGGACTGTGGGAACTCGTCCTCCAAGGCATAGGCACCACGCTCCAGTTGCTGGTGTACAGCGCGCTGCTCGCCGTCGCGGTCTCCTTCGTCGCCGGTGCCGCGCGCTCCCACCGCTCGCGGCTCGTGCGCTTCCTCGCGGCCTGCTACACCGAGGTGTTCCGCGGCATCTCGGCGCTGGTGATGATCTTCTGGGTGTTCTTCGTGCTGCCGGTCGCCTTCGGCTGGCAGCTGGTGCCGATGTGGGCCGGCACGCTCGCGCTGGGCCTGACCTACGGCGCCTACGGCTCGGAGATCGTGCGCGGTGCCCTCGCGGCGGTGGACCCGGCCCAGCGGGAGGGCGGGATCGCGCTCGGCTTCTCGCCATGGCAGCGGCTGAGGCTGGTCCTGCTGCCGCAGGCGGTGCCGGAGATGATCCCGTCCTTCTCCAACCTGCTGGTCGAGCTGCTGAAGGGCACCGCGCTGGTGTCCATCACGGGCATGGGCGACCTGGCCTTCAGCGGCAACCTGGTCCGCCTCGCCCTCCAGCAGAGCGGCCAGATCTACGCGTACCTGCTGCTGATCTATTTCGTGATCGCGTTCCTGCTCACCCGTGGGATGCGGGGTCTTGAGCGCCGGCTGAAGGCGGAGGTGGCCCGATGACCTGGGACTGGGGAGCGGTCGCCGACTTTCTGCCCTACTTCTGGAAGGGCCTGGTCGTCACCCTGGAGGCGCTGGCCCTGGGGTCGCTGATCTCGTTCGCGCTGGGCCTGGTGTGGACCCTGCTGACGCGCACGCCGACCCGGTGGGTGCGCTGGCCGGTGGGGGTCTTCACGGAGTTCGTGCGGGACACCCCGCTGCTGGTGCAGCTGTTCTTCCTGTTCTATGTGCTGCCCGAGACGGGCGTGACCCTGTCCCCGCTGACCACCGGCGTCCTCGGGCTCGGGCTGCACTACTCGACGTACACGATGCAGGTCTACCGGGCGGGCATCGAGGCGGTGCCGGCGGGCCAGTGGGAGGCCGCGACGGCGCTCAGCCTGCCGGTGCGGCGCACCTGGGCGGCGGTGATCCTGCCGCAGGCGGTCCGCCGGGTGGTGCCGCCGCTCGGCAACTACGTCATCGCGATGCTGAAGGACACGCCGATGCTGATGACCATCGGCGTGCTGGAGATGCTGGGCCGGGCGCGGCTCGTCTCCCAGCAGCACTTCCAGTTCACCGAGCCCCTGACGGTGATCGGGATCGCCTTCATCGTCGTCTCCTATCTGGCCTCCCTTTGTCTGCGCACCCTGGAGCGACGCCTTGTCCGTTGAGACCCGCAAGCAGCCGGCCACGACCGGCACCCTGCCGACCGAGCTGATCCGCCTGGAGGGCGTGACCAAGCGGTTCGGGGACAACACCGTCCTCGACGGCCTCGACCTGTCCGTGGACGCGGGCCGGCACGTCACCCTGATCGGCCCCTCGGGCTCCGGCAAGACCACGATCCTCAGACTGCTGATGACCCTCGCCGAGCCGGACGAGGGCACGATCACCGTGGACGGGCAGCGGCTGTTCCCGGCGCCGGAGAAGCAGGTCCGGGAGGTCCGCAAGAAGATCGGGATGGTGTTCCAGCAGTTCAACCTGTTCCCGAACATGTCGGTGCTGCGGAACCTCACCGAGGCGCCGGTCCGGGTGCTCGGCCTGTCGAAGGACGAGGCCGAGGCGCGGGCCCGGGAGCTGCTGGACCTGGTGGGCCTGGCCGACAAGTGCGACGCGAAGCCGACCCGGCTCTCCGGCGGGCAGCAGCAGCGGGTGGCGATCGCCCGGGCGCTGGCGATGCGGCCCCAGGTGCTGCTGCTGGACGAGGTGACCTCCGCGCTCGACCCGGAGCTGGTCGCGGGCGTGCTCGACCTGCTCAGGGACATCGCGCGCAGCACGGACATCACGATGCTGTGCGTGACCCACGAGATGGGTTTCGCCCGGGACATCTCCGACCAGGTCCTGATGTTCGACGCGGGCCGGGTCATCGAGGCGGGCCCGCCGGAGAAGATCTTCGGCGACCCGGAGCGGGAGCGCACCCGGGAGTTCATCAGCGCGGTCCTGTGAAGGCGGGGTGCGCGGGAGGGAAGACCCGAGGTCCGCTCACTGGGGAATGACTCTGGCATATGCCAGCGGGTTTTCGCCCCGGTTGGCGGCGCGGACGCGCGGGACGCAATGTCGCAACCCCCTCTCCCCCGCGCCTGTTTGACGGCTATCGTGGAGACGATCCGCCGACCCGGGTCGTGGCCGAGGGGGACCGACATGAGGATCGAGCCGACCGCCCCGTACCACTCCGCCCAGGACGCGCTGCGCGTGCTGGAGACCGTGGCCCGGCACCCCGCCGGTGCCACCGACACCGAGCTGGCCCGGCGCACCGGCCTCGGCGCCGAGCGGCTCACCGCCCTGCTGCGCATGCTGCGCCGCGAGGGCTACGTCGAGCAGGTCACCGATGGGGCGTACGTCACCGGCGACACCCTGCGCCGGCTCACCTCGGCGCACGACCGGGAGCGGGCCCTGCGCGACAAGCTCCAGCTCACCCTGGACCGGCTGCGCGACTCGGTCGGCGCGGCGGTCTACCTCAGCCGGTATCTGGACGGTGAGGTCCGGGTCACCCAGTACGCCGCCGGGCCGGCCACCCCGGCGGTCAACGAGTGGGTGGACTTCCGCTACTCCGCACACGCCACCGCCGTCGGCAAGAGCCTGCTGACCCAGCTGGACCACAACGCCCGCCGCGATCATCTCTCGCGGCACAGGATGGCCCGCCTCACCTCGCGCACCATCACGAGCGACAAGCTGCTGCTGTCCCGGCTGGAGTCGCAGCCGCCGACGGTGCCGGTGCTCGATCTCCAGGAGTACGCGGTCGGCACGGTCTGCGCGGCCGTACCGCTCACCGCGGGCTCCTCGGTCGGCTGCCTGGCCGTCTCGCTCCCGGTGGAGGACGCGCACCGGCTGAAGCGGGCGGCGGAGACGCTGAACCGGAACGCGGCTCCGGTGGTCCTCTCGCTGACGATCTGATCGACATGCCGGCGGTCACGAGCACCCCTAGGAACCAGGTAGTATTTTCTTTGTCGCCAGCCGCGGGACACAAAGCCCGAGGCAGGCGGGAGTCATGCGCCGCTAGCTCAGTTGGTTAGAGCAGCTGACTCTTAATCAGCGGGTCCGGGGTTCGAGTCCCTGGCGGCGCACAGATGAGGGGCCCTTCGCGGAAGCGAGGGGCCCTTCGACGTCTTCCCTGGTCAGGCGCCGGTACGACTCCTCGCCCGGCGGGCGCCACCACACCGGGTCGGCGCAGGTGCAGCCCTCCCGTCGCAGCCGGGCCCGCTCGATCTTGTTCGTCGCGGTCACCGGCATCCGCCGCACCACCCGCACGAACCGGGGTGCCATCTTCGTGCCGAGGTCCGGCTGGGCCCGCAGGAACTGGGCGAACCCCGCCGGGTCGAAGGTGCCGGCGATGGTCACCATCACCTGGTCCCCGGTGACCGGGTCCGGGACGCCGTACACGGCGACGGCGTCCGCGCCCGGGTACCGGGCCACGATGTTCTCGATCATCGCGGCGGCCAGGTTCTCCCCGTCGACGCGGATACGGTCGTCGGCGCGGCCCGCGAAGTACAGATAGCCGGCGGCGTCCCGGTAGAAGAGGTCGCCCGTCCAGTACGCCCCTCCCCGGCGCCGCTCGGCCTCGGCGGCCGGGTTGCGCCAGTAGCCCTCGAAGGGGTTCGGGCCCCGGTTGACCAGCTCACCGATCGCCTCCTGCCCGTTGAGCAGCCGCCCGGCGCCGTCGAAGACGGCCGGCGGGCACTCCCGCCCGGTGGCCGGGTCCAGCACCACCAGGCCGGGCCCGGCCGGACCCACCGCGCCCGCCGGGGTCCCGGGCGCCCACCGGATCGCCGCCCCGCCCTCCGAGGAGCCGTACCCCTCCACCAGCCGCACCCCGAAACGCCGCTCGAAGGCCGCCGCGTCCACCGCGCCCGCCTCCGTCCCGAAGCCGAGCCGCAGCGCGTGGTCGCGGTCGTCGGGGCGTGGCTCGATGGCCAGGAGGTACTGGATGGCCCGGCCGACGTAGGTGAAGTAGGTCGCGCGGTAGCGGCGCACGTCGGGCAGGAACCCGGAGGCCGAGAAGCGCCGGCGCAGCGCCACTCCGGCGCCGGCGGCCAGCGCGGGCGCCCAGTCCGCGATCACCGCGTTGCCGTGGAACATCGGCATGCAGAGGTAGTGCACGTCGTCCGCGCGCACCCCGAACTGGCGGACCAGGGTCTGCCCGGCCGCCGCCAGCCGCCCCTGGGAGCAGAGCGCGGCCTTGGGGGCGCCGGTGGAGCCGGAGGTGAAGTACAGCAGGAGCCGGTCGGCGGGGGTCGCCCGGGCCGGGTCGGGCTCGGCACCGGCGTAGGGCGCGAGGAGGTCGGCGTACTCCGGGGTGTCCGTGACGAGCAGCCGCACCCCTGGCAGGTCGAGCCCGGCGAGGAGCGGCAGGTGGGCCCGCTCGGTGATCAGGAGCGCGCACTCGGTGTGCCGGATGTCCCGGGCCAGCTCGGGGCCGCGCCGGGTGGGGTTGATCCCGGCGACGGCCGCCCGGGCGAGGGCCGCGGCGCCGAGCCAGAGCGGGAACTCCTCGGTGTTGTCGAGCAGCACCCCGAGGTGCGGTACGGCGCCGGGCGGGAGCAGGTCGGTCAGCAGCGCGGCGCGGGCGGCGGCACCGGCGGCCGCCTCGTGGTGGGTCAGCGTCCGCTCCTCGCACCACAGACCCGGCCGGTGATCACCCCAGCGGGCCGCGACCAGCGCGGCGACCGTCGTCGACTCCATGGCGCCGCACTGTAGCTGACGGCATGTCAGGTGTGGAGGGCTACGGCAGCAGGCCGTCCGACTCGGCGAAGATCACGTGGGCGAGGACCATGAAGCCGACGCAGAAGGAGCCGGCCACGCCGAGGAGGACCAGCCCGAAGCCGGTGCCGACGGCGAGCCTGCCGGGCGTGGGCGGCAGCGCGGTGGCCCGCTGGGGAAGCTCCGGGAGGTAGCGCACGGTCACGTAGTCGCCCTCCAGGACGGTCGCGGGGCCGTTCTCCTCCTCGAAGCGGACCGTGCGGCCCTCGCGGGTCGTGAACTCGTAGACGTGGTGCACGGTCGTGCGCACGGAGGTGTCCCCGCCGCCCCCGCTGGTCGTCGTGAACATCCGCAGGCAGCGCGCCTCGGCGGTCAGCCCGTGCGTCCACGTCCTGCGGAGCCGCCGGGCACGGCGGACGAGGAGATACGCGGCGAAGGCGAACCCCGCGATCATGAGGCTGGGCACGGCGTAGAAGAAGAGCTCCATGAGATCCCCCGAGGTCAGGTACGCCGCCCCCGCTCGGCCGGCGTGCGAGGAACGTACCCGGCGCGTGGGGCGGACCGCCTCAAGGGAAGCTCAGTATCAGAATCGGGACAATGTGATCCACTCGTGCACGACGAAGACCGCGCAGCCCGCGAGCACCGCCAGCCAGACGACGGCGACCGTCAGGTCCCTGCCGGGCCGTGGCTCGGCGGCGGTGGCCTTGTCGGGCTGCCCCGGGGCGTAGTGGACGAGGATCTGCTCGCCCACGCCGCGGTCGGCCGGGCCGCCGCTCTCCTTGAAGCGGACGGCACGGCCGTCCTGGGTGGTGAAGTCGTACTCGTGCCACTGCACCCGCCGGGCGGCGTTGTTGACGACCTGAGCGGTCGCCCAGGCGCGCACCACCCGGGCCTGTGCGGTGAACCCGCTCTGCCAGGCCGCGAGCCGCTGCCGCGTGCGGCGGACCATCGCCACGGCACCCCAGGCGAGGACGGCGAGGAACCCCGCCATGCTGATGTGGAACAAGGCGTCCATGGCGCCTGTCACCCCCGTGTGCGGTTCCCGGACTCACGTGCGCCGGTGCCGGAAGCACCGGCGCCGGCGCACGCGGACCTTACCCGAACGGGGATCAGAAGGTGACGTCGGAGCAGGCGTAGAACGCGTTGCCAGTGTCGGCGATCGTCCACACCGCGAGGATGACGTGGTGCCCGCTCAGGCCGGTCGGCAGGGTGCCGCTGTGGCTGAGGGTGGCCGGCGGACGCTGGCCGTTGTAGGGCACCGTCAGGAACGGGGTGAGGTTGAGGTCCGAGCGGGAGAGGTTGTGGTTCTGGTTCCAGCCCGGCTTGGTGACGTAGTACTTGAAGTCCGTCGTGGCGTGCATGGCGGTGAACTGCCAGCGGAA
Source organism: Streptomyces sp. NPDC029138 (assembly GCF_055564375.1). Classification (NCBI taxonomy): domain Bacteria; kingdom Bacillati; phylum Actinomycetota; class Actinomycetes; order Kitasatosporales; family Streptomycetaceae; genus Streptomyces; species Streptomyces sp. NPDC029138. The sequence goes on from NZ_JBVHWM010000043.1 coordinate 17,601, forward strand.
CGTGTACGACTGGCCGCCCGTCACCTTCGTGGTGGGCCAGGCCGCGCCGGACGGCGTCTTCGGCGCGCTCAGCTGGGCGAACTGGCTCAGGCCCGCGTTGCAGAGCTGGCCGTCGGCGGGCCCGCCGGCCGGGAAGCCCTTGGGGCCCTCGACGCTCTGCGGCTCCCACTGGATCGAGCCGCAGTTCGCCACGGTGCCGTTCTGGCAGAGCTTCTGCCTGCTGATGGGGAGGTCGGTGTAGCCGTGCCCGCTGGCGCCGCCGGTGGAGAGCGCGAACGCTCCGGCGGTCACCGCGCCCAGCACGACCGCGGACAACTTGGTCTTGGTGCGCATGCTGCCGCTCCTGGAGAACGTGGGGAGTTCGGTGAGCTGTGCAGGGTAGGTCTAGACCAAGTCTCAGATTATTGCCGTGAGTTGAACATGTCCATACCAATCGCAGACCGGCTGCGCGCCGCGCTCCGCACCGGCTCTCCGGGCCCGCTCTACACCGGCTCCCCGCGCCCCGAACAGAACGCCACCGTCAGGTCACGGACCAGCACCTTGCGTTCGTAGTCGTCCAGTTCGACCAGACCACGCATGGTCAGGCGGGTCACCGTGTCCTCCACCGAGTCCACCACCGAGGTGAGCATGCTGGCCCGCTGCCGGGCGTCCAGCGCGGCGATCCGGCGCCGGTGCATCGCCCCGGCCACCTCGGGGGCGTACTCCACCCGGACCGGCCGCACCGAGAACACCTCCACGCCGACCGGCGCGGTCTCCGCCGCCACCAGCCGGGTCAGCGCGGCCCCGGCCGCCGTCACCCCGCCCCGCGTCCCGCCCGCCGGCTCCACCGGCACCCGGGCCAGCGCGGCCTCCACGCACTCCCGCAGATACGTCTCGTGGTCGTCGATGCCGAGCAGGGCACGCGCGGTGTCCCGCACCCGCCACACCACCAGCACCACCACGCGCAGCGCCAGCCCGTCGGGGTCCGCCGCCGGCATCGTCGCGCTGCGCCAGTGCCGCAGCCGCACATCGACCCGGCGGCGCGGCACCAGCGGGTTCACCCACAGCAGCCCGGTGCGCCGGACCGTCCCCCGGTACCGCCCGAACAGCCCGAGCACCCAGGCCCGCCCGGTCCGCCCCCGGGCCAGCCCGCCGAAGCCGAACGCCCCGAGCACCCCGGCCCCGGCGTACGCGGCCCACTGCGCGGGACCGAGACCGGTGCCCGGGTCCGACGGCAGGCCCAGCGCCCGCGCGGCGAGCGGCGGGAGCAGCCCCGCCCACCAGGTGGTGGCCAGGCAGCCGGTGACCCCGCAGACCCCGGCGAGCACCCCGGCCGCCCCGGGCAGCACCCGTGCCGGGCGTTCCACCAGCTCCGGGTCGACCTCCGGCAGCGGACGTCTGCGCACCGGTGCCGGGCGTCTGAGGCGGGGCTGCTCGCCGGTGCCCTGCCGACGGGCCACCACGGCCGGCCGGAGCGGCACCTTCACCGGGTCGGGGTCGTCCCGGAAGAGCAGATGGACGGGGATCTCGGTGGTCGCCTCGTTCTGGATCAGGCGGGCCGGCCGGGTGCCGGGGCCGACGGCCGCGTCGTCCGACTGCCCCTCGGACTCGGGCTGCGTGTGGGATGTGGTCGTACTCATGCGTGCTCCAGCCTCCGCGCCAGACGCGTCATGAACAGGGGGGTTGGGTCGGGGTCGGGTGCCGGACCGGTCAGGCGAACAGGCGGCGCCAGGTCTCCGGCCCCGGATAGCCGTCCGCCGCGCCGCCCCGCCAGCCCTGGGCGCGCTGGAAGGCCTCGACGGCGCGCCGGTCCGACTCGCCCCAGTGCGGACCCGGGCCGAGGGCGTAGAACCGGCCGAATCCCTTCTTCACCAGCTGGGCGCCGAGCCGGGTGATGTAGTCGTTGGTCCGACCCGGCCGGAAGTAGTTCCGGCCGGGGTAGCCGGGCACCCCGTGCGAGGCGGGTCCGGCGGCCCCGGACGCGATGTCCTTGCCCTGGCCCGTGCTCAGCAGCTCCCAGGTGCGCCGGCCGGGAACGCCGTCGGCGTCCGCGCCGGTCCAGCCCTGGGCCCGCTGGAAGGCCTGGGTGGCCCGCCGGTCCGCCTCGCCCCAGACGGGATCCGGGCCCTTCTCGTAGAAGGAGGCTCCGCCCCGGGCGATCAGCATCTGGCCGAGCAGGGTGACGTACTTGTTGTCGGCGCCGGGACCGAAGTAGGCCGCGCCCGGGTAGGCCACCACGGCCTTCCCGCCGGCCGCCGGCTCGGCTGCGGCCCCGGCCTTGGTCACGCCCTTGTAGCGGTAGGGGACGTACTTGTCGGCGTTGCTCCAGTAGGGGTAGGGGGTGGCCTGGCGGCGGGTGCGCGGGGGCGTCTGCTCGTAGACCGTGTAGTAGGTGTGCGTGTGGTCCGTCCAGCCGCCGAAGATCACGACGTGGGAGCCCTTCTCGGGGTTGTCGGGGTTGTGGTGGAGGAGGATGTCGCCGGGTTGCAGCTCCTCCTTCTTGATCTTGACGCCGAACTGGCCGAGGCTGCCGGTCCACTCGTTGTTCGGCAGTCCCCAGGCCATGGAGACATAGCCCGAGCAGTCCTGCCGGTAGCCGTCGGACCAGAAGGCGTACATGCTGTACGGCACCTTGGCGGCCACCCAGATCTTGGCCCGGTTGATGATCTGGGTCCGGGTGGTGGCGGGGATCGGGACGGTGGCGGGCGTCACGGGCTTGCCCGCCGGACCGTGCAGCGGGGCCTTGGCGCCCTGTGGGGTGGCGGGCTGGCCGTCGCCGGGCAGGGCCTGGCGGTGCGGGGCGTGGCCGGGGGTGAGGGCGGCGGCCGGCGCCACCGTGCCGAGCGCGGCGGACGCGGCGGCCACGACGACGACTCCGCGGGCCGCCGCGTGGCCGCGGGTGAGCAGGGGTCGGGGGACCGGCCGGCGCCCGTGGACGCAGCCGGGACAGTCACAGTCGCTCGCGGGGTCGATGTCCTCGAACAGCGGAGCGGTCATGCGATCTGCCTCACATTCGGGCGTGGTTTGTCCGCGAGTGTGCACGTTGATCAGTTTCCCAACTGGGTACGGAACGCGCATTTTGACGGTCCGAATGATGTACGCGGCCCGCCGGGCGGCTGCCGCGCCATCTCCCGGTGGTCGGAGGCACCCCTGGAGGTCGGGTAGAGTTTTCTCCGTCAGCAGGCGCCGCTAGCTCAGTTGGTTAGAGCAGCTGACTCTTAATCAGCGGGTCCGGGGTTCGAGTCCCTGGCGGCGCACCGACCGGAAGCCCCTCGCGGAAGCGGGGGGCTTTTCGCATGCCCGCCGCCCCACGCCTTTCACCGCATGCTCCCGCCGTATCCCCTCCGCCCGAATGGCCGGATACCCTCTGGCCATGGCAGCCCGGGACCTTCAGGAGCGGATCAAGAAGCTGATCGTGGACCAGCGGCTGCCCTCGGGTGCCCCGCTGCCCACCGAGCCCGAGCTGATGCGGCTCCTCGGGGCGAGCCGGAACTCGGTGCGGGAGGCCCTGAAGGCGCTCCAGGCGATGGGCATCGTGGAGATCCGGCACGGCTTCGGGACGTACGTCGGCTCGATGTCGTTCGCGCCGATGATCGAAGGGCTGGCCTTCCGTACCGTCGCCGGCCACTACCGCGGCGAGGACTCCCTGCTCCAGCTGCTGGAGCTGCGCGAGGCCGTCGAGACCGGGCTGGTGTCCCGGCTGGCCGGGCGGCTGCCGGAGGCGGACCTGGTGGAGCTGGACGCGCTCGTGGAGCGCATGGAACGCGAGGCCGCCGAGGGGACAGGACTCGGCGAGACCGACCGCGCCTTTCACGCCACCCTCTACCGGGGGCTGGACAACGTGCTGCTCGGCGAGGTCCTGGAGGCCTTCTGGGACGCCTTCCACCGGGTGCAGCGCGACCTGGTGGACGTGCCGCAGGACCCCCGGGTCACCTGCCGCCAGCACCGGGAGATCCTGGACGCGGTGCGGTCCGGCGACTCCCCGCGGGCCGAGCGGGCCATAAGGGATCACTTCGGCAACATCCGCACCCGGCTCTCCCCGCTGGCCGCGCCCCAGGGGTGATCCGCCTCCCGATGCTCAGCCGGCCGTCCCGGTGAGATACGCGGAGACCACGACGTTCGCCGTGTAACTGCCGCTGGCGCGGTCGAAGGAGCCGCCGCAGGTGATCAGACGGAGTTCCGCGCGGCCCGGCCGGCGGGGGCCGTAGGCCTGCCGGGCGTCGAAGCCGTCCCGGGGCAGCACGCGGACGTCGTCCACGGTGAACTCGGCGACCTTTCCGTCCGCGCGGAACACCCGGACCCTCTCGCCGGGCCTCGCGGTGCTGAGCCGGTAGAAGACGGCGGGCCGGGTCTCGGTGTCCACGTGCCCGACCAGCACGGCCGCCCCCGCGGCACCGGGCTTGGGGCCGCCGCCGTACCAGCCGACCACGCCCGGCTGGTCGTAGGGCGGCGGGTCGACCGCGCCGCGCGCGTCCAGACCGCGGGCCACCACCGGGGCCTGGACGCCCAGCCGGGGGATGTCCACGCGCTGGGGCACCGCCTCGGCCAGGGGTTTCGCCGCGCGCGGCAGCCAGGCCGGGTCGGCGGCGCGGCCGAGGACGTCACCCGTGGTGAGGCCGTCCGTGTCCCGCGGGACGTCGGTCACCCCGCGCCCCCACAGCCACAGCCCGAACAGCAGCAGCGCCCAGGCCAGGCCGGTGACCAGCCGCCCGGTGCCGGTGGCACGCCCGTGGTCGTCGGACATCGCGGCGCTCAGCGGGGGCCGCGGCTCCGGCGGGCGCGCAGCCCGACGGCGACCGCGGCGATCCCGGCGAGCGCCAGACCGGTGGCCGCCTGGACGGCGTCGGGGCCGGAGCCGCTGGTGGCCACCGTGGCGAAGTGAGCGGTGCCGCCGCCGCCCGCGGGGACCGGGGCGATCGGCGAGGCGGACCCGGCGGGCAGCCGGATGGGCTCTTCCGGCCGGCCGGCGGCGCCCGACTGCGCGACCGACCGCGCGACCGTGATCGTGCCGGTGAGCACGGCGCCGGCGCAGCTGACCTTCACGGTGTAGGCGCCCGGCTCCAGGGCGGACCGGACGCGGGTCTCGCCGCTCAGGCTGCCCTGGGCGCCGGTCAGCCGGGCGTCGGCGACGAAGGCGGACGAGGCGGCGCTGCCCTGCTCGCCGGAGCAGCCGCTGACCCGCAGGGTGACGTCGTCGCCCGGCGCCGGGGTGGCGGGGGTCACGGTGACCGCGCCGCCGTCCGCCGCCCGGGCCGACGGGGCGACCGCGGTAACGGCGGCGAGGGCGACCGCGGGGATTGCTGTACAGAGCGTGAGGCGTAGTGAGCCCATCGTGAACCTCCAGTTATCAGGAGGCTCCCCCGCACAGGGCGCCTCCGCATCCTCGGGAGGCACCCGATTGCTCCGAACGGGTGAGGCCGGGTTTCGGCCGGGTCAGACGAGATCGACCAGATCCGCGATGGAGTCGACCACCTCGGAGGGGCGGAACGGGTAGCGGTCCACGTCGGTCGGCTGGGTCACGCCGCTGAGCACCAGGAACGTGCGCATCCCCGCCTCCAGGCCGGCGAGCACGTCGGTGTCCATCCGGTCGCCGATCATCGCCGACGTCTCGGAGTGGGCGCCGATCGCGTTCAGCCCGGCCCGCATCATCAGCGGGTTGGGCTTGCCCACGAAGTACGGCTTCTTGCCGGTCGCCGCGGTGATCAGGGCGGCGACCGAGCCGGTGGCGGGCAGGTCGCCCTCGGTGGAGGGGCCGACGTTGTCGGGGTTGGTGGCGATGAACCGGGCGCCGTTGTTGATCAGCCGGACGGCCTTGGTCAGGGCCTCGAAGGAGTAGGTGCGGGTCTCTCCGAGGATCACGAAGTCGGGGTCGTGGTCGGTGAGGATGTAGCCGATGTCGTGCAGCGCGGTGGTGAGACCGGCCTCGCCTATGACGTAGGCGCTGCCGGCGGGCCGCTGGTCGTTCAGGAACTGGGCGGTGGCCAGGGCCGACGTCCAGATGTTCTCCACCGGCACGTCCAGACCCATCCGGCGCAGCCGGGCATGCAGGTCACGGGCGGTGTAGATGGAGTTGTTGGTGAGCACCAGGAAGGGCCGGCCGGACTCGCGCAGCTTCTTCAGGAAGGCGTCGGCTCCGGGGATCGGGACACCCTCGTGGATCAGGACGCCGTCCATGTCGGTGAGCCATGACTCGATGGGCTTGCGGTCTGCCATGCTGTGCGTCTCCTGGCGTACGTACGGTCGAGAAACGGGGGCGCCGGAACCACGGCGTACCGACGCCCCCAGCCTAGTCAGGACCGGCCGATCCTGACCCCGTCGATCACCTGGTACCCACAGGTCAGCCGCCGGTGGCTGACATCCGGGCCACGACGCGCGACGTGAGGTTCCTTCACCGGGCTCCGGCGAGCGGCGCGGGCAGGCCGGCGAGGGAGTCCAGCCCATGGGTGGCGCCCGCGGCGGCGAACTCGGCGTCCCCGTGGTCGCCGGTGCGCGCCCCGGCGACCTGGCCCGCTCCGGCGCGGACTCTCGAAGACCGTGTCGGCGCGCCGGGCGCTCTCCTCGTCGCCGAACAGGTGCCGGAAGGCGGAGATCGTGGACTCGCCCATGGTGGGGGTGCGCAGCCGGCGGTGGCGCGAACGTGGGCGAGGCGGTCGCGTGCTCGGCGGAGCCGGTCGGCATGCTCGGCGGAGCCGGTCGGCGTGCACGGCGGAGGCGGTCGGCGTGCACGGCGGAGGCGGTCGGCGTGCACGGCGGAGCCGGTCGACATGCACGGCGGAGCCGGTCGGCATGCTCGGCAGAGCCGGTCGGCGTGCACGGCGGAGCCGGTCGACATGCACGGCGGAGCCGGTCGGCATGCTCGGCGGAGCCGGTCGGCATGCTCGGCGGAGCCGGTCGGCATGCTCGGCGGAGCCGGTCGGCGTGCTCGGCGGAGGCGGGCGCGACGCCCGGCTCGCCGGCGCCGCCTCGCAGACGGGTGGGCGGGGGTGCGGGTCAGGGGGTTTGGGTGAGGGGAGCCGCTCGGGTCAACGGCGGTCGCGGGCCAGGAGATGCGCTGTCGTGCCTACGGCGAACAGCGCGGCGACGGCCGCGAGCAGGCCGTGGGCGAGTCCCGGACCGGTGCGGGCCAGCTCGCGCGCCCGCTCTCCGGCCGCCTCCTCCTGGGCGAGGGGCAGGGAGGCGTCCGGGGCGCCGGTGCCGGACCCGGCGGAGGCGGCGGAGGCGGTAGAGGTGGTGGGGGCGGTGGGCGGTGTGCTGCCGGACGGGGCGGCCGGCAGGGCCTCGGCGTCCTGTCGCGCGCTGCCGGACGGCGCGGTCGGCAGGCCCTCGGCCGCCTGCGCGCCGGCGGTCTCCCGCACCCCCTCCGACTCCGGGGAGTCCTCCTGCGCGGCCTCCTCGGCGTCCTCCAGCCTCTCCTCCACCTCCTCGCCGATCCCGAACCGGTAGGCGTTGGACTGCCCGACCCAGTCGCCGTCCCGGCCCCGCCGCTGCACGACGGCCGCGTTGGCGGTGACCTGGTCGGGTGCGGTGTCGGAGGTGAGCGCGAGCCGGACCCGGACGCTGACGGTCCGGCCGGCCGGCACGGTGAACCCGCCGAACCCGGCGCCGTCCAGCACCCCGACCAGCTCCTGCTCGTCGGTGGTCTCGAAGGTCACCGGCCGGGCCCGGGGGCCGTCGTAGAAGTCCAGCTGGGGCTGCCCCGGCCGCAGGGCCCGCTTGCTGTCGACGAGGACCACGACCGGATGGATGCCGGCGCAGGTCCGGCCGGTGGTGTTGGTGAGGTCGATGTACCAGGTGCCGTATCCGCCACCGGCCTCGTAGGTCGTGGGCCCGCCGCGGATCCGGGTGGCCAGCGGGAAGGTCCGCGCGTCGGCGGCGACGCACGAGGGGGTCGTACCGGCGGACGCGGCTCGGGCCGACGCGGGGACGACGACCGGGACGACGACGGCGGCGGCTGCGGCGAGGCAGAGGGACAGGGACGTGCACAGTCGCATGAACACATGATCATGCCGGGTGGAGCGGGGGTGCGAGCGGCACCACTCCGCCGGCGGGGGCGAAGTCCGCTCGAACAGCGGAGCGGCGCCGTTCGGGGCGGCTCCTAGTCCCCGCCGAGATCGGCCATGTGCAGCTGACCGCGAGAGGTGATGCCGAGTTTGGGGAAGATCCGGTAGAGGTGCTGACCGACGGTTCGGTGCGAGAGGAACAGCCGGGTGCCGATCTCGCGATTGGTCATGCCGGTGGCCGCCATTCTGGCGATCTGGAGTTCCTGCGGGGTGAGGCTGTCCACGGTGGACGGTGTCGGTCTGCCGACCGCCTCGCCCGCCGCGCGCAGCTCCGCCCGCGCGTCCTCACCGATCGCCATGACCCCCAGCGCGTCGAAGCTCTCCACGGCCGCCCGCAGCGGACTGCGGGCCTCGACGATGCGGCGTCGGCGCCGCAGCCACCGGCCGTAGGCCAGCAGGAGCCGGGCCCGGTGGAACGGCCAGTCGGCCAGCAGCCGGTCGTCGAGGGCGCGCCGGTACAGCGGCTCCGCCCGGTCGTCGGCGACGACCAGCGGGTGGACGTAGGCGGCCATGGCCCGCAGGTACGGCGCGGTCGTCCGCTCGGCCATGGCGCTGAGCTGTGCGTAATGGCGTTCCGCCGCGTCGCCGCGGCCGGTGCGGACCGCTGCCTCGATCAGGTCCGCCATCCCCAGGTAGCCCACGAACGGGTGGTACGTGATGTCGGCCGGGTCCAGCACCCGCGCCAGCTGCTCGAACGCGTCGTCGTACTGCTTGTTGACCATCGCGTGGCGCCCTCGGGCGAACTGGGCGAAGCCGAGGATCGACCGTGGGCCCAGCGACAGCAGATCCGCCTCGGTCGTCCGGATGAGTTCCGTCGCGGTCTCGGACTCGCCGCGCTCACTGGCCAGGGTGGCGAGGGCCAGGTCGGCGACGCAGGCCCAGCGGGACCGGCCGGTGTCGCGGGACAGCCGCCGCGACTCGTCCGCCGCGGTGCGCGCCAGCCGGTGCTTGCCCAGGTGCAGCGCCGCCCAGGCCTGGGACGCCAGGGCTTCGCCCAGCAGTCCGAGGCGGCCCTGCTGGCGCAGGCCGTCGACGGCCGCGCACAGGTGGGGCCAGGCGAGGTCGTAGGCCCATATGGCGGTCAGCGACGCTCCCAGCGCGTGCTGTTCGGCGGGGTCGTCCACGGCTCCCGGCGCGAGCCGGGTCGTCCGGTCGATGACCCAGGCCGCTTCCCCCACCGGGTCCGCGCAGGCCGCGATGGAGAGAACCATCGGTTCGCTGTCGTCCTTCTGGAGGCGCCGGGCCGCCTTGACGACGAGACCGCGTGTCTCCTCGGCCGGGTTGCCGTACCAGCACCCGATGGAGAGAGGCCACAGTGCTCTGAGGGCGAGTGCGGCGCCGTCGCTCTCGGCGCCGGCCAGCTGGTCCGCCACGTCGGCGAAGGCCCGTACCCGCTCCGGCCTGAACCAGCTCTCCTCGTCGAGGGCCTCCGTCCAGAGGGTGAGGCGCAGCCTCTCCTCCGTCGCGAGTTCCGCGGACCTCGCCTCGGCCAGTTGCCGGCGTGCCGTGTCCGCCTCGCCCAGCTCGAAGTTGATCTCCGCGGACCGCAGCAGCAGGCGACCTCGGTGGGTCTGCGGACGGCTCCGGAGCGCCGCCTGCCGCAGCACCTCCGCCGCGGCACGCGGAGCACCGCGCCTGAGTGCTCTGTAGGCGGCCTGTTCGAGATCGAGTGCCACGTCGTCGTCCGGGCCGGGGGTGGCGGCCGCGCGGTGCCAGGCCCGGCGTTCGTGGTGGCCCGCCAGCGCCTTCGCCAGGGCCGCGTGTCCGGCCAGGCGTCTCGACGGGTCGGCCGCGTGGTAGACGGCGGAACGGATCAGGGGGTGCCGGAAGCGCACAGCGTGCCCGCGCACCTCGATCAGCCCGGCGTGGACGGCGGGCTCCAGGGAGGTGACCGAGAAGGCCGCGCCGTCCAGGATCTCGGCGGCCGTGAGGATCTCGGCGAGATCACCCTCGTCGTCGGCCGCCGCGATCAGCAGGGCGGTCCGGGTCACCTCGGGCAGTGCCGACGCCCGCGCGAGGAACGACCGCTCCAGGCGCCGGGTGGTGGGCAGCCAGGGCACCAGTGACTGCGCGACGGTTCCCTCCCGGTGCAGCGCCGTCGGCAGCTCGACCAGCGCCAGCGGATTGCCGGCGGCCTCGGCCAGCAGCCGCCTGCGCAGGGCCGGGTCGAGTTCCGGCGCCCGCGCGGCGAGAAGCGCCGCCGCCGCGTCGTCGGGGAGCTTCTCCAGTTGGGTGTCGGGCAGGCCCGCGTCGCCCAGCACGGTGTCGTGGCCCTCGCGCACGGCCACCAGCATGGCGACCCGCTCGCCCTCCAGCCGTCTGGCGACGAAAGCCAGGACCTCGCTGCTCGGCCTGTCGATCCACTGGGCGTCGTCGATCAGCAGCACGACGGGGGCCTCTTCGGACAGGCTGCTGATCAGTTCGAGCGAGGCCAGTCCGACGGAGAACATCTCCGGCGCGGCGCTGTCGGTCATCCCGAAGGCCGCGAACAGGGCGTCCCGTTGCCGGGCCAGCAGGGACGGGGCGTGGTCGGGCAGCACCGGTTTGAGCAACTGGTGCAGTCCGGCGAAGGGGACCGACGCCTCGGACTGGACGCCGAGCGCCGACAGGGTACGGCCGCCACGCGCGACAGCGGCTTCCCGGGCGGCGCCGAGCAGGGTGGTCTTCCCGATGCCGGCCTCTCCGCGGAGCAGCAGGGCACCGCCCGCCCCGTCGAAGCTCGCGGAGACGCGGTCCGACAGCAGCCGCAGCTCCGCATCACGCCCGTACAGCATGTCCCCGTCCAATGCCCTCGCCACGAGGCCACTCACAACCCAACCGCGAAAGGAGCCTGACCCATCTTTCCCGGCTGAAAATCGACCCCCGTGATTACCAAAAGTTAGCACGGGGTGGGGGTGCGGGCCCGGGGTTCGGGGCGGGGTGGGGTCGGGGGCGGGGGCGGGGGTTCGGGCCAGGGGGTCGCCGGGGGTCGGGGGCAGGCGTTCGGGCCAGGGGGTCGCCGGGGGTCGGGGGCAGGCGCTCGGGACAGGGGGTCGCCGGGGGTCGGGGGCAGGCGCTCGGGACAGGGGGTCGCCGGGGGTCGGGGGCAGGCGCTCGGGACAGGGGGTCGGGGCGGGGGTCAGGGGCAGGCGCTCGGGACAGGGGGTCGGGGCGGGGGTCAGGGCGGGCGTTCGGGCCAGGGGGTCGCCGGGGGTCGGGGGCGGGGTGCGGGCTAGGGAGTCGGACCCGGGGGTCGAGGGCAGGCGTTCAGGCCAGGGGGTCGCCGGGGGTCGAGGGCGGGGTGCGGGCTAGGGGGCCGGACCAGAGAACCGGACCAGGCGGCCGGACCAGGCGGTCCGGGCCAGGGGTCAGCGGGAGCCTGGGGTCCGTGGCGGAGCGCCCCGCAGAGCGGGCGGGGCACCGGCGCAGGGGGAACTGGGCATCGGCGGAGGGCGAGCGGAACCCCGGCGCAGGGCGCGCGGAGCAATGGACAGGGCGAGCGAACACCAACGCAGAGCGTCCGGAGCACGGGACAGGGCGAGCCGAACACCGGCGCAGGTCGCGCGGAACACCCGCACAGGGCGAGCCGAACACCAGCGCAGGGCACGCGGAACACCCGCACAGGGCGAGCCGAACACCAGCGCAGGGCACGCGGAACACCCGCACAGGGCGAGCCGAACACCAGCGCAAGCCGCGCGGAGCGCCAGGCAGGGTCAGGCGTCTCCGCGTCCGAACAGCGGTGCCAGCAACAGCTGGGCGGCGCCCTCGGCCACGATCCGCTCCCCGCGCGGAGCGACCCGGACCGGCACCGCGCCCCCGTCCGTCCCCTCCCGCCGGGCCCGCGCCCCCAGCACCTCTCCGACGCCCCGCACATACGCCTCGGGCGCCCCGGCGACGGTCCGTCCCCCCAGCAGCACCACGTCGATGTCCAGCAGCCCGACCAGGTTCCCGGCCGCCACGCCCAGCACCCGCGCAGCCTCGGCCACCTCGCCCCGCGCCACGGCCCCGAGGCACAACACCTCCACGCATCCCCGGTTCCCGCACTCGCACAGCGGCCCGTCGAGCTGGATCACCTGGTGCCCGAACTCCCCGGCCCCGGTCCGCGCCCCACGGTGCACGCTCCCGTCGATCACCAGCCCGGCCCCCAGCCCGGTCCCGAGGTGCAGATAGGCGAAGGACCGGCCCGCCGCGCCCGCCGCGCCATCCTCGCTCCCGACCGCGAGCCCGAGCGCCGCCGCGTTGGTGTCCTTGTCCACGACCACCGGCACGCCGAGCCGCTCCGCGAGCGCGTCCCGCAGCGGAAAGCCGTCCCACTCGGGAAACCCGGTGACCCGGTGCAACACCCCCCGCACATGGTCCAGCGGGCCCGGCAGCGCGACTCCCACGCCCAACAAGGAGCCCACTCCCGCGAGGCCGCCGACACCGGCGCCCATACCGGTACCAGTACGGATACCGGTGGCACGGATACCTGCACCTGCACCAGCACCAGCACCAGCACCAGCACCAGCACCAGCACCAGCACCAGCGTAAGCACCACCGCTCGCCCCAGGACCGGCGCCGGCACCCCCCTCAGCACCACCACCAACCCCACCGCCCACGCCCCCGACAACCCCGCGAACCGCCCCGCACACCGCCCCCAGCACGGCTTCCGCCCCCGCCCCCAGATCCAGCTCCCCGCGCCGCTCCGCCACCACCGACCCGTCCAGGTCCACCAGCACCACCCGCACTTCGTCGCGGTCCAGATGGACCCCGACCGCGTGCCCCGCCTCCGGTACCAGCCGCAGCACGGTCCGTGGCTTGCCCCCGGTCGACGCCCGGCGCCCGGCCTCCGCCGCGAGCCCCTCTGTCCGCAGCCGCGCGGTGATCTTGCTGACGGCCTGCGGGGTCAGCCCGGTGCGCTCGGCCAGTTCCAGCCGGCTGATGCCCGCCGACCCGGCGTCCCGCAGCAGCCCCAGCACCAACGCGGTGTTGTGACTGCGCAGCGCGCCCAGATTGGCGCCCGCCGACCCGCCGTTGCCCGGCCCTGTCGGCCCCGTCGTCGTCGCCGTCCTCACCCGCTTCACACCCCCATTCTCCTCACCGCTTGCACTTCCGCAACAGCGTTGCCAAAGTGGGAGGCATGACTGCTACCCCCCTCCGCGTCGGCCTGATCGGCTACGGCCTCGCCGGCTCGGTCTTCCACGCCCCGCTGATCGCCGCCACCGAGGGCCTCGCCCTGGACACCGTGGTCACCTCCCACCCGGAGCGGCAGCAGCAGGCCCGCGCCGAGTTCCCGGACGTGACGCTCGCCGCCACCGCCGAGGAGCTGTTCGACCGCGCGGACGACCTGGACCTGATCGTCGTCGCCTCCCCGAACAAGACCCATGTGCCGCTGGCCACGGCCGCCCTCAAGGCGGGCCTGCCGGTGGTCGTGGACAAGCCGGTCGCCGGCACCGCGGCCGAGGCCCGTGAGCTGGCCGCCCTCGCCGAGGAACGCGGCCTGCTGCTCTCCGTCTTCCAGAACCGCCGCTGGGACAACGACTTCCTGACCCTCCGGCGGCTTCTCGCCGACGGCGAACTCGGCGACGCCTGGCGCTTCGAGTCCCGCTTCGAACGCTGGCGTCCCCAGCTCAAGGGCGGCTGGCGCGAGTCCGGCGACCCGGCAGAGATCGGAGGTCTGCTCTACGACCTCGGCAGCCACGTCGTCGACCAGGCCCTGGTCCTCTTCGGCCCGGTCACCGAGGTCTACGCCGAGTCGGACATCCGCCGCCCCGGCGCCCAGGCCGACGACGACACCTTCATCGCCCTCACCCACGCGAGCGGCGTCCGCTCCCACCTCTACGTCTCGGCGACGACCGCCCAGCTCGGCCCCCGCTTCCGGGTCCTGGGCTCCCGCGCGGGCTACGTCAAGCACGGCCTGGACCCCCAGGAAGCGGCCCTGCGCGAGGGCAGCCGCCCCGGCACCACCGCCGACTGGGGCACCGAGGACGAGTCCCTGTGGGGCCGTATCGGTTCCGGTGAGTCCCCGCTGACCGGCGGCGGCACCCCCGTACCGACCCTCCCCGGCGACTACCCCGCCTACTACGCGGCCGTCGCCGCCGCCCTGCGCGGCGCCGGCCCCAACCCGGTGACCGCCCTGGAGGCGGCCGCCGCGCTCGACGTACTGGAAGCGGCCCGCAGGTCCGCCCGCGACAAGGTGACGGTGACCCTCTGATGCAGCACCCGCAGATCACCCCGAGGACGGCGCCCGAACTCACGCCGAGCCTGGAGGAGCTGGAGGCCCAGGAGCGCCGCCTGGTCTTCCGGCAGTTCACGCACGACGACGCCTGGGCGCTCGGCTCCCTCCTGGTCGAGCTGGCCCGGGAGCGCCAGGCGCCGGTCGCCATCGACATCCACCGCGCCGGCCAGCAGCTCTTCCACGCCGCCCTGCCGGGCTCCACCCCGGACAACGACGCCTGGATCGCCCGCAAGCGCCGGGTGGTGGAGCGCTACGGCGCCGCCTCCTACCTGGTCGGCGCCCGCTTCCGCGCCAAGGGCACGACGTTCGAGGAGTCCTCCCGCCTCGACCCGGACGTGTACGCGGCCCACGGGGGCTCGTTCCCGATCACGGTCGAGGGCGTGGGCGTGATCGGCGCGGTGACCGTCTCCGGACTGCCCCAGCTCCAGGACCACCGGCTCGTGGTGGAGGCGCTGGAGGAGTTCCTGGGCCGTTCGGCCGACTGAGCCAACGGCTGGAATCAGCCCGGGGCGCCCTCCGGTTGGCAGGGAGAGAGGCCGTGGACATCACGGCACGGACCACGACCGGAGGGCTCACATCCGATGACCGCTTCACTGAAGGAGACCGTCGGACGCTACGGCGTCTGGAGCGTCGAGCTGCGCTCGGAGGACCCGGCCCGGCGCGGGGAACTGGATGAGGCCGCGGCCGAGCTGGAGGAACTCGGGTACGGCGCCATCTGGCTCGGCGGCAGCAGCACCGTCGACAACGCGGCCCCGCTCATCGGCGCGACACGGCGCGTCGTCGTCGGCACCAGCATCCAGAGCGTCTGGCAGCAGGACGCCGCCACGACGGCGGCCGGCTTCACCGAGGTGGAGGCGGCGCATCCCGGCCGTTTCGCGCTGGGCCTCGGCGTGAGCCACGGCCCGCTGGTGAAGGACTACCGCCGGCCGTACGCGGCCATGGTCGGCTACCTCGACGAGCTGGACGCGGCGGGCGTACCCGCCGACCGCCGGGTGCTCGCCGCGCTGGGCCCGAAGATGCTGGGGCTGTCCCGGGACCGCGCCGCCGGTGCGGTCCCCTACCTGGGCACGCCCGAGCACACCGCCCAGGCCCGCGAGATCCTGGGCGACGGGCCTCTGCTCGCACCGGAGTTCAAGGTGGTGCTGGAGACCGACCCGGCCCGTGCCCGGGAGACGGCCCGCGCCTACCTGGCCCGCTACCTGCGACTGCCCAACTACACCGGCAACTTCCTCCGCCTGGGCTTCACGGAGGCCGACATCGCGGACGGCGGCAGCGACCGTCTCGTCGACGCGGTCTTCGCCTGGGGCGACGAGTCTCGCATCCGCGAGCGCGTCAGCGCCTTCCACGAGGCGGGCGCGGACCATGTGGCCCTCCAGGTGGTCCGGGCGGACGCGGGCGACTCCCTCCCGAGGAAGGAATGGCGCGCCCTCGCTTCCCTGCTGGCGTGAGCCGACCGACGTCGGGAGCGCGGGGCCGTGTTCGACCTGCGGCCCCGCCGCGCGGGCGCGACCGGCCCGGACCCGCCCACGGCCGGCAGCGGAGCCCGCGGCTCCCCGGCGCTCCCTGCCGGGCGTCTACGCGTCCTTCAGCTCCTGCCGCTGCCGCCCGAGCCCCGCGATCTCCAGCTCCACCACGTCCCCGCCCCGGAGATACGGCTTGGGCTCGGGCCGCCCCATGGCGACCCCCGCCGGCGTCCCCGTGTTGATGACGTCGCCGGGGTACAGCGTCATGAACCGGCTGAGGTACCGCACGACCTCGCCCACGGGGAAGATCTGCTCGGCCGTCGTACCGTCCTGCTTCAACTCCCCGTTCACCCACAGCTTCAGCGACAGCCGCTGCGGGTCCGGCACCTCGTCGGCCGTCACCAGCCACGGCCCGAGCGGGTTGAAGGTCTCGCAGTTCTTGCCCTTGTCCCAGGTCCCGCCCCGCTCGATCTGGAACTCCCGCTCGGAGACGTCGTGCGCGACCGCGTACCCGGCGACGTGCGCGAGCGCCTCCTCTGCCGAGTCCAGGTAGCGGGCCGTACGGCCGATGACGACCGCGAGTTCGACCTCCCAGTCGGTCTTCGTGGAACCCCGCGGCACCAGCACGGTGTCGTTCGGTCCGACGACCGTGTCCGGCGCCTTCATGAAGACCACCGGCTCGGAGGGCGGCTCGGCGCCCGTCTCGCGGGCGTGGTCGTGGTAGTTGAGCCCGATGCACACGATCTTGCCGATGCGCCCGAGCGGGGGCCCGATCCGCTGGCCGGTGGCGTCCAGCGCGGGCAGCTCACCGGCCTCGGCCGCCGCCCGTACCCGGCCGAGCGCGGTGTCGTCGGCGAGGAGCGCGCCGTCGATGTCGTCCACGAGGTCCGACAGGTCCCGCAGGGTCCCGTCGGCGTCGAGCAGTGCGGGGCGCTCCGCCCCTGCCGTACCGACTCGCAGCAGCTTCATGGTCACCATCTCCCTCGATTGCCGGCGCCCGGCCGATGTGTGCAGCCATCGGAGGACTGGCCGATCCTCCAATTACGCCGTCCAGTCCACAAGACCCTGTTCACGTACTGGACCGTAACCAGGGCCGCAGGGGCGACCCTGACCGGTCAGCGGGACAACAGGGACTGTTCCGCCGCGCTCCAGGCCGTGCTGGTGACGATGTACAGCGCGGCGGCGAGCGGGACGACCGCCACGGTGACGAGCGTGAAGAAGGACAGGAACGGTACGACCCGGTTGACCGCGCCGAGCCCGGGCACCTCACCCCCGGCGACGGCAGCTGCCGGCTGCTCGGCCGACGTCCGCCTGGCGCGCCGGTAGTTGACGGTGGCGAGGGCCGCGACCACGGCGAAGAGGACGAGGTAGACCAGTCCGGCCGGGCCGAACATCCCGCCGTCCGCCAGCGCGTCGGCCCAGTGACCGCCGAGCGGGGCCGCGAGCAGCCGGTGGCCGAGCAGGCCGTTGCTCTCGCCGCCGATCGTGGTGCTGGAGAAGAGGTGGTAGAGGAGGAAGAACGCGGGGACCTGGAGCAGGCTGGGCAGGCAGCCGGAGAACGGTGAGACCTTCGCCTCGGCGTGCAGGTCCAGGACCGCCCGCTGGAGTCGCTGCGGGTCCTTGACGTGCTTCTCCCGCAGTGCGGTGATTCTCGGCTGGAGCGCGGCGCGGGCGCGGCGGCCACGGGCGGCGGCCCGGGACAGCGGGTGGACGAGGAGCCGTACGAGCGCGGTGAACAGGACGATCGCGGCGGCTGCCGCGGAGGCGTGGAAGAGCGGGGCCAGCAGGTCGGCCAGGTGCTCGACCAGGCGCGCGAAAACGGACATGGGTGAGCCCTCCGGGGGTCTCGTCGTGCCGGGAGGGACCGGAAGCAGCCGGTCCTGAGGGAGATCGGCAGGACGACCCGCGCGGGGTCACGTGCTGACGTGTGTGCGGACGTGCCCTACGCGGCGGTCGCCGGACCGGCGTGTCCGGGAGCTCTGGGCCGCCGTCGGCCGGGCGCGTCGGGATCGCGCTGGGGCAGGAAGGCCGTACGGCGGGCCCGGTCGCGTATCGCCGTGCGGACGCGTGTGGGCGGTACGGCGGGGACGCCGCGCGCGGCCAGCAGGGCGCAGGCGGCGAGCGTGGCGGCCGCGGTGGCGGTCGCGGCGAGGGCGACGGCGGTGGTGAGACCGCCGGTGCCGAGCAGCGCGGCCTGGAGGAGCAGCAGTTGCGCGAGGAGCGACAGGAGTGCGAGGGCGCGCGCGGCGGCGACACGGCCGGACATCAGCACTCCCCCCTCCGCACCACTCGTCTGCTCCGCACCACTGGTCAGCGTGCCGGCTGCATGGTCAGTGTGCCGGTTGCAGCGGCTCGGTCTCCAGGGGCTCCAGCAGCCGCTTGGGCCGCAGCAGCGCCCTGCTGACCGGGTCCGCCGGCGCGGAGTCGAGTTCCGGCCCCGGCACCATGACAACGTCCGCGACCGGCACGAGAGTTCCGCACGCGGCGCACTTTCCGTACGAGTCGATGTTCCCGCCGCAGTCCGCGTGCCGGAAGGTCCGCAGCCGGTGCGCGTCGACGTGCTCGCGCCCCCAGTGGCCGAGGGCGCGCAGCACGGGCCACAGGGCGGCACCGCGCTCGGTGACGACGTACTCGTCGCGGGGCGGGCTCTCCTGGTACCGGCGCTTTTCGAGGAGCCCCTCCTCGGTGAGCGTGCGGAGCCGGGCCGAGAGGACGGCGCGCGGGATGCCGAGGTGGACGAGGAAGTCGTTGTAGCGCCGGACGCCGTAGATCGCGTCGCGGACGACGAGCAGCGTCCACCGCTCGCCGACGACCTCCAGCGCGCGGGCGATCGAGCACTCCTGCGTCGCGTAGTCCTTGCCCAGTGCCATGTCCTCCACTGTAACCATTGACCACGTATAGGTTCAGTGAACGAACCGACAGTGCTACGGTGACGGTCAACAGGTCGGTTCAATAGCCGAACCCAAGGATCGAAGCCCACCAACCTCATGACCGGACCCCGCGGACAGGACCGGGGCCCGGAAGACAGGACAGGACAGGCCATGCCCCGGCTCGACTCCGCCACCACGCCCGCCTCCGTGCGCGACGCCAGCCCCCGGGACGCCCCCGTACGCCCCCGCGCCACCCTCGCCCTGACCAGCGCGGCCACCGCCGTCGCCCTCATGACGTACACGGCTCCGATGGTCACGCTGCCGGACACCGCGGCCGCCCTGCACACCCCGCTGTCCGCCCAGGCCTGGCTGCTCAACGGCGCCCCCCTCGGCCTCGCCGCCCTCCTCCTGGTGGCCGGCAGCCTCGCCGACGACTACGGCCGCCGCCGGATCTTCCTCGCCGGCACCCTGGCCCTCGGCCTCACCACCGCCCTCGGTGCCTTCACCACGTCGACCTGGCAGTTCACCCTGGCCCGCGTCGCCCAGGGCGCGGCCAGCGCGGCCCTGCTGGCCAGCGGCCTCGGCCTGATCGTGCACGCCTTCCCCAGCCCTCGCGGCCGGCTGCACGCCACCGGCGTCTGGGGCGCCTTCGTCAGCGGCGGCATCGCCGTGGGCCCGCTGGTCGCGGGCGCGCTGCCGGACTGGCGGCTGGCCTACGGCATCCTGGGCGCCGCCGCCCTCGTCGTGGCCGCGCTCGGCACCCGGGCACTGGCCGAGTCACGCGCCCCGCGCGGCGGCCGGCCGGACGCACTCGGCGCGCTCACCTTCGGCCTGGCCCTGGTGGCCCTGGTCGCGGCCCTCACCCTGGGCCGGGACGGCTGGCTGCGCGCGCCGGTCGGGCTGCTGTTCGCGGCGGCCGTCGTCCTGGTCGCCGTGTTCGTCGCGGTGGAGCACCGGACCGGCACGCCGATGATCGACCTGGGGCTGCTGCGCCACGCCCGCTTCCTGGCCTCCTCGGCGGGCGGCCTGTTCACCGGTCTGGCCGTGATCGGACTGTTCAGCTTCCTGCCGGCGCTGCTCCAGCAGTCGCTCGGCCTCTCCCCGCTGGCCACGGCCGGGCTGTTCCTGCTCTGGTCCGGCCTGAGCTTCGTCGTCGCCCTCCAGGTCAAGCACCTGGCCGGCCGCGTCGCCCCGCGCACCCAGCTCGCCCTCGGCTTCATCCTGCACACGATCGCCATGGTGACGATGCTCGGCGCCCTCGGCTCCGGCTCCTGGACCCGGCTGCTGCCCGGCCTGATCGTCGGCGGCATCGGCAGCGGCCTGCTCAACGGCGCGCTGCCGCTGCTCGCCGTCGACTCGGTGCCGCCCCAGCGGGCCGCGATGGGCTCCGGCGCGCAGCAGACCTTCCGCTACATCGGCTCCTGCGCCGGCGTGGCCCTGACCATCGCCGTCGCCACGTCGGGCGGCAGCCTGGCCCGGGGCACGAACATCGCCCTGCTGGTGTCGGCGGGGCTGGCGGTGGCGGGCGCGGTGAGCGTGCTGGCGCTGCGGGAGCGGGCGTGAACAGGGGTGAGCGGGCGTGGAGGAGCGTGCCTCGGCGGGCCTGGCTCACCTGGGCCGCATGGACACCAGTCTCCCCCACACCACCAGCCGGTACCGGGAGGTGAACTCGGGGGTGCAGGTGGTCAGGGTGATGTAGTAGCCCGGCGCGTCGTACCCGTACCGGGGCCGGACGAGCGAGCGCGGGACGGGCCGGACGACCGCCGTGTCGGTGGGCGACGTGCGCGGCAGGACGCGGTCGACGTCGTAGGTGTACGTCGCCGTCCGCGTCTCCACCTCGATGGCGTCCCCGCGCCGCAGCCGGGGCAGATACCGGAAGGGCTCGCCGTGTGTGTTCCGGTGCCCGGCGAGCGCGAAGTTCCCGGCCCGGCCCGGCTGCGCGGTCCCCCGGTAGTGGCCGACGTACCCCTTGTTCAGCACGTCCGCCTTGCTCACGCCCTCGGCGACGGGGACGCGCAGGCCCAGCCGGGGGATGGTGAGCACGGCGTACGCCTGGGAGCGCCGGGGCGGGGTCGCGGGGGTGTACGGGCGCCGGGGCGCGCGGGAGGTGCCGGAGTCCCCGGATCGCCCGGCGGAGGGCGCACCGGAACCGCCGGGAGAGTCGCCGTCGCCGGCCGTCGTACCGTCCTCACCGCTCGTCGTACCGTCGTCGCCGGCCGCCGTACCGCTTCGCCACTCCCGCTCCAGCGCCGCCACCTTCCGCTCGGCGCCGCGCCGGGCCTCCCGGTTGGTCCACCACATCTGGTGCGCGACCAGCAGCAGGAGGACCAGCCCGGCCGTCACGAGCACCTCTGCCCCGCTCCACAGCGCCCGCCCGCACCGGGCGCGCCTGCGCCGATCGCTGTGCCGTACGACCCGCACGCCCGCCGCAGCCCGCATCCGCGCCCACCTCCACCGGAGCCGCCCGCACGATAGGCGCAGCGCCTCCAACTGGCCAGAGACAGAAGGGCGGCAGCCCGGAGCCCGGCTCACCCGACCGCTTCCTCAACCGGTTTGAGAAAGGGCCGTCACAACCCTCGACAACGCCGTCCGGCACCCCCGATGCTTCCTGTGGCATGCCGGGGGGACGAGTCGGCACCGCTCCCAGGAACGCGGTGCCGGAGCCGCACGGAGAGGCAGCGAACGACCCATGATCCGACGCAGAACTCTGCTGGCCGCCGCGGGCGGCGGCCTCCTCGGCAGCGCGCTGGCCACGGGCACGGCCCGGGCGGACGCGACGATCGCCGTCAACCCCTCCACGACGTACGGCACATGGGAGGGCTGGGGCACCTCCCTGGCCTGGTGGGCGAACGTCTTCGGCAATCGCGACGACTTCGCCGACATCTTCTTCACGACCAGGAACACGACGTACAACGGCACGTCCCTGCCCGGCCTGGGCCTGAACATCGCCCGCTACAACCTGGGCGCGTGCAGCTGGAACAGCGTGAACGGCGCGTCGATGGCCGTCTCCCCGAACATCCCCTCCTTCAAGCAGATCGAGGGCTACTGGCAGGACTGGACGAACGAGGACCCGGCGTCCACGGCCTGGAAGTGGACGGCGGACGCCGCCCAGCGGGCCATGCTCGTGAAGGCGACCCAGCGCGGCGCGGTCTCGGAACTCTTCGCCAACTCCCCGATGTGGTGGATGTGCTCCAACCACAACCCGTCCGGCGCGGCCGACGGCGGCAACAACCTCCAGTCCTGGAACCACCGCCAGCACGCCTCCCACCTGGCCGCGGTCGCCCTGTACGCGAAGCAGCACTGGGGCGTGACCTTCGCGACGGTGGAGGCCTTCAACGAGCCCTCCTCGTCCTGGTGGACGGCGACCGGCACGCAGGAGGGCTGCCACATCGACGCGGGCGTGCAGGCGGCCGTACTGCCGTACCTGCGCGGCGAGTTGGACAAGCGTGGCCTGACCGGCGCACGGATCTCCGCGTCGGACGAGACGAGCTACGACCTGGCCCGCACCACCTGGAACTCCTTCTCGGCCACGACGAAGGGCTACGTCGACCGGGTCAACGTCCACGGCTACCAGGGCTCCGGAGGCCGCCGCGACCTGCTCTACACAGATGTGGTCACCACGGCCGGCAAGGCCCTGTGGAACTCGGAGACCGGGGACGGCGACGCCACCGGCCTGACGACCGCGAGCAACCTCCTCTACGACTTCCGCTGGCTGCACCCCACCGCCTGGGTGTACTGGCAGGTGATGGACCCGAGCGCGGGCTGGGCGACGATCGCCTACGACCCGAGCACCCTCCAGCCGGGCGCGGTGCAGACGAAGTACTACGTGCTGGCCCAGTTCACCCGCCACATCCGCCCCGGCATGACGATCCTGGACACCGGCGTGAGCTATGCGGCGGCGGCCCTGGACCGCTCGGCGAAACGCCTGGTGATCGTGGCCGCGAACACCTCCTCCTCGGCCCAGACCCTGACCTTCGACCTCTCCCGCTTCGCCGCCGTGACCGGCGGCGCGGGCGGCCTGGTCCCCCGCTGGAACACGGTCACGACGGGCGGCGACCGCTATGCGGCCCGTTCGGACACCTACCTGAACGGCAAGTCGGTGTCCGTGCCCTTCGCGGCGAAGTCGGTACAGACGCTCCAGATCGACGGCGTCACCGTGTGACCGGAATCGTCATCGCAGGGGCAGGGCGTCCTGGTAGCCGTTCGTCGGCCGGGGGACCTTCGTGACCGTGAGGGCGTCCAGCGCGACCGGCGCGGAGCTGGTGCCGAGCCGCCCGCCGGGGTGCCAGGTCCCCGTGACCGTCACCCACGTGTCGGCGGGCAGCCCGGGGCCGCCGTAGATCCGCACCTTGACCGACTGGGCGTCCGCGGCGCAGCAGTTGAGGATGATCCGGGTCAGCTCCCAGCCGCCGCCTCCCGTGCCGGAGAGGGGCGTGACGAACCCGGTCATCCGGATGGTGCGCCCCTTGATGGCCTGCCCGCGGTCCTCCCGCACCCGGCTGGTGAAGTCGGAGAGGGTCATGGGCAGGGGCGAGCCGGCGGGCAGCGGATCGAAGTCGCTGTCATGGGTGACGGTCTTCGCCGGCTGCCGGGCGGCGGTGTAGGCGCCGAGGGCGGGTGGGGCGTAGAAGAGCAGGCTGAGGGCGGGCAGGAGCAGCAGCCAGGAGACGCGGGGCAGGCCGGAGTGATCGTGCCCGTGACCGGCGCCGGCGTCTCCCCGGTCGAGGGCGGCGCCCGCGATGCCCAGCAGGAGCAGGACGGCCCCGGAGGCGATGAGCGGAAGCCGCATGCCCTCCTTGACGTACCGCAGGCAGAGGTCGGTGAAGAGGGAGACGTGCAGCAGCCCGAGCCCGCAGAGGACGAGCAGCCCCGCCTGAAGTGACCGTTTCACAGCAGCACCCCTCCGATCAGCGCGCTGCACGTGACGGCGACGACGACGGTCGCGGCGGAGAACCGTACCGCGAAGGCCCGCCCGAAGGTCCCCGCCTGGAGGGCGATGAGCTTGAGATCGACCATGGGCCCCACCACCATGAACGCCAGCCGCGCGACGGGCGGGAACCCGGTCAGCGAGGCGGCCAGGAAGGCGTCGGCCTCGGAGCACACCGCGAGCAGCACGGCGAGCCCGGCGAGGAAGAGCACGGACAGCCAGGGCGCGGCGGCGAAGGTGTCGAGCACCGAGCGCGGGACGGCGACGTTGAAGGTGGCCGCGGCCATGGCACCGAGCACCAGAAACCCTCCGGCGTGCAGGAAGTCGTGCTGGAACCCGCGCCGGAACTCGTCCCACCGGCTGTGCCCGTGCTGGTGCCCGGTGTGCCGTACGACGGGCCGCAACCACTCGGCCCGCCCGAACCGGAGCCACAGCCAGCCCATGACGACGGCGGTGGCGAGGGAGGCGAGCAGCCGGGCGAGCACCATGGCGGGGTTCCCGGGGAACGCGATGGCGGTGGCGGTGAGCACGACGGGGTTGATGGCGGGCGCGGAGAGCAGGAACGCGAAGGCGGCGGCCGGGGTGACCCCGCGGCTGATGAGACTGCCGGCGACCGGTACGGACGCGCACTCGCACCCCGGCAGCACGACCCCCGCGACCCCGGCCACGGGCACGGCGAGCGCGGGCCGCCGGGGCAGAATCCTGTTGAAGACCCCCTCCGGCACGAAGGCGTTGATCGCGCCGGACAGGGCCGTACCGAGCAGCAGGAAGGGCAGGGCCTGCACGGTGACGGCCAGACACACGGTCCGCCAGGCCTGCGCGGCCGGGGCGTCGCCCCAGCGCCCGAGGAGGAAGAGGAGGGCACCGGGGACGACGGCGGCGCCGACGAGGAGGAGGGGCCAGTGGCGGGGCGGCTCACGCCCCGCTCCCCCGTCCACGGCCGCCGCCTGATCGTCCGCGACCAGCAGACCCGTCTTCTGCATGCCGACTCCACCCCATGTAAACGTCGACACCGAAGATATCCAGATATCCATACCGGAGTGCACGCCCTCCGGGGGCACCTCACTTTTGTCACCGCCCGGCAGTACGGTGTCCCCCATGCGCCCCGACACGCCTGCCGAGAACGTCGACCACACCGCCGAAGCGGCACGCCTGGAGCGGACCGCCGGCCTGTATCCCGAGGACGCCGAGACCCTCCTCCTGCGGGCGGCGGCCCACCTGGAGCTGTCCGGCGACCGCCCCGCGGCGACCACGCTCTACGACCGCCTGCTGTCGTCCGCCGACGGGCTGGACAACCCCGCCCTGGTCCGCGCCCTGAAGGCGTCGAACCTGTGGGAGTACGGCCATGAGGCGGAGGCGAGGGCGATCATCGAGGGCATCCGCACGACGGCCCCCCGGGACCCGGCGCCGTGGGTGATCGTGGCGGAGGCCATGGAGGCCCACGACGAGCTGGAGGCGGCGGCGAAGACGTTCACTGAGGCCGCGCACCTGCTACTGCCGACCTCGACCTCTGCCTCGACCTCGGCCTCCGCCTCGACGTCGACCTCGGAGGAACCCCCTCCCGCGACCCACCCCCTCCTCTACGGCCGCCACCGCGTCCGCCGCATGCTGGGCCTGCCGCACGACGACTGGGACACCCTCGCGGACACCCTGCACACGTCCCCGATCTCCCTGGACGAACTCCACGACCCGAAACGGGTGTGGTCCCTGGGCTCGGACAACCCGGCGGAACTGGCGGCGGAGATCTCCCGCCTCCGCGCCGAACTGGGCGCCTACCGCGAGGCCCTCTCCCGCCCCTTCCCGGTGGCGGTGCTGCACTGGCCGGCCCCGGAACTCACGGAACTCCTCGCGGCGTACCCGACCTTGAGCGCGGAGTATCCGTCCCACGCCGAGCACCTGAGGACCATAGAGTCCTCCCTCCGCGAACTCTCCGCCTCCGGCACCGCCAACCTGGGCATCGTGACCGGCACGGTCCCGTCGTACGAGGCGTTCGCGGCATCGGAGGGGGCTACACCGGGCGACGCGACGCTGCTACCGCAGTACGCGACGACGCTGGCCGCACGGGGGCGGGCTGTGGCTTGGCCGCCGGGGAGGGGGGCGGGGTGTTGGTGCGGGTCGGGTGTGCCGTACCAGGAGTGTCACGGGATCCGCCAGCTCAATACCGAACGGCTTCTTTGAGTTCTCTAAATGAAGTTTGGTGGGGCGCGCGAGTCAGCTACCGCACCCCACCAACACCGCGTGATGACACTCCCAAGTGTCGCTCAGCTAGTGAGGCCTGGAAATGCACCCTCGATGATCTTTAGAAGTTCACGGGCTCCCTCAGCATCCAGCTGGATACTTTGACTAATTTTGTCCGGAATCTGCCGATCGGACGATCCGTAGGTATCCAGCTGAAGCACGCGCCGGTCACCCACCGCGAAGGACCTATACCCGCAAACCACAGGACCGTGCAGCCTCTGAACGTCCGAGGAGACCGCCTGAAACATCTTAATCAAAGCCATGCGCTCACTCTTCCACAACGCTTTCCGCAAAGGGAGGGATCGCAAGCACTTGGCACCGGCTACGCCATCTGACCCTGAGCTACACCGCGCAGTCAGAGTCGACGCGAGCCCGGAGGTTCGAAGTGCCCCCTACCGAGGGGCGCGTCCACCAGGTGGAGCTTCTCAGAGGCAGAACTCACCCGTAAGATCATCAGTCTCACGTTAGCGGCAGCATCAACGACCTGGGTGGTTCCCTTGACAAGTGCCTACGAGTCGGAACCCATCTTCGAGACAGTGCCACGACAGCTCTCGAACCTGGTGACAAGGATTCACGGCCGGGAGATTGCGCTACCAGACTTCCAGCGGGACTTTGTCTGGGATGCGACACGAACAGAGGAGCTAATCCAATCAATTATATCAGAATTCCCAGTAGGTACATTGCTCCTATGGAAGCAAGGCGATAACGAAACATTCGCGAGTAGAAGTTTTGAAGGCGCCCCCGTTCTTGGCGACAAAAAACCGTCAGAACTTGTACTAGACGGCCAGCAGCGCCTTATCGCCCTCTATCAGGCGCTCACAGGAGTGGGGGATGAGCGCTACTATCTCAAGGTAGACGAGTTCGTAGAAGTCAAAAATGAATACGTGAAGGAATTCCACGAGGTAAACTTTGATAAGGCCATAATATCCGTCCCAGTCGCATCAAATAAGGCACAAGCCAAGAAGAACGCTGAACTCCTCGGCAAGTCTCACTTCCCGGTCTGCGACGTCAGCAGTTTCGACGACTGGCTTGACGAGTTTGTTGACGAGACGCTAAGCATCGAGCAGGAATATACAACCAAATACCTCAAGTCCCTTTACAGGCGCATGCGTGACAAATACATAGTTCCACTTCGGTCTTACGGCCTACCGGTCCTGACTCTGCCTGAAACTACGCCAATTGAGGCCGTCTGTACAATTTTCGAAACTCTCAACCGAACCGGGAAACCGCTTGGCCCCTTCGAGCTCCTCACTGCCCGTTACTACCCTCAAGGTGTCAATCTCCGGGATCTTTGGGTAGAAGCCCTGGGAAACTACAAGGCACTAGTTGACTTCAAAGTTGACCCATACAGTGTCCTGCAAGCCGTTTGCCTGAGGTCCCATGGATCTGCCCAACGGTCAGACGTTCTGAAGAAGCTAACCGCTAGCGACATATCGCAGCACTGGTCATCTTCTGTAAAGGGCATCGCCGGCGTTCTCGACATGCTACAGTCCGATTGCGGCGTGATAGCGCCTAAATGGCTGCCCTACGGGATGGTGCTCATCCCGATGGGTGCGGTGTGGGGAGACATTCAGAAGCTGGAGCCGCTAGATCGAGCCAACGCCTACGCGCGCCTACAGCAGTTCTTCTGGTGCAGCGTTTTCACCACAAACTATGACCAAGGAGCGAACAGCCAAGCAGGAGCCGACTACGCCCGTTTGAAGGAGTGGGTAATCAGCGGCGACGGCCAGGCGCCCGAATCTGTTGCCGAACTTCCCCTAAGTGCCTCAACGCTGCGTTCCGCATCAGTCCGAAGGAAGGCCCTCTACTGCGGTTTGATGTGCCTGCTCGTCACGGCCCGCGCCGAAGATTTTCACACAGGTCAGGCCATGACTTCCTATCGGATTGGCGAGGCCCAAATAGACTCACACCACATATTCCCTAAGGGCTTTTTGGCGCTTTCAGGAACAAGTGAAAGTCCTGAATTGCTGCTAAATAGAACCCTCATTGACGCAGAAACCAACCGTATCATAAAGGACAAGGCGCCTAGCCGCTACCTTGCCGAGATGGCGGCGACCTATGGCCATGAGAAGTTGGAGTCGGTTCTCTCCTCCCATGCGATCAAGAGCGATGCCGCCAGCGGGCTCGCCAATGATGACTACGGCGCTTTTCTCGATGAACGACTTAAGGTAGTCATGCAAATGATCGAGAGGGTGACAGGTCGAAGTCTACAAGAAGACTAGCGCGGAACATGTCTCGGCTCTGTGGGGAGTGAGCCGGCTGGATTCTTTCATTACTCCTTCAGCCTCTCTCCTGCCGAGATGGAAACTCACTCATATGTCGGTCGGAGAGGCGGCGGGCGCCGCGTGTGGTGGCGGCGCCCGGGGTTCTTGTAGTGCCTAGAGCGTCGGCGCCAGGTCCGCTCGGCCGAAGAGGAGGGCGTAGCCCGGGGGGAGTTGGGTCAGGACTCGGGTGGTCAGGGGTTCGCCGATTCGGTCGGAGAGGACGCTGAGGACCGAGCTGACGTCCCAGCGGGCCGTCGCGGGGGTCGAGCCCTCTATGCGGGTGGCCACCGACTCCACGAACTCGCGGGCCGTCAACGGGTGGGTCGCGGGGATCTGGGAAGCGATGACGCGGCCCGCCTCCCGGGGGAGGGCCTTGGCCAGGGCCACGCGTTCGTCGCCGGTGACGTGGCCGCCGAGGGCCGACAGGACGATGCGGGTGACGCGTTCCGCCTCCGCCCTCGTCGGGTACTGGCCCGCGTCACGCACCGCCTCGGTCAGCTCCAGCCAGTCTGCGTCCTCCGCCTCGTCCTTGGCGCGCGGGCGCAGGGACGGAGTGGGGATGGTGGTTCTGGGCTGCGGGGTGGTCACGGTCATCGTGTTGGCTCCTCCTCCGGGACGCTTCGGGGCACCGGAAGCCCGGTACCCCGTAATGCAGCGGACATGGGCGGGAGTTCGGCCAATGTGCGGCATGGGTCGGATGGGCTGCGTGCGTTGCTTCGGCTGCATGGGCTCCCATGGGTTGCCTGGGTTGCATGCGTCGCTTCGCTGCATCGGCTGCATGTGCGTGCGTTCTCGTGCCCCGCATGCCGGGCGTGGCATGCGGTCATGCGCACGATCGGCATGCGGGGCACGTGGAAACGCAGCCCTGCGGCCCTGCGGTCGCGAGCGGCAACCGTGCCCTGCGCGTCACACGGCCTGTGCGGCGGTCTCAGCCGCTGATCTGCTTACGGTCGCCGCCCCCGCCGGTGATCTGGATGCGGCGCGGCTTGGCCTGCTCGGCCACCGGGATGCGCAGGGTCAGGACGCCGGCGTCGTACGAGGCGTCGATGCGGTCCGTGTCGAGCGTCTCGCCCAGGAACAGCTGGCGGGTGAACGTACCCGTGGGCCGTTCGTCGACCAGCATCTCCGCGTCCTCGGGAGCGGGGCTGCGCCGCTCCGCGCGGACGCTGAGGACATTGCGCTCGACGTCGAGTTCGATCGTCTCCGGGTCGATGCCGGGAAGGTCGAAGTGGACCAGGAACTCGTCCCCGGAACGGTAGGCGTCCATCGGCATCATGGACGGGCGGGCGTTCGCGCCGAGGAGCTGCTGCGTGAGCCGGTCGAAATCCCGGAACGGGTCCGTGCGCATGAGCATCACAGGTCACTCCTTCCATCAGGTGCCGGGATGCGATGCCCTACGGCTTCTTATATAACTCTCCGCCGGAAACTTGACAAGCCTCGACTCAGGTTCGATTCGCCCGCCCACCTGCGCGTTAGCCTCGGGCCAGACCCAACGGCAGTGAAACGGACACGAGGAGGCCACCATGGCCGGAGTTCCCAGCGCGGTCGTCGCCGCCACCGGGCTCGTCGGCGGTTACGGCGTCGCCCGCTGGACCAAGAAGCGGCAGCTCGGCGGGGTCGTCCTGGCCGTCGCCGGTGCCGCGGCGGCCCAGCAGTGGCGCAACCGGGCCGGCGGGAAGGCCGCGGGCGCGCTGACCGCCGCCTACGTCGCCGCGTTCGCCGGATCCCACCCGCTGGCCAAGAAGGTCGGCGCCTGGCCGTCCGTCCTCGGCGTCGCCGGCGCGGTCGCCCTCGCCTCCTGGGCCGTCGCCGACCGCAAGGGCGCATGAGCCCACCCCGGCTACGAGACCCCCGCCCGGAACGCCCTCCGGTACGCCTGCGGGCTCGTCCCCACCACCCTGCGGAACCGTTCCCGGAAAGCCGTCGGTGAGCCGAAGCCCGTATGGACGGCGATGCGTTCCACCGCGTACGGAGTGGTCTCCAGCAGGTGCTGGGCCCGCCGTACCCGTGCCCGGTGCAGCCACTGGAGAGGTGTCGTACCGGTCTGCTCCCGGAAGCGGCGGTTGAGGGTACGGGTGCTCATGCCCGCCTTCGCCGCGATCTCGGCCAGCGTCAGATCCCGGTCGCAGTGGTCCTCCAGCCAGGCCAGCAGGGGCTCCAGGGTGGTGCCGGCCGGGGCCGGAGGCAGGTCGTGGACGATGAACTGGGCCTGCCCGCCCTCCCGTTCCAGCGGCATCACCGACATCCGGGCCGCGTGCGCGGCGACCGCCGAGCCGAAGTCCTTGCGGATCATGTGCAAGCACATGTCCAGGGCGGCCGCGGCGCCCGCCGACGTCAGGAACTGGCCGTTGTCGACGTAGAGGACGTTCGGGTCGACCGTCACCTCCGGGTGGCGCCGGGCCAGGTCCGGGGCCGCGAACCAGTGGGTCGTCGCACGCAGGCCGTCCAGCAGGCCCGTCGCCGCGAAGAGGAACGCGCCCACGCAGATCGACGCGATCCGGGTGCCGTTCGCCGCCGCCGCGCGCAGGGCCTCGGCGACCCCGGGCGGCAGCGTCTCCGGGGGGCGCGCCACCCCGGGCAGGATGATCGTGTCGGCCTCCGCGAGCGCCTCCAGGCCGTACGGCGCCCGGACCGTGAAGGCACCCGCGCTCACCTCCTCCCGCACCGAGCACACCCGTACCCGGTACGGCTCCCGGCCGTCGGGCAGCCGTGCCCAGCCGAAGGTGTCGATGGGTGCGGAGAGATCGAACGGGATGACGCCGTCCAGCGCCAGTACGGCCACCGTGTGCATGGCAGGAAGGTAGCGGTACGACGGCTTCTCGCCAACCGGGGATCAGCAGCGGAGCAGGGCACAAGTTCCCGAGCAGGGCACAGGTCCCGAACAGCACGCTGGCGGGAATCCGTCGAGCAGTGGCAATCTCGCCACTTCTGCGAGATCCCCGCGGCCTTTACCGTCCCCCCGTGACCAAGTTCCTGCTCTCCGTCCACGTCATCGCCGCGATCCTCGCCATCGGTCCCGTCGCCGTCGCGGCCAGCATGTTCCCGCCCGCCGCCCGCCGCGCCCTGGCCACCGGGCCCGGCGACGACAGCAGCCACGGCAACGGCAACCCCGATGCCACCGGCACCCTCCACCTGCTGCACCGCATCTGCCGCGTCTACGCCGTCGTAGGCGTCGTCGTCCCCGTCTTCGGGTTCGCCACCGCGAGCGAGATGGGCGTGCTCGGCAGCGCCTGGCTGATCGTGTCGATCGTCCTCACCACACTCGCCGCCCTCGTCCTCGTCGCGCTGGTGCTGCCCGCCCAGACCGCGCTCCTCGAAGGGAGCGCGGGGGGCGAGCGGACCGCGCGGCTCGCCATGGTCACCGGGCTGTTCAACCTGCTGTGGGCCGCCGTGACCGTCCTGATGATCGTCCGGCCGGGCTCCACGACCGGCGCCTGACGGTCACGGCCTGCTCGCCGCCGTGGCTCCTGACGGTCACAGCCTGCTCACCGCCGTGGCGCCTGACGGTCACAGCCTGCTCACCCCCCTGGCGCCTGACGATCACGGCCTGCTCACCCCGTGGCACCTGACGGTCACGGCCTGCTCGCCGCCGGCGGTGCCGTAGGTCCACGGCCCTGCGAACCCGGTGTGCCCCGGGACGGCCGGGTACCCTGGGCCGCCGCCCTGGCCCGGTCGGCCACCGCCGTCAGCGGGCGGGCGATGTCCTCCAGGGAGCGGCGTTCGGCCCGTACCGCCAGGAACGCCGCGACCAGCCCGGCCGCGCACATCAGCGCCGCGCCGATGGAGAAGGCGAGGACCGTGTCGCCGACCCGGCCCGTGCCCGTGAGGTCGGCGAACAGCAGCGGGCCGCTGATGCCGCCGGCCGCGGTGCCGAGGGCGTAGAAGAACGCGATGGACATCGCCCGCGTCTCCATCGGGAAGATCTCCGAGACCGTGAGGTAGGCGCTGGAGGCGCCCGCCGAGGCGAAGAACAGCACCGCGCACCAGCAGGCGGTCAGCGTGCCCGCGCTCAGCGAGCCCCGGTCGAACAGCCAGGCCGTTCCGAAGAGCAGCAGGCCCGACAGCAGGTACGTCGAGGAGATCATCACGCGGCGGCCGACCGTGTCGAAGAGCTTGCCCAGCAGCAGCGGGCCGCAGAAGTTGCCGACCGCGATCACCGCGAAGTAATAGCCGGTGTGGCCGGAGGGCACGTCGAAGAACTTGGTCAGGATCGCGCCGAAGCCGAAGGTGATCGCGTTGTACAGGAACGCCTGGCCGATGAAGAGGGAGAAGCCGAGCACCGCCCGCCTGCGGTAGCGGCCGAAGACCGTGCGGGCGATCTCCAGGAAGGTGACACTCTTGCGCTGGTGGATCTCCAGCTCGCCCTGCGGCGCGGGAAGCGGTTCACCGCGCTCCGCCTCGACCCGGCGTTCGATGCCGGAGACGATCTCCTCCGCCTCCCGGTCCCGGCCGTGGATCAGCAGCCAGCGCGGGCTCTCCGGGACGTGCCGTCGTACGAGCAGGATGACCAGGGCGAGGACGGCGCCGAGCGCGAAGGTCAGGCGCCAGCCGACGTTCTTCGCCAGCAGGCCGGTGTCGAGCGCGACGATCGACAGCAGGGAACCGCCGACCGCGCCCAGCCAGAAGCTGCCGTTGATGATCAGGTCGACCCGGCCCCGGTATTCCGCCGGGATCAGCTCGTCGATCGCGGAGTTGATGGCCGCGTACTCACCGCCGATGCCGAAGCCGGTCAGAAAGCGGAAGAGGAAGAACCACCAGGCTTCCCAGGAGACGGCCGTGAGCGCCGTCGCCGCGAGATACACCGCCAGGGTGATCATGAAGAGGTTCTTGCGGCCGAAGCGGTCGGTCAGCCGGCCCCAGAACAGGGCGCCCGAGCAGGCGCCCGCCACATACAGCGCGGCGGCGACACCGGTGATCTGCCCGGAGCTGATCGACAGGCCGCTGCCGGGCTCCGACAGCCGGCCGGCGATGTTGCCGACGACCGTGACCTCCAGGCCGTCCAGGATCCACACGGTGCCCAGGCCGATGACGATCGTCCAGTGCCAGCGGGACCAGGGCAGGCGGTCGAGTCGGGCGGGGATGTCGGTGGTGAGGGTCCGGCCGGTTCCGGCCTCGGCTGTGCTCATGGGCGCTCCCTCCGCGTCGAAGGACGGGATACCGGGTGCCCTGGCCGCGGCGGAACAGTCCGGTCAGGCCCCCAGCCAGCCCGAGACGGTGTAGATCAGCAGCCCGGCCAGGGAGCCCACCACCGTGCCGTTGATACGGATGAACTGAAGGTCGCGGCCGATGTGCGCCTCGATCTTGCGGGTGGTGTGCTCGGCGTCCCAGCCCGCCACCGTGTCCGTGATCAGCGAGGTGATCTCCTTGCGGTACGTCGTCACGACGTGCACCGCTGCGCCCTCCACCCAGCTGTCGACCTTGCCCTGCACCTTCGGCTCGGTCGCCATCCGGGTGCCCAGCGACAGCAGC
This sequence comes from Streptomyces sp. NPDC029138, assembly GCF_055564375.1. NCBI lineage: Bacteria > Bacillati > Actinomycetota > Actinomycetes > Kitasatosporales > Streptomycetaceae > Streptomyces > Streptomyces sp. NPDC029138. The sequence continues at coordinate 51,067 of NZ_JBVHWM010000043.1, forward strand.
GCGGCCCGCACGCGCGTCCGCAGCTCGCTGCGCTCGTCCTCCGCCGCCGCCACGATCATCGACCGTACGGCCGTCCACACGGACGCGATCAGGTCCTGCACCTCGCCCCGGCCCAGCACCTCGCCCTTGAGCCGCTCCACCCGCGCCCGGGTGTCCGTGTCGGACTGGAGGTCGGAGGCGAAGTCGGTGAGGAAACGGTCCAGCGCGCCGCGCGCCGGGTGCGAGGGCATGTCCCGCATCTCGGTGACGAACCGCAGCAGCTCCTTGTAGACCCGCTCGCCCACCTTCCGGTCCACGAACCGCGGGGTCCAGCCGGGTGCCCCGCCCTCCACGGCCACCATCACGTCGTCCCGGTGCAGCACCAGCCAGTCGTGCGCGCGGACCACCACCAGGTCCACCACCCGGCGATGCCCGCCGTCGGCGACGATCTTCTCCAGCGTCTTGCCGATGCCCGGCGCGATCTCCTGCGCGTCGGCCCGCCGGGTGATCGCCTCGCCCACGACCGCCTGCACATCGGAGTCCCGCAGCACGGTCAGCGCGCCCCGCAGGGCCGTCGCCAGCTCGGCCGTCACCCGGTCCGCGTGCTCCGGCTCGGCCAGCCAGGCCCCGAGCCGGCTGCCGATGCCGACCGCGCGCAGCCGCTGCCGTACGACGTCCTCGGAGAGGAAGTTCTCGCCGACGAACTCGCCCAGCGAGACGCCCAGCTGGTCCTTCTTGGTCGGGATGATCGCGGTGTGCGGAATGGGCAGCCCGAGCGGGTGCCGGAACAGGGCCGTGACCGCGAACCAGTCGGCGAGCGCGCCGACCATGCCCGCCTCGGCCGCCGCCGCCACATAGGCCGTCCACGCCCCCGCGCCCGCGTTCCCGGCCGTCTTCGCCAGGACGTAGACCACCGCGACGAACACCAGCATGCCCGTCGCCGTGAGCTTCATCCGGCGCACCCCGCGCCGGCGCTCCTCGTCCGCCGGGGTGAACGCCGTCATCGTCTTGTACGACGCGACCCGCCCCGGTGTGCCCGTCTCGGTAGGTTCCATCAGCTCCACCCGTTCGGTGATCCCGCACACAATTGTCCCTTCCTGACCGACTCCCGGAACGGAACAGGAGTTCCCGGCGTCTGTCTGGAGGGGAGTGGTGGCAGGGTCCTGTCAGTTCTCCCCAGCCCATGACGCATCATGGGTGAGCAAGATCGGAGCCTCGGGCTCCCATCTCCCGAGGAGAACAACACAAGCGTGACCAAGCGTCATGGTTATGCCGTCCTGAGCGCGCTCGTCGCGCTGGTCGCGGCCCTGTCCGCCGCCATATACGTCACCGTCGCCGCCGATGACGGCACCCCGCGCGGCACCCTCAGCGACAACCGCCCGCGCCACGACTCCAACGCCGCCCCCGCCTCCACCGGCACCTGGGTCGGCGCCTGGGCCACCGCCCCCGTCGGCGGCGAACCCGGCACCGAGGCGGCGGGCCTCGCGGGCCGCTCGGTCCGCAACGTCGTGCACACCAGCGCCGGCGGGACGGGTGCCCGCGTCACGCTGTCCAATCTGTACGGCCAGTCCGCCCTCACCATCAGCCACGCCTCCCTCGCCGTGTCCCTGGGCGACGGCAGCGCGGCCGCCGATGCGGAAACGATGCGGCGCCTCACCTTCAACGGCGCCACCAGCGTGGTCATACCCGCCGGCGGACAGGCCGTCAGCGACGCCGTACGCGTCACCGTCCCGCACGGCGCCGACGTGCTGGTCACCACCTACTCCCCCACCCCCTCCGGGCCCGTCACCTACCACCCGCACGCCCGGCAGCTGTCGTACGTCGCCACCGGCGACCGCACCGAGGACGCCACCGGCGCCCCCTACACCGAACAGACGCCGTACTGGCGGTATGTGACGGCGCTCGACGTGCTCAGCAACGAGGCCGCCGGCACCGTCGTCGTCTTCGGCGACTCCATCACCGACGGCATCACCTCCACCACCGGCGCCAACCACCGCTGGCCCGACATCCTCTCCGGCCGGCTGCGCAGCGCCCTGCGGAGCGGGGGGCAACTGCCCCGCTACAGCGTGGTCAACGAGGGCATCAGCGGCAACCAGGTCCTCGCCGACGGCCTCGGGCGGCCCGCCGAGAACCAGAGCGGCCTCGGCCGGTTCGGCCGCGACGCGCTCTCCCGCACCAACGTCAAGGTCGTCGTCATCGACCTCGGCGTCAACGACATCCTGCGCAACCCCCGGCTCGCCGACCCCGACCGCATCGTCACCGGCCTGCGCACCCTCGTCCGCCAGGCCCACGCCCGCGGCCTGAAGGTCGTCGGCGCCACCCTGATGCCCTTCCAGGGCCACCGCGGATACACCCCCGCCCGGGAAGCCGTACGGCAGCAGGTCAACGCGCAGATCCGGACCGGCCGGGTCTACGACGCGGTCGTCGACTTCGACAAGGCCCTCCGGGACCCCTACGACCCGCGCCGGCTGCGCCCCGAGTACGACTCCGGGGACCATCTGCACCCCAGCGACCTGGGCTACCGCACCATGGCCGAGGTCTTCGACCTGCGCACGCTGAAGGGCGCGGGCCAGGCGGAGCTGTGACCGGGCGGCGAGGAATACTGGCGGGCATGACCCGCTTGATCCTCGCCACCCGCAACGCCGGAAAGATCACCGAGCTGAGGGCGATCCTCGCCGAAGCCGGACTCCCCCACGAACTCGTCGGCGCGGACGCCTTCCCGGACGTCCCCGACGTAAAGGAGACCGGCGTCACCTTCGCCGAGAACGCCCTGCTCAAGGCGCACGCCCTCGCGCAGGCCACCGGCCTGCCCGCCGTCGCCGACGACTCCGGCCTGTGCGTCGACGTCCTGAACGGCGCCCCCGGCATCTTCTCCGCCCGCTGGGCCGGCCGCCACGGCGACGACAAGGCCAACCTGGACCTGCTGCTGGCCCAGCTCTCCGACATCGCCGACGAACACCGCGGCGCCCACTTCGCCTGCGCGGCGGCCCTCGCCCTGCCGGACGGCACGGAACGGGTGGTGGAGGGACAGCTGCGCGGCGTCCTGCGGCACACGCCCGCCGGCACGAACGGCTTCGGCTACGACCCGATCCTCCAGCCGAAGGGCGAGACGCGGACGTGCGCGGAACTGAGCCCCGAGGAAAAGAACGCGATCAGCCACCGGGGCAAGGCGTTCCGGGCACTGGTGCCGGTGGTGCGGGAGCTGTTGGGCTGAGCAGCTGAGAAGTGGTGCGGCCGGAGGGACTCGAACCCTCACGGGAGTTACCCCACTGGGACCTAAACCCAGCGTGACTGCCAATTCCACCACGGCCGCCTGGTGCTGCCCGGCCATGCTAGCGGCCGGGCAGTGTGTTCAGATGCCCAGATCCTTGATGATCTTCGCCACGTGGCCGGTCGCGCGGACGTTGTACAGGGCCCGTTCGACCTTGCCCTGCTCGTCCACGACGATCGTGGAGCGGATGACGCCCAGGTACGTCTTGCCGTAGTTCTTCTTCTCGCCGTAGGCGCCGTAGGCCTCGGTGACCTTCTTGTCCGGGTCGGCGAGGAGGGTGATCCTCAGGGACTCCTTCTCGCGGAACTTCGCCAGCTTCTCCGGGCTGTCGGGAGAGATGCCGATGACGTCGTAGCCGGCGCCGGCCAGCAGCTCCAGGTTGTCCGTGAAGTCACAGGCCTGCTTGGTGCAGCCTGGGGTCAGGGCGGCCGGGTAGAAGTAGACGATGACCTTGCGGCCCTTGTGGTCCGAAAGGGACACCTCGGTGCCGTCGGCGTCGGGGAGGGTGAAGGCGGGGGCCACGTCCCCCGGCTGGAGTCGCTCGCTCATCGGGCCAGCCTAACCGGGGGGCCTTGCGGTGCGGGGCGGCCCAGAGCTGACAAACTGTTCGGAACAGCATCAGCAGACTTCGGAGGCCGTACGGTGGCGGACACGTCGGACACCAGAACCCCGGCGCAGATCGAGGCGGACATCAAGCGCCGCCGTGAAGTGCTGGCCGAGACGCTCGACGAGATCGGGGTGCGGGTGCATCCGAAGACCATCGTCGGCGATGCGAAGGCCAAGGTCGTCGCCAACGTCGACCACACGGTCGGACGGGCGTACGTGCAGGTCAACCGCGTCGTGAGCGAGGTACGGGCGCAGCTCGTGAACGATCGGGGGGCGCCGCGCCTGGAGCGGGTGGTGCCCGTGGCGCTCGTCGTCGTGGGGGTCGTGGGGCTGCTCGCCCTCGGGGCCCGGCGGCGCAGGGACTGACCGGGACAGGTAGGTTCGAGCCGTGAGCGCCAACAGAAACCAGCACAGCACTCCCCACCACGACAAGCTGCCCATCCGGATGCTGCACGACCGGGTTCTCGTGCGGCAGGAGACCGGTGAGGGCGAGCGGCGGTCGGGGGGCGGCATTCTGATTCCCGCCACCGCGGCGGTCGGCCGGCGGCTGGCCTGGGCCGAGGTCGTCGCCGTCGGCCAGAACGTACGGACGGTGGAGCCCGGGGACCGCGTCCTGTTCGACCCGGAGGACCGGGCGGAGGTCGAGGTGCGGGGCGTGGCGTACGTCCTCATGCGCGAGCGTGACCTGCACGCCGTCGCCGCGGACCGGTTCGAGGGGTCGGAGGACTCCACGGGGCTGTACCTGTAGAACGCCGTACCTGGAGAACACAGAGGAAGAGGGCCGGTGACCATGGTCACCGGCCCTCTTCGTCATGCTTTTGCTATGTTCGGAAGGAGCCCGACGAGACGCGCCGTACCGGGTCGAAGGCAAAGACGACGCATTCCGAAGAAGAGTCGCCGTGTCTCGGAGGTGCTGTCATGGCCTGGGTCCTGCTCGTCGTCGCCGGTCTGCTGGAAGTCGGCTGGTCGATCGGGATGAAGTACAGCGAGGGTTTCACCCGGCCCGTCCCCAGCCTGTTCACCGGCGCCGGCATCGTCGCCAGCATGGTCCTGCTGTCGTACGCCGCGAAGTCCCTGCCCATCGGTACGGCCTACGGCGTGTGGGTGGGCATCGGCGCGGCCGGTGCGGCGGTGCTCGGCATGGTGGTGCTGGGTGAGCCGGTCACCGCCGCCCGGATCTTCTTCGTGTGCCTGCTGCTGGTCGCCGTGGTGGGGCTGAAGGCGACCAGCGGTCACTGAGGCGTCAGGAGTGGCGTCAGGAGTGGCGTCAGGGAGTGGCCTCAGGTCCGGCGTCAGGTGCCGGGGAAGCCTCCGGTGCCGCCGTCGGCACCTGTGGTGCCGCCGCCCGGTGTGCCGCCGCCGTCCGTGGTCCCGCCGCCGGTGGTCGTCCCCCCGTCGGCCGTGCCGCCGCCGTCCGTGGTCCCGCCGCCGGTGGTCGTCCCTCCGCCGGTCGTGTCCCCGCCGGTGGTGGCGCCGCCGTCCGTGGTCGCACCGCCGTCGGTCGGGGTGCCGCCCGTGGTACCGCCGTCCGTCGGGGTGCCGCCCGTGGTACCGCCGTCCGTCGGGGTGGCGGTCGCGCCGCCGTCCGTCGGCGTGGCGGTCGCGCCGCCGTCGTTCTGGCCGCCGTCGGTGCCGGGCTGGGCGGTGCTGGTGGCGGGCGGCTCCTGGACCTCGTCGGCGCCCTGTTCGAGTTCGAGGTCGAACTTGCTCGTCGGCTTGCCCTTCAGCGCGTCGCGCGTGTACTGCGCCCAGATCTGGGTGGGCGGGCCGCCACCGTTCATCCGCGCCTGGCCGAGCGCCCCGTACAGCGGCTGGTGCTTGGCCGTCACCGGGTCCTGGCCCATGACGGAGACCACCGTGGCCAGGTCCGGGGTGTAGCCGGCGAACCAGGCGGCGGTGTCGCTCTCGGCGGTACCGGTCTTGCCGGCCGCCGGCCGGCCCGCGGCCTGCGCGGCCGTGGCGGTGCCGCTCTCGACCACGCTCTGGAGGACCGAGGTCGTGGTGTCGGCGGCCTCCCGGCTGACGGCCTGCTTGACCGGCTGCGCGGGCAGCTTGACCTCGTCGGTGCCGTCCTTGGTGATCTTCTCGACCAGGGTGTACGTCCCGTGCTTGCCGTGGTTGGCGAGCGTCGCGTAGGCCTCCGCCATGTCCAGGACGCTGGCGGTGGCGGTGCCGAGGGCGATGGACGGGTACGGCTGGAGGTCCGGGGTGTCGGACGGGATGCCCAGGTCGACCGCGGTCTGCTTGACCTTGGCGGGGCCGACGTCGACGGCCATCTGCGCGTACACCGAGTTCACCGACAGGTCGGTGGCCTTGCGGACGGTGATCGGGCCGTACGACTTCTGGTCCTCGTTCTCGGGGGCGTAGGCGCCGCCGCTCCAGCCCTGGACCGGGCGCTGGTTGGTGCCGTCGTAGACCGTGTTCGGCGTGATCGTGCGGCCGTCCTGGGTGGTGGAACCGTTCTCCACGGCGGAGGTGAACACGAACGGCTTGAACGTCGAGCCGACCTGGAAGTCACCGCGGGTGGCGCCGTTGGTGTACTGCTTCACGTAGTCGATGCCGCCGTACATCGCGACGACCTTGCCGGTCTTGGGGTCGACGGAGGCGCCGCCGGCCCGGACGAAGGTGTCCGCCTTGCGGTTCTTCTTGTCCAGCTTGGACATCAGCTGGTCGTCGACCGCCTTGACGAAGGCGTCCTGCCGGTCCTTCTGGATGGTGGTGGTGATGCGGTAGCCGCCGGCCGTGAGGTGGTCGGAGTCGATGATGTTGTTCGAGGTCAGGTACTGCTTGACCGCCTCCACGAGGTAGCCGCGCTGGCCGGACATGCCGGTGGAGATCGTCTGCTCCTTCGGCATCGGGAACTTCATGCCGGCGCGCTTCGACTCGCTGAGCCAGCCCTTCTTGACCATGCCGTCCAGGACGTAGTTCCAGCGGGCGACGGCCGCCTTCCGGTTCTCCGGGTGGGCGACGACGTCGTACTCGCTGGGCGCGTTGACGAGCGCGGCGAGGTAGGCGGCGCGGGCCGGGTCGAGGTCGGCGGCGTCGCGGCCGTAGTAGGCCTGGGCGGCGGCCTGGATGCCGTAGGCGTTGCGGCCGAAGTAGCTGGTGTTGAGGTAGCCCTCCAGAATCTCGTCCTTGGACTTGTTCTGGTCGAGCTTGATCGAGATGAAGAACTCCTTGGCCTTGCGGGTGACCGTCTGCTCCTGGGCCAGGTAGTAGTTCTTCACGTACTGCTGGGTGATCGTCGAACCGGACTGCTTGCCCTTGCCGGTCGCGGTGTTCCAGACGGCGCGGAGCATGGCCTTCGGGTCGACGGCGGACTCGGTGTAGAAGTCGCGGTCCTCGGCGGCCAGTACGGCGTGCTGGGCGTCCTTGGAGACCTGGGCGAGGGTGACGTTCTCGCGGTTGACCTCGCCGTCGCGGGCGAGCTGTGAGCCGTCGGCGTACAGATAGACGTTGCTCTGCTTGGTCGCGAACGCGTTGGCCGGCGGGATCTTCACCAGGGAGTACCCGACGAAGAACAGCCCGACGACCAGCAGCACGCCGACGAAGAAGGTACCCAGCACCATGCGCCAGGTCGGCAGGACCCGCCGCCACCCGGTCCGCTTGGGCCGCTTGCCCTTCTTCCCCTTGCCGTTGCCTCCGGCGGTCTGACCGTCGGTGGCGGAGAGGGCGGTGGTGGGGGCGTCGGAAGGGTTCTGGGGGGTGGAGCCGGTGCCGGGGGTGGAGGAGGTGCGGGGGGCCGCGGGCGTGCGGGGCGTGGAGGGGCTGGCGGCGGCTGAGGCGGCAGCGGCGGCGGCACCGGCAGCGCCTGCTGCGGCGCCGGTTGCGGATGCGGCGGCGGCCTTGGCGGCCTGAGCACCGGCGCCCGCACCGGCAGCGGCGCCGGCTCCGCTCCCGGCTCCCGCTGCGGCGGTGCCGGCCGCGCGGGCGGCGCGGGCGGCCCGGGCGGCGGCCGGGGAGGAGGGGGGCGGGTTGGCGCCGGAGGCCTGGGCAGCGCGGCTCTCGCCGCCGGGGCGGGGAACGGTGGGGCGAGGGCTACGGCGGGTGGGGTCGGCCTCACCGGCGGCGGTACCGGCGCCGCCGGGCTCACCGGACCGAGGCGCGTTGACCCGTCGGAGCACCTGTGTGGTCTCGGGCGCCGGGGCAGCGTCGCCCTTCTGACCGGCGCCGGACTGCGGCCCCCTGGGCGGGGTGATACGCCTCAGCACCTGGGTACTCTCGGCCGACGGCGCCTGCCCGGAAGCGGATTCCCCGCTGCCGCGTCCCTTACCGGTATCAGACGCGCCGGAACGCGAACCACCACCAGCAGCGGAAGCACCACTGGCGCCGCCGACAGCAGAAGCACCGTCGGCCCCGGGCCCGCGACCGGACAGGGAGCCGTCGCCGGTCGCCGAAGCCCCAGCGGGCCCCGAGCTACGGCCGGGCGCCGAACCACGGCCTGACTGCGAACCGTCGCCGGACGCCGAAGCCCCACCGGTCCCCGCGCTACGACCGGACACCGGGCCACGGCCAGAATCCGAACCACGGCCGGGCGCCGAACCACGGCCGGACTCCGAAGCACCGTCGGGCGCCGAAGCCCCAGCGGGCCCCGAGCTACGGCCGGGCGCCGAACCACGGTCTGACTGCGAACCGTCGCCGGACGCCGAAGCCCCACCGGTCCCCGCGCTACGACCGGACACCGGGCCACGGCCAGAATCCGAACCACGGCCGGGCGCCGAACCACGGCCGGACTCCGAAGCACCGTCGGGCGCCGAAGCCCCAGCGGGCTCCGAACCGCGGCCAGTTGCCGGGCCACTCCCGGACGCCGGGCCGCGGCCGGGCACGGACGCGCCACCGCAGACCGCGTTTCCGCCGGCCCCCGCAGCCCCCGTCTGCTGCGTCCTGGCGCGGGCCGCCTGGCGGGCGCGGGCCACGGAAGCCGTCCGGTCCCGGTTCTGCTCAGCGGAGTCCGCAGGGCGGGAGCCGTCCTGGGAGGACGCGCCCGTCATGCCGGGGTTCCGGGACGCGGAGCCCGGAGTACCGGAATCGGCCCGAGACGGAGAGCCCGACGTACCGGAATCGGCCCGGGACGCAGAACCCGGCGCACCGGAGCCTGCCCGGGACGGAGAGCCCGGCGTGCCGGAACCGGCGCGAGGCGGGGAGTCCGCCGGGCCGGTGCCCGTCTCGGCCGTCCGCCGCAGGCCACGCTCGGGTGCCTCCGGGCCACCCGCGCCGGCGCCGCGGGTGCTGTCGGCGCCCCGCTCGCCGCGCTGCGGCTTCCCCGTGCTCCCGGGCCGTCCGGCGCGCGGGAAGCCCTCGGCCCCCTCGGCGTCCCTCCCAGGGCCCTCGGCGCGCACACCACTGTCGCCGCTACCGGGACCGTCGGCGCGCACACCGCTGTCACCCCTCCCGGGACCCCCGGCGCGCACACCACTGTCACCCCTCCCGGGACCCCCGGCGCGCACACCGCTGTCGCCCCTCCCGGGACCCTCGGTGTGGGCGTCGTTGTCGGTGCTGGTGGCCCCCGTGGGATCCGGTGTTGCGCTGCTCGGTTCGCGGCCCCCCGGGTTTCCGGGCCCTTCAGCCGGCAGCGGCCTTTTCGATGCCACGCCTTCGTTCGGCTGCTGCGGCTGCGGCTCGTCGCTCATCTCGTGCACGGACTCCTGTTTCGCGTCGTACGTTCCCGTACGCCTCGTACGCTTCTGCGCTCCCCCTGTTTGAAGACTCTCGCACCCGGCGTTCCGTTCCCGGATTCCGGCACGCTTCCGGCCGGAAAACGCGTGGCCGGCCACCGGGCCTCCGGACTAGGCTCCTGCGCTTCGGTGTCGAGCGGTCCGAGGAGGTCGACTGGCGTGGGCGCGGGACGGTTGTACGCGGCCGTGGCGACAGGGGGATTCAGACGGTACGCGACCTACCGGGCCGCCACTGCGGCAGGGGTGTTCACGAACACCGTCTTCGGACTCATCCTCGTCTACACGTATCGCGCGTTGTGGGACGAGAAGCCGCATCTCGGCGGGTACGACCAGGCGCAGGCGGTGACGTACGTCTGGCTGGGGCAGGCGTTCCTGTCGACCCTCGCGATCGGGGGCGGCGGCGTCGAGGACGAGTTGATGGAACGCATCCGTACGGGGGACGTGGCGATCGACCTGTACCGGCCCGCCGATCTCCAGCTGTGGTGGCTGGCGGCGGACCTCGGCCGGGCGTTCTTCCAGCTGCTGGGCCGAGGGCTGATCCCGTTCGTGTTCGGCGCGCTGTGCTTCCCGGTGTACCTGCCGGCCGGCGCCGGCACATGGGCGGCGTTCCTCGTCGCCGTCGTCCTCGCCATGCTGGTCGGCTTCGGCATCCGCTACCTGGTGGCTCTGAGCGCGTTCTGGCTGTTGGACGGCACCGGCGTGGTGCAGATGGCCTGGCTGCTGGGCTACTTCTGCTCGGGCATGCTGCTGCCGCTCAACGTGTTCCCGGGTGCGCTCGGTGAGGTCGTACGGGCCCTGCCCTGGTCGTCGCTGCTGCAAGCCCCGGCGGACATCCTGCTGGGGCACGCGGACCCGCTGCCCACCTATCTCTTCCAGGCCGCGTGGGCGGCGGCGCTGCTGGGTGCCGGGCGGCTGGTGCAGTCGGCGGCGACGCGCCGGGTGGTGGTGCAGGGTGGCTGAGAGCCAGGCGCCCGGCCACGCCCACCGGCTGGCCGAGGGCGTGCGGGCGTACCGGCTGATCGCGGGGATGTGGGTGCGGTCCACGATGGCCTACCGCACGTCCTTCGCCATGACCACGTTCGGGAACTTCGCGGCGACCTTCCTCGACTTCGTCGCGATCATGCTGATGTTCTCGCGGGTGGACGCCCTGGGCGGCTACCCGCTGCCCGAAGTGGCGTTCCTGTACGGCCTGTCCGCGACCTCCTTCGGGCTGGCGGATCTGGTGATCGGGTCGATGGACCGGCTGGGCCGGCGGGTCCGGGACGGCACGCTGGACACGCTGCTGGTGCGGCCGGCGCCGGTGCTGGCGCAGGTGGCGGCCGACCGGTTCGCGCTGCGGCGGCTGGGCCGGGTGACGCAGGGGGCGCTGGTGCTGGGCTGGTCGCTGACCCGGGTGGACATCGACTGGACGGCGGGCAGGCTGCTGCTGATGCCGGTGATGGTGGTGAGCGGCTGCGGCATCTTCTGCGCGGTGTTCGTGGCGGGCGCGGCGTTCCAGTTCGTGGCGCAGGACGCCTCGGAGGTGCAGAACGCCTTCACCTACGGCGGTACGACGCTGCTCCAGTATCCGCCGACCGTGTTCGCGAAGGAGCTGGTGCGCGGGGTGACCTTCGTGCTGCCGCTGGCCTTCGTCAACTGGCTGCCCGCGACCTATGTGCTGGGGCGGCCGTATCCGCTGGGCCTGCCGGAGTGGACCGCGTTCACGCCCCCGCTGGTGGCGGTGGCGTGCTGTGCGCTCGCGGGGCTGGCCTGGCGGACGGGACTTCGTTCGTACCGCAGCACAGGGAGCTAGCGTGAGTGACCTCATCACAGGGGACGACGGCATCGCGGGGGACGGTGGAATCGCGGGGGACGACTTCATCGTCCTGGAGAACGTCGAGAAGGTCTTCGAGGTGCGCCGGAAGACCGGGTTCCTCCGGCGGGAGCGGCGCGAGGTGCGGGCGGTGGACGCGCTCTCGTTCACCGTGGCGCGCGGTGAGATGGTCGGGTACATCGGGCCGAACGGCGCCGGGAAGTCGACCACGATCAAGATGCTGACCGGGATTCTGACGCCGAGTGCCGGGCGGCTGCGGGTGGCGGGCATCGATCCGGCGCGGGAACGCTCGCGGCTCGCGCACCGGATCGGGGTGGTGTTCGGACAGCGGACCACGCTCTGGTGGGACCTGCCGCTGATCGACTCCTACCGGCTGGCGCACCGCATGTACCGCATCCCGGACGCCCGTTACCGCAAGAACCTGGACCGGCTGGTGGAACTGCTGGAGCTGGGCGCCCTGTTGGACGTACCGGTGCGGCAGCTGTCGCTGGGCCAGCGGATGCGCGGGGACATCGCGGCGGCGCTGCTGCACGACCCGGACGTGCTGTACCTGGACGAGCCGACGATCGGCCTGGACGTCGTGTCGAAGGCGAGGGTGCGGGAGTTCCTGCGGGAGGTGAACGCCGAGCGCGGCACGACGGTGCTGCTCACCACGCACGACCTCCAGGACATCGAGCAGTTGTGCTCCCGGGTGATGGTGATCGACCACGGGCGCATGGTGTACGACGGTCCGCTCGCGGGGCTGCACGAGGCCGGCGAGAGCGAACGGACGCTGGTGGTGGACCTGGAGCGGGAGCTGCCGCCGGTTCAGGTGCCGTCGGCCCGGGTGGTGCGGGTGGAGGGCCCCCGGCAGTGGCTGGCGTTCCCCGCGGGGCAGTCGGCGGCGCCGGTCGTCGCGCATCTGGCGGCCCGGTATCCGCTGGTGGACCTGTCGGTGCGGGAACCGGACATCGAGGCCGTCATCGCCAGGATGTACGCCGAGAAGGCGGTCTCGTAGGCTGCTGCCATGAGCGACGACGCAGTCCCGGATCTCCGGGCGTCCGACGCCGACCGTGACCGGGTCGCCGAGATCCTGCGGGACGCCCTGGCCGAGGGGCGGCTGGACATGGGGGAGTTCGACGAGCGGCTGGAGGCGGCGTACAAGGCGCGGACGTACGGCGAGCTGGCGCCGCTCACCCGCGATCTGCCGGCGCCCGGCGGCGTCGCACCGGCCCTTCCCGTCTCGTTCGTCAAGGCTCCGGCGGCGAACGGTGGTTGGGCGGACCGGATCACCGGCACCGAGGGCTCCTCGACGGGCGCGGTGGCGATCCTCTCGGGGTTCGAGCGCAAGGGCCGCTGGACGGTGCCGAAGCGGTTCTCCTGCTTCACCTTCATGGGCGGCGGCGAACTGGACCTGCGCGAGGCGAACTTCGCCGCCGGTGAGGTCGAGATCTACTGCGTGGCGATCATGGGCGGGGTCCAGGTGATCGTGCCGCCCGGCGTCGAGGTCGTCGTACGCGGCATCGGCGTGATGGGCGGCTTCGAGCACCCGAGGGACGACGATCCGCCCGAGCCGGGTGCCCCCCGCGTGATCATCGGTGGGGTCGCCTTCTGGGGCGGAGTGGGCGTGGAACGCAAGCTTCCGCGCGGAGAGCGCAAACGCCTGAAGAAACAGCGCTGAGCGGGCCCCAAAGGGGCGCGGGGAACCGCGCGACCAGCCACAACGACCCGCGACCAGCCACGGCCCGCACCCCGCCGGCGCTCCCTACGACGTGCAGACCTTGGTCAGCTCCCCCGCCGCGTCCGTCACCGGGCTGACGTCCGGCGTCTCGTCCCCGTTCTTGATGGCCGTACGCACGTTGTCGACCGCCTTGCTCAGGTCGTCCACAGCCTTGTTGACATCCGTGTTGTCCGTCTTGTCGCCGATCTTCCGCAGGCTCTTCTCGATGGAGTCGAGCGACTCGTCGGCCTGGGAGGGATCGTTCGCCGCGTTCTCCACGGCCTGCTGGAGATCGGTGACGTTGTCGGCGATGGCGTCGGCGGTCTGCACGCAGTCCAGCGCCTTGTCCACGGCGTCGCAGCCGGTCGTGAGGCCGGCGGTGAGCGCGGCGGTCGCTACGGCGGCGACAACGACGAGTCGGCGTCGGCTGGCGGCCATGGTGGTGTCCCTCCCCTGGTACGGCTGGCCGGGCGCACGCTGGTGAGCGGTGCGCCCGTACCCACTGGGACGCCGCGGAGGGCCGCCGGGTTGCCCTTCGGCCTTGGGGACTTCCTTACGCGCGCGTGGCCGCCAGTGCCGCCTGCTGGATCACGGCCAGCTCCCGGCAGCCGGTGACGGCGAGGTCGAGCAGCGCGTCGAGTTCCGCGCGGGCGAACGGCGTGGCCTCGGCGGTGCCCTGGACCTCGACGAAGCGGCCGTCGCCGGTGCAGACGACGTTCATGTCGGTCTCGGCGCGCACGTCCTCCTCGTAGCAGAGGTCGAGCAGCGGGACGCCGCCGACGATGCCCACGGAGACGGCGCTCACGGTGCCGGTGAGCGGCTGCCGGCCTGCTTTGATCAGCTTCTTGCCCTGGGCCCAGGCGACGGCGTCGGCCAGCGCGACGTACGCGCCGGTGATGGCCGCCGTACGCGTGCCGCCGTCGGCCTGGAGGACGTCGCAGTCGAGGACGATGGTGTTCTCGCCGAGCGCCTTGTAGTCGATGACGGCGCGCAGGGAGCGGCCGATGAGCCGGGAGATCTCGTGGGTCCGGCCGCCGATCCTGCCCTTGACCGACTCGCGGTCGCCGCGGGTGTTGGTGGCGCGGGGCAGCATGGCGTACTCGGCGGTGACCCAGCCCTCGCCGCTGCCCTTGCGCCAGCGCGGGACCCCCTCGGTGACGGAGGCGGTGCAGAAGACCTTGGTGTCGCCGAAGGAGACGAGGACGGAGCCCTCGGCGTGCTTGCTCCATCCCCGTTCGATGGTGACCGGGCGGAGCTGTTCGGGGGTACGGCCGTCGATGCGAGACATGGCGACGAGCCTAGCCGCACACGGGGAAGGGGCTCCTCCGGCGCCGGGAAGAGCCCCTTCGGGGTGAACCGGTACGGCTCACATCATGTCTTCGATCTCCGCGGCGATCGGGTCGGCGTCGGTGCCGATGACGACCTGGATGGCCGTGCCCATCTTGACGACGCCGTGGGCGCCGGCGGCCTTCAGAGCGGCCTCGTCGACCAGAGCGGGGTCGGACACCTCGGTGCGCAGCCGGGTGATGCAGCCCTCGATCTCCTCGATGTTGTCGATGCCACCGAGCCCGGCGACGATCTTCTCAGCCTTGCTGGCCATGTTCCTTCTCCCTGCTCCGAACCGCTTTGTCGCAGTAACCCACAGTTGGCCCATCTTCGCGAGCGGTCATGCCGTCCGTGCCGAATGATGGCGATCACGACAGCGGAACCGTCCGTCGACTGGTCTACACCACCGTGGGGAAGGTCGCCAAACCCATGAGTGCAGAGAGCACGGCAAGTCCCGCCGGGGCCCGCTGGAACCGTCTGTTCCAGAGCATGCAGAAGATGGGCCGCAGCCTCCAGTTGCCCATCGCCGTGCTGCCGGCGGCGGGCATCCTGAACCGGCTGGGGCAGCCGGACGTGTTCGGCGAGGACGGCCTGGGCTGGACGAACGTCTCCAAGGTGATGAGCGGGGCGGGCGGCGCGCTGCTGGACGGACAGCTGGGGCTGCCGCTGCTGTTCTGCGTGGGCGTCGCGATCGGCATGGCGAAGAAGGCCGACGGTTCGACGGCGCTCGCGGCGGTGGCGGGTTTCCTCGTCTACTACGGCGTCCTGCGGCAGTTCCCGGAGACCTGCCCGGCGGGCGCGAAGGTGGTCGTCACGGGCTGCCAGGCGGCGAACGGCACGGTGTCCGCGTCCACCTACCAGAACCCGGGCGTCTTCGGCGGCATCGTCATGGGCCTGCTGGCCGCCTACTTCTGGGCCCGCTACCACCGCACCAGGCTGGTCGACTGGCTGGGCTTCTTCAACGGGCGCCGGCTCGTGCCGATCATCATGGCCTTCGTCGCGATCCTGTTCGCCGTGGTGTGCCTGTTCGTCTGGCCGCCGGTCGGCGACGCCCTGGAGAGCTTCAGCGGGTGGCTCAGGGACGCCGGTTCCTGGGGCGCGGGCGTCTTCGGGGTGGCGAACCGGGCGCTGCTGGTGGTGGGCCTGCACCAGTTCCTGAACGTGCCCGTCTGGTTCCAGTTCGGCAGCTACACCAAGCCCGACGGCACCGTGGTGCACGGCGACATCAACATGTTCCTCGCCGGGGACCCGAACGCCGGCCAGTTCACCTCGGGCTTCTTCCCGATCATGATGTTCGCGCTGCCGGCCGCGGCGCTGGCCATCACGCACTGCGCCCGGCCGGACCGCCGCAAGGAGATCGGCGGCCTGATGCTCTCGGTCGCGCTGACCTCGTTCGTGACGGGCATCACCGAACCGCTGGAGTACTCGTTCCTCTTCATCGCGCCCGCGCTGTACGCCGTCCACGCGGTGCTCACCGGTGTGTCGATGGCGGTGACCTGGGCGCTGGGCGTGCACGACGGCTTCAGCTTCTCGGCGGGCCTGATCGACTATGTGATCAACTGGAACCTGGCGACGAAACCGTGGGGGATCATTCCGATCGGCCTGTGCTTCGCGGCCGTGTATTACGCCGTCTTCCGCTTCGCGATCACGAGGTTCGACCTGAGGACGCCGGGCCGGGAGCCGGTGGAGGAGGTGGAGGACGTCACCAAGGTGTGATGGCGACCTGATGACACATCATGGCACACAGCGCGTAGCGCCGCGGTAGCGGATTCGCGGGTTCCTTACGCCGCCTTCATCGTGCTACAACAGGTCTACACCACAGGTGGTGTAGACCAGAGACGCTGCCGTCCCCTTCCATGGTTCCCGGGCGGCGCCTTGCCCGATGGAGGAGCTTGTGACCACGGCCAGCGCCGCACCCGCGGCCGAGAAGAAGAAGGGCGCCGGGGCGATGGCTGTGCTCCAGCGCATCG
The DNA here is from genome assembly GCF_055564375.1 of Streptomyces sp. NPDC029138. Lineage (NCBI taxonomy): Bacteria > Bacillati > Actinomycetota > Actinomycetes > Kitasatosporales > Streptomycetaceae > Streptomyces > Streptomyces sp. NPDC029138. The sequence goes on from NZ_JBVHWM010000043.1 coordinate 67,406, forward strand.
GCCGCAGCCTGATGCTGCCGGTCGCCGTGCTGCCCGCCGCCGCCCTCCTGGTGCGCCTCGGCAACACCGACATGCTGGGCCGCCCGTCCTTCCCGACCTTCCTGACCAAGATAGCGTCGTTCATGGCGGCCGGCGGCAACGCGATCCTCGACAACATGGCGCTGCTGTTCGCCGTGGGCATCGCGATCGGCTTCGCCAAGAAGTCGGACGGCTCCACGGCCCTCGCCGCGGTCGTCGGCTACCTGGTCTTCAAGAACGTGCTCGCCACGTTCACCGACAAGAACCTGCCGAAGGTGGCCGCCGTCGTCGACGGCAAGGTCGTCATGCAGAACGCCCCGGTGGACGCCAAGGTCCTCGGCGGTGTGGTGATGGGCATCGTCGTGGCCCTGCTGTACCAGCGCTTCTACCGGACCAAGCTGCCCGACTGGGCGGGCTTCTTCGGCGGCCGCCGGCTCGTCCCGATCCTGTCGGCCTTCGCGGGCCTCGTCATCGGCATCGTGTTCGGCTACATCTGGCCGGTCCTCGGCACGGGCCTGCACAACTTCGGCGAGTGGCTGGTGAAGTCGGGCGCGGTCGGCGCGGGCATCTTCGGTGTCGCCAACCGTGCGCTGATCCCGATCGGCATGCACCACCTGCTCAACTCGTTCCCGTGGTTCCAGGCGGGCGAGTACCACGGCAAGAGCGGTGACATCGCGCGCTTCCTGGCCGGCGACCCGCACGCGGGCCAGTTCATGACCGGCTTCTTCCCGATCATGATGTTCGCCCTGCCGGCCGCGTGCCTGGCCATCGTCCACTGCGCCCGGCCCGAGCGCCGCAAGGTCGTCGGCGGCATGATGTTCTCGCTGGCGCTGACGTCCTTCGTCACCGGCGTCACCGAGCCCATCGAGTTCACCTTCATGTTCATCGCGCCGGTCCTGTACGCGATCCACGCGGTCCTCACCGGCGTCTCGATGGCGCTGACCTGGGCGCTCGGCATGAAGGACGGCTTCGGCTTCTCGGCGGGCGCGGTCGACTTCGGCCTCAACCTGGGCATCGCGAGCAATCCGTGGGGCCTGGTCCTGGTCGGCCTGTGCTTCGCGGTGGTCTACTACGTGATCTTCCGCTTCGCGATCACCAGGTTCAACCTGCCGACCCCGGGCCGCGAGTCCGACGAGGAACTGGCGGAACTCCAGAAGGCGGAGGCCAAGTAACCAGGCAGCGCGAAGGCCCCGGAACCTCTTCGGTTCCGGGGCCCTTTCGTGTGCGGGGAGTGTGCGAGGCGCGTATGCGAGGGCGTATGCGGGGGGGGGCGTCAGATCTCGTACGTGAGCCGCGGAGCGGCCAGCTCCACCGGCCCGCTGAACGCCTCACGGGCGTCCCGCAGGTTCACCTGGGGATCGGTCCACGGCGGGATGTGGGTGAGGACGAGCCGCCGCACGCCCGCGCGAGCCGCGGTCTCCCCCGCCTCCCGGCCGTTGAGGTGCAGGTCGGGGATGCTCTCCTTGCCGTGCGTGAACGCGGCCTCGCACAGGAACAGATCGGCGTCCCGGGCCAGCTCGTCCAGCGCCGCGGTGACGCCCGTGTCGCCGGAGTACGTCAGGGCCTTCCCGCCGTGCTCGATCCGGATGCCGTACGCCTCCACGGGGTGGCGGACCCGCTCGGTGTGCACGGTGAACGGCCCGATCTCGAACGTGGACGGCTTGACCGTGTGGAAATCGAAGACCTCGCTCATCGAGGAGGCGGAGGGGGTGTCCGCGTAGGCCGTGGTCAGGCGGTGCTCGGTGCCCTCGGGGCCGTAGACCGGGATGGGGTCGCACCGGCCGCCGTCGTGGCGGTAGTAGCGCGCCACGAAGTACCCGAGCATGTCGATGCAGTGATCGGCGTGCAGATGGCTGAGGAAGATCGCGTCGAGGTCGTAGAGACCGCAGTGGCGCTGCAACTCGCCCAGGGCGCCGTTGCCCATGTCGAGGAGCAGCCGGAAGCCGTCGGCCTCGACGAGGTAGCTCGAACAGGCCGATTCCGCGGACGGGAACGACCCCGAGCAGCCGACGACGGTGAGCTTCATGAAGCAGAAACCTCCGTTGGCGGGTAACCGGTGGGCGGGACGTAAACCCCTTGCGGGGCGGGGGCTGTCAGGGGTCGTGCGGTCCGTCGAGCGTAAGGCGCGAAAGCACGGGTCGCTCCTCCGCCTGGGGCCGTTGTGGGCGAACTCACCTGTGCTGTCACCGGTTCGGCTGGACCCGGGGCGCACAAGGATTGGAAGAGGGCGCGCGATGTTCGGCGCGCGCCGGTAACGTCGTCGTATGGACACGTCCTGGTGGCTGGCGCTCGCGGCGGTGGTACTGCTCGCGCTGGTCGCCACGCTCGTCGACGGCTGGGGCCGCGGTCACCGGCCCGGCGGACGACGCCTGCGGCCCCCGGGCCGGCCGGGCCCGCGGACGGCACACGCCGCACGGCCGTCCCCCGGGGACATCTGGTGGGCGGAGGTCCCCTACGAGGACCGGGCCGAGGCCAAGGACCGGCCCTGTCTGGTGCTGGCCGTGCGCGGCAACCGGGCCACCGTCGCGAAGATCACCAGCAAGTACCACGACGAGCGCTGCGGGGTGATCCCGCTGCCGCCCGGCGCGGTCGGCGACGCCCAGGGGCGGCCCAGCTTCCTGGAGACCGACGAGCTGCGCGAGATCCCGGTGGACGGCTTCCGCCGCCGGGTGGGCGTGGTCGACCCGGTCCTGTGGGACCAGGTACGGCACCTGGCGGGTTAGACAGCACCTCAGCTCACCCGGACGGTGACCGACCACTCCTCGATGCCCTTGCAGGAGACCTCGCCCGGTGCGGTCGGCTCGGCGCACAGCGGGCGGGACGACGTGAGCTTCACCGTGCCGGCGGCCACCGCCTGGTACGCGGCGGTGGCGTCACCCGGCAGGAGTACGAAGCCCGCGTTGACGGCCTTCAGTCCGCTGCCGCTCGCGGTGACCGGCGCCCAGGGGCGCGCCCTGGTGCCGTCCAGGGTCAGCCGGACCTCGCCGCCCTCGGTCACGCAGACGGTACGGCCGTGATCGGCGGCCGTCAGCTCCGCGTGACCGGTGCAGTCGCCGGCGGACCGGGTGGGCGACGGCGTGCCCGTACGGGGCGGCGCCGACACCTTGTCGCTGCTCCCGGTGTCCTGCTGGGAGCCGCAGCCCGCGAGGAGCAGCGCTGCCGCCGCGGGGGCGAGGAGCGTCGTACGGCGCATGGGGTCCGCCTTTCTGCCGGTGTCCTGGTACGGATGTGACGTACCACCGGCGCACGCGGATCCGCCGCTAGGCCCAGAGCTGGCCCTGGAGTGTCGCGATGGCCTCTTCCGTGGTGGCCGCGGTGTAGACGCCGGTGGAGAGGTACTTCCAGCCGCCGTCGGCCACGATGAAGACGATGTCGGCGCTCTCGCCCGCCTTGACGGCCTTGCGGCCGACGCCGATCGCCGCGTGCAGGGCGGCGCCGGTTGAGACGCCCGCGAAGATGCCCTCCTGCTGGAGGAGTTCGCGGGTGCGGGTGACCGCGTCGGCCGAGCCGACCGAGAACCGGGTGGTCAGGACGGAGGCGTCGTACAGCTCGGGGACGAAGCCCTCGTCGAGGTTGCGCAGGCCGTAGACCAGGTCGTCGTAGCGCGGTTCGGCGGCGACGATCTGGACGCCCGGCTTGTGCTCGCGCAGATAGCGGCCGACGCCCATGAGGGTGCCCGTGGTGCCGAGGCCCGCCACGAAGTGGGTGACCGAGGGGAGGTCGGCGAGGATCTCCGGGCCGGTCGTGGCGTAGTGGGCGCCCGCGTTGTCCGGGTTGCCGTACTGGTAGAGCATCACCCAGTCGGGGTGCTCGGCGGCCAGTTCCTTGGCCACGCGCACGGCGGTGTTGGAGCCGCCGGCGGCCGGCGAGGAGATGATCTCGGCGCCCCACATGCCGAGCAGGTCCCGGCGCTCCTGCGAGGTGTTCTCCGGCATCACGCACACCATCCGGTAGCCCTTGAGCTTGGCCGCCATGGCGAGGGAGATGCCGGTGTTGCCGGAGGTGGGTTCGAGGATCGTGCAGCCCGGGGTCAGCCGGCCGTCCTTCTCCGCCTGCTCGATCATGTGCAGGGCGGGCCGGTCCTTGACCGAGCCGGTGGGGTTGCGGTCCTCCAGCTTGGCCCAGATCCGGACGTCCGGGGCCGGCGACAGCCGCGGCAGGCGCACCAGAGGGGTGTTGCCCACCGCGGCCAGCGGAGAGTCGTAGCGCATCGCTGCTCAGCGACCGATCAGCGCATGCCGCCGGCGACGGCCGGCAGGATCGTCACGTTGTCGCCGTCGGACAGCTTGGTGTTGATGCCGTCCAGGAAGCGGACGTCCTCGTCGTTGAGGTACACGTTGACGAAGCGGCGCAGCTGGTCGCCGTCCACGATGCGGGCCTGGATGCCCGCGTGCCGCGACTCTAGGTCGGCGAACAGCTCGGCGAGGGTGCTCCCGTTGCCCTCCACCGCCTTCTGACCGTCGGTGTACTGGCGGAGGATGGTGGGGATGCGGACCTCGATGGCCATGGTTGCGGGCTCCTGTCAGGAAGTGTCGGTAGGTGTGGGCACGCGGCGGGGCACGCCGCGGCTCACGGCCGTACGGCGGCGGGGAACGTCAACAGATGGCGCTGTTCAGCCTGCACAGATCGACGTGCAGCCGCGCCACGAGCAGCGTGCCCGGCGCCTTCTCGCTCACGTCGTTCAGAACCATGGGCTCATCGTATCGATTCCCGGTCCGGGTCCCGGAGTGTGATTCCACATCCCGGACGGAATGCGACCGACTGGTGAGATCAGTACGCCTCGACGACCTTGACCTCCTCCTCGGTGACCTCCCCTTCCAGGATGCGGAAGGAGCGGAACTGGAACTCTCCGGCGCCGTCGGTGTCGGCGGTGGACACCAGGACGTAGTGCGCGCCGGGCTCGTTGGCGTAGCTGATGTCGGTCCGGGAGGGGTACGCCTCGGTCGCGGTGTGGGAGTGGTAGATGATCACCGGCTCCTCGTCGCGGTCGTCCAGCTCGCGGTAGAGCTTGAGCAGGTCCTGGGAGTCGAACTCGTAGAAGGTGGGCGAGCGGGCCGCGTTGAGCATCGGGACGAAACGCTCGGGGCGGCCGGAGCCCACCGGTCCGGCGACCACGCCGCACGCCTCGTCGGGGTGGTCCTCGCGCGCGTGGGCGACGATCTGGTCGTAGAGCGCCTGGGTGATGGTCAGCATGGGGGTCAGGATAAGCAGAGGGGCCGTCCCGTACCGGGGGGTGGTACGGGACGGCCCACATGGCGGACGTCCTGAGCGGCGGCCGCCGGGGGCGCCACGAGAGCTCCCGACGGCCGGACGTCCTTTTCCGGAGGTTTCCGGGGGTCTTCCGGGATCTTCCGGAGGTTTTCCGGGGGTCAGCCCACCTTCTCGAACTCCGGCTCGCGGCGGTCCGTGATGGACGGCGTCCGGGACTTCAGGACCAGCCAGCCGATGCCGAGGGCGACCGCCCAGACGGCCATCACGTACAGGCAGACGCGGGAGTCGGCGTCGTAGGCGATCAGGCCGGTGACGAAGAGCAGGAAGGCGATGGCGACGTACGAGCACACCGCGCCGCCGGGCGCCGGGAAGGAGCTGGCGGGCAGCCGGCCCGCGTCGACCGCGCGGCGGTAGAGGACGTGGCTGACCAGGATCATCAGCCAGGTCCAGATGCCGGCCGCGGTGGCGACGGAGGTCACGTAGCCGAAGGCCTTCTCCGGGACGACGTAGTTCAGGACCACGCCGATGCCCATGAACAGCACCGAGACGGTGATGCCGAGCGCGGGGGTCTTGGTGGCCGACAGCTTCGAGAAGACCCGCGGGGCCTCGCCGTTGTCGGCGAGGGTGCGCAGCATGCGGCCGGTGGAGTACATGCCCGAGTTGCAGGACGACAGGGCCGCGGTGAGCACCACGAAGTTGACGATGCCGGCGCCGGCCGGGATGCCGATCATCGCGAACGCCTTCACGAACGGGCTGACGCCCTCCGTGAACTCGGTCCACTTCACCACACAGAGGATGACGGTGAGGGCACCGACGTAGAACAGGCCGATGCGCCAGGGCAGCGTGTTGATGGCCTTGGGGAGGGTCTTCTCCGGGTTCTCGGACTCGCCCGCGGTGACGCCGACCAGCTCGACGGCGAGGTAGGCGAACATCACGCCCTGCAAGGTCATCAGCGAGGAACCGATGCCCTTGGGGAAGAAGCCGTCGAACTGCCACAGGTTCGACACGTGCGCGGTGTCACCGGCAGCGCTGAAGCCGAAGGTGAGCACGCCAAGACCGATCACGATCATGCCGATCAGGGCGGTGACCTTGACCATGGAGAACCAGAACTCCAGCTCACCGAAGAGCTTCACGGAGATCAGGTTGACCCCGAAGAGGACCACCAGGAAGACGAGCGCCGTCACCCACTGCGGAATGGCCGGGAACCAGTAGTTGATGTAGATCGCGGCGGCCGTCAGCTCGGCCATGCCGGTGACGACCCACATCAGCCAGTACGTCCAGCCGGTGAAGTAGCCGAAGAACGGGCCGAGGAACTCGCGGGAGTAGTCCGCGAACGAGCCCGAGACGGGACGGTAGAGCAGCAGTTCGCCCAGGGCCCGCATGATGAAGAAGATGATCACGCCCGCGAGGGCGTACATGAGGATGAGGCTCGGGCCGGCCTTCTCGATGTTCGCGCCTGCCTTGAGGAACAGCCCGACACCGATCGCGCCGCCGATGGCGATCATCTGGACCTGACGGCTGCCGAGCCCGCGCTCGTACCCCTCCTCAGGGGCGGTGGTGACCTTCTCAGAGGTCATGTGTGGTGCGCCTTTCTCCATGCCGACCCGGGCCTTTCGTCGGCCTCGGATCGGGTCTCGATCCCCCCGGATGATGGAGTTGTCTGCCTGGCCGACGGTCGTCGGCTCGGTGGCGCACCCGGCCGAACGTGGGTGGTGTCGGCCGGGCGGTCGTGAAGATTTATCACGGCCGCAATATTGATCACAGGGGCGCGATGTGGCGCATCACACAGGTAAAAGTGGACAAAGAGCGCCCAAATGCGGCAAAAACGGCCGCAAAGGTGACGGGATCGTTATCCGGATTTGAGCGTCCTCTGAGCGAACACTCCTGAGGGGCAAACCGTACGAACTACGGCATCAGGGTCGTCACCAGGGTCTCCTGGAGCCCGCCCAGCCACAGATAGGCCAGGACCATCGGCTTGCGCGGGTCCTCCTCCGGGAGCCGGTAGAGCAGGTCGGTGTCGTCCTCGTCGGTGATCTCCAGCCGGGAGCCGATCGCCAGCCGGAGATCGTTGAGGGCGCCGAGCCACTGCCGGGACTCCTCCGGGGACAGCTCGAGCACCGCCCCGCCCTCGTCGACCGGCGCGAGCGCGTCCAGGCTGCGGATCACCCCGAGCGCGTTCTCCCGCTTGCCGGCGCGCAGGTCGTTCTCGGTGAAGCGGCGGAACTCGGCGGAGTGCGCCCGCCGCTCCTCGGCCTCGGCGGACGAGGCGGGGATCTCCTCCGGGTCGCTGTAGGCGTCCGGGAAGAGCCGCCGGAGCACCGGGTCGGCGGGCGGCTCGCTCGGCCCCTCCGCGAACAGCTCGGCGAGCGGGTCGTCCGGGGCGTCGGCGCCGGGGCCGGGGCCGATGAGTTCCAGGAGCTGGACGGCCAGCGACCGGATGATGGAGATCTCGACGTCGTCGAGAGCGACGGCCGCGCCGCCGCCGGGGAGCGGTTCGAAGTGTCCGGGCATCTGGGTGCGTTTACTTCCGGTCCTGCTGGAGGGTGGCCCACAGACCGTAGCCGTGCATCGCCTGCACGTCGCGCTCCATCTCCTCGCGGGTCCCGCTGGAGACGACCGCCCGGCCCTTGTGGTGGACGTCGAGCATGAGCTTGGTGGCCTTGTCCTTGGAGTAGCCGAAGTACGTCTGGAAGACGTACGTCACGTAGCTCATGAGGTTGACCGGGTCGTTGTGGACGATCGTGACCCAGGGGACGTCGGGCTCGGGTACGGCGAAGACCTCCTCCGCCGACTCGGTGCGTTCGATCTCTACGGGCGCGGGTGACGTCACACAGCCCATGCTGCCACGGCCTCCACAAATCGTCACACCGACGAAAAGGGAGTACGATTCCTCGTCATGAACACAGCGGACCTTGGGCTGCCGGTGGACGTTCCCTCGACAGCGCTCTTCACGGACCAGTACGAGCTGACGATGCTGCGCGCCGCCCTGAAGGCCGGTACGGCCGAACGGCGGAGCGTCTTCGAGGTCTTCACCCGGCGGCTGCCGAACGGCCGCCGCTACGGCGTGGTGGCCGGCACCGGCCGCGTCCTGGACGCGGTGGAGAACTTCCGCTTCGACTCCGGCGTCCTCGGCTTCCTGCGCGAGCGGGACATCGTCGACGAGGAGACGCTGCGGTGGCTCGCCGACTACCGCTTCAGCGGGGACATCTGGGGCTACCCCGAGGGCGAGGTGTACTTCCCCGGCTCGCCGATCATGCGCGTCGAGGGCAGCTTCGCCGAGTGCGTCCTGCTGGAGACCGTGATCCTCTCCATCCTCAACCACGACTCCGCCATCGCCGCCGCCGCCTCCCGGATGGCCTCCGCCGCCGGCGGGCGCCCGCTGATCGAGATGGGCGCCCGCCGCACCCACGAGCTGGCCGCGGTGGCCGCCGCCCGCGCCGCCTACGTCGGCGGCTTCGCGACCACCTCCGACCTGGCCGCCGGCTTCCGCTACGGCATCCCGACCGTCGGCACCTCCGCCCACGCCTTCACCCTGCTCCACGACCGCGAGCGGGACGCCTTCCAGGCCCAGGTCGACACCCTCGGCCGGGGCACGACCCTTCTGGTGGACACCTACGACGTCGCCGAGGCCGTCCGTACGGCGGTGGAGGTGGCCGGCCCCGAGCTGGGCGCGGTCCGCATCGACTCCGGCGACCTGCTGCTGGTGGCCCATCGGGTGCGGCAGCAGCTGGACGAGCTGGGCGCGACCGACACGAAGATCATCGTGACCTCCGACCTGGACGAGTACGCCATCGCCTCGCTGGCCGCCGCGCCGGTGGACGCGTACGGAGTCGGCACCCAGCTGGTGACCGGCTCCGGGCACCCGACCTCCTCCATGGTCTACAAGCTGGTCGCCCGCGCCGAGTCCGCCGACCCGAAGGCACCGCTGCTGGCCGTCGCGAAGAAGTCCAGCGGCGGGAAGACGTCCATCGGGGGCCGCAAGTGGGCGGCCCGCCGGCTGGACGCGGAGGGGGTCGCGGAGGCGGAGGTCGTCGGCACCGGGCCGGTCCCGGCCGAGCTGGCCGACCGGCAGCTGCTGGTACAGCTGATCAAGGGCGGCGAGGTGGTCGCCCGGGAGCCGCTGGACGTGACCCGGGACCGCCACATCGCGGCCCGCGCGAATCTGCCGCTCTCCGCCACGCAGCTGTCCAGGGGGGAACCCGTCATTCCGACGGAGTACGTCCACGGGCGCCCGGGTAGCTAGAGCGGGACCCCCGTCCGCCCCTCGACGCCCCCTCCCGCAGGAGCCCGGAATTCTCTAGGCTCAGTTACTTCACTCTCAGTCGAAGGACACCCACCATGCGCCGCGCCTTGATCGTCGTAGACGTGCAGAACGACTTCTGCGAGGGGGGCAGCCTCGCGGTGGCCGGCGGTGCCGACGTGGCCGCCGCCATCACCGAGCTGATCGGCCAGGCGGCGGGCACCGGGTACCGGCATGTGGTGGCCACCCGCGACCACCACGTCGCGCCCGGCGGCCACTTCGCGGACAACCCCGACTACGTCCGCTCCTGGCCCGCGCACTGCGTCGCGGGCACGGAGGGAGTGGGCTTCCACCCGAACTTCGCCCCGGCCGTCGCCTCCGGCGCGGTGGACGCCGTGTTCGACAAGGGCGCCTACGCGGCCGCGTACAGCGGCTTCGAGGGCACCGACGAGAACGGCGTCCCCCTGGCCGACTGGCTCCACGCCCGGGAGATCACGGAGGTGGACGTGGTGGGCATCGCCACGGACCACTGCGTACGGGCAACGGCCCTGGACGCCGCCCGGGAGGGCTTCCGCACCCAGGTCCTCCTGGACCTGACGGCCGGGGTGGCGGGAGAGACCACCGAGCGGGCCCTGGAGGAGCTACGGGAAGCGGGCGTGGAACTCACCGGCAAGCCCGTGGTGAGCGGCTAGGGACGTTGGCCCGGAGGGCTTGCGGCCGGTTCGGCACCGCCGGTGAGCACCATCGTGGCTGATCGCCGTTGCGGCGGAAAGAAGGGCGGGCGCTGCCGCCCTCAGGGGCGCGGGGAACTGCGCGACCAGCCACGAAGCAGCCGCACCCGGCGACGTACCGCCGCTTCCCTCACCGCACCAGCGCCGACCGGCGGAGCAACGCCCGGATCGGCTGCCACAGCTCGTTCACGATGACACCGTTGTCCACCGGGGCCGTGCGCCATATCAGGCCGTCGGGATGGTGCAGGACCGCCGTGATCTCGTCCGGCGTCGGAGGCGCGGCGTTCCCCCGGAGGTAGATCGCCCGCAGGCCCAGGTTCCGGAGCCTGGTCAGGGCCCGGGCACGGTTCTGGGCGTGCACGAGCACCCGCACCCCGGCGGAGCCGTACGGCAGGTTCAGCGCCACCACCACCGTGCCGTTCGGCAGCTTGCAGAAGCCTCCAGCGGCCATGCGGTCACATCCCCGTTTCGGTCGGTGTCAATAAGCGGTCCACAGGACGCACCTAAACACGACCGGCGGCAACCCGCCAAGGGGTTGCCGCCGATACGCCTCTGACCTGCGGTGATGCGGACTACTTCACCGCGGGGCCGACCTTGAGCTGGATCGTGGAGCCGTCCTTGGCCTCCTTGACGATCGTGATCTTGGTGTTGGTGTCAGTGACCTTCACCCCACCCGTCGGGTTCGACGGGTCGTAGTAGGTGCTGGTGTGGTCGTTGAAGACGCGGACGCCCTTCGAGCCCTTGATCTTCAGCGCGACGTCGGCCTTGTGCAGGGTGATGCCGTCCGTGGCGTAGAGGCTGAACGGCGAGTCGTAGGCCTGGATGCGGTTGCGCAGCAGCGTGCCGTCGGCCCACTTCAGCGCCTTCGGGTGCGAGTCGATCGGCAGGATCAGACCGGTGCCCGGGTGGCCGTTGGCGCTGTTGGTGTTGTTGTCCGCCTGGGAGGTGTCCCACTTCCAGATCAGCAGGCCGTTCTGGTACGGGTAGTGCTCCACCCAGTCCGGACGCGACGCGAAGCCGAAGTTGTACGGGCCCGTCTTGAGCGTCTTGTCGTACGACACGTACTGGCGGTTCTCGGCGATGTAGTACTGCTTGTAGTCCTTGGTGAAGGACGCGCCGATGCGGGAGAAGCCGTCCGCGGTCCAACCGGCGTCCGCCGTCTCGGCGTTGTCCGAGAACAGCGGGGTGCCGTCGGCGGTCACGGCGATCTCGTCGGCCGTGAAGCCGTTCTCCGCGACACCGCCGTCGGTGGCGTAGCGGAAGCGCAGGTCGATCTTCTTGCCCGCGTAGGCGTCGAGGGAGAAGGCCAGCTTCTTGTGCGTCTGCGAGAAGCCGCTCAGCGCCGGCTTGCCGCTGGCGTCCTTCGGCAGGGCCTGGCCGTCGGCCGTGCCGTCCAGCGCGGTCCAGTTGGCGCCGCCGTCGGTCGAGACCTCGGTGTAGACGTAGTCGTAGCCGGCCTCGGTGGCCCACCAGCCGTCCAGGGTGAGGCTCGCCGAGGACTTGCCGGTCAGGTCCACGGAGCGGGTCAGCGTGTTCTTCAGGTTGTTGCCGCTGCCGCTCCACCACTGGGTGGCGCCCTGCGCCGGCTCGGTGATGGTGGTGGTGACCGCCTTGTCCGGCAGGGTCACCACGAGGGCCTGCTTGTCCCAGGTGTTGTACTCGGCGACGCCCAGCTTGTGCGAGGACTGCTTGCCGGCCTTGGCGGTGTCGTAGTTCAGCCAGCCCAGCTGGAGCTTGTCCCAGGCGTTCATGTCGCCCGGCAGGTCGCCGATGGACTGCTTGCCGGTGCCCAGCCACGAGCCGGAGGACATCAGCGTCCAGAAACCGGTGGAGTTGTCGCCGCCGGCGGTGTCGTACTCGTCCGGCAGGCCGAGGTCGTGGCCGTACTCGTGGGCGTAGACGCCGAGGCCGCCGTTCTCCGGCTGGATGGTGTAGTCGCCGACCCAGATGCCGGTGTCGCCGACCTGTGTCCCGCCGAGCTTGTTGTTCTGGGGGCCGGTGGCGCCGGCGTCGGTGCCGAAGGCGTACCAGCGGTGGGCCCAGATCGCGTTCTCGCCCTCGGCGCCGCCGCCGGCGGACTCGTCCTCACCGGCGTGCACGATCTGGAAGTGGTCGACGTAGCCGTCCGGCTCGTTGAAGTTGCCGTCGCCGTCGAAGTCGTAGCGGTCCCACTGGTCGTACTTGGCGAGGTCCTTCTTGATGTCGGCGTCGGTGCGGCCGGCCTTCTTCTGCTGGGCGACCCAGGCGTTCAGGCCGTCGCTGACGACGTTCCACACGCTCGGGCAGTTGGTGTCGCCGCAGGCGTTGTTGCCGTAACGGGCCTCGTTGTAGGGGACCTTGACCCAGTCGGTGACCTCACCGGAGACCGAGTAGCGGCCCGAGGACTGCTTCTCGTAGTACTTCTTCAGCGACTCGGTCTTCTTGCCGGTGCCGAAGTAGAGGTCCTGGTAGTGCTTCTTGTCGTAGTCCTTCTGCCAGGCCGTCGAGTTGTCCTTCTTGCGGTCCGGCGCGGCGATCTTGTTGTGCAGCGGGCCCGGGGTACCGCCGTACTTGGGGTCGGTCTGGTCGCCGAACTCCACGAGGATCGTGAAGATCTTGTCGGTCTTCTCGCGGCTCAGCTCGACGTACTTGCTCCGGCCCTTGCGGCTCTTGAGCTCGACGACCTTGGAGCCGTTGCGCTCCTTCGCGGTGGCCTTGCCGGCTATGAGCTGGTTCAGTGCCTCCTCACGCTGGGCCTCCTGGGTCTTGCTCAGGGGGCCGTCCAGGTCGTGCGCGCGCTGCTTCACCGGCGCCGGGTCGTGCCGGTTGGCGGCGGCGTCCTGAGCCTGGGTGCCCGCCTCCGCGACGGCGAAAGTGGCGAACGTGGCGGAGGCCGCCGCGAGCGTCACGCCGATGGCGGCCGCTCTGAACGTCCAGGATCTGCTGGTCACTTGAGTTCCTCCCCCGCGCCGCGCACACGGACAGAGGGTTCCGGGTCATGGAGGAATCCGTGCGCGCACGATCAACGCGTGTAGTCAAGTGACGACATTTGACTAGAGGTTTAGCTGAAAAAACAGATCTTGACTTGAGCAGGACAAGTGCACTATGCGGAGGTGGCGTTCGCTTTACGGACGCGTGTCACCCGGCCAACAGGCGCAGGGGAACGCCCGTTTGGCCGAGACGGTGACTCCATGCGCCCCCTGTGCATCGGTACCGTGGGTTAGGTCACGCTTACCGGACGTCCCGCTCGGGCATGCAGGCCAACAGAGTGGCATACCCATCTTCCGAAGACTGCCGAGGACACGATTGCCATGCCTCGTCCGACCGCCGCACAGCTCGCCTACGGTTCCTGCACCGTGATCTTCTCGACGCTCGCCATGCTGCTGCTGTCCCAGACGAGTTCGGGCCTCGGGGTCGCCGTCATCGCCCTCGCGGCCCTCGCGCTGGGCCTGCTGGTCGCCCTGACGGTCCCCGTACCCGGGGCGGGCACGGAGCAGGCGCCCGCCGAGCCCGTCGCGGAGGAGGAACGCGTCCCCACGACCCTGTGAGCCACAGGGACGCGGAGCCACAGAGACGTGGGGGGGGGGGGGGGGGGGGGGGGGGGGGGGGGGGGGGGGGGGGGGGGGGGGGGGGGGGGGGGGGGGGGGGGGGGGGGGGGGGGGGGGTGGGGGGGGGGGGGGGGGGGGGGGGGGGGGGGGGGGGGGGGGGGGGGGGGGGGGAGGTGGGGACAGTGGCGGGGGGAGC
>NZ_JBVHWM010000044.1:0-81064 GCF_055564375.1 Streptomyces sp. NPDC029138
AGGCACCGCGGGGATAGACCCCCCCCCCCCCCCCCCCCCTCCCCCTCCCCCCCCCCCCCCCCCCCCCCCCCCCCCCCCCCCCCCCCCCCCCCCCCCGGCCGTCACCCGAGGGGTGCTCGGGAAGTCTTCCGGGTCACGAGTCGACCTGCGCGGTCACCAGGTCCGAGAAGGTGGTCAGCCGGGTGTAGACACCCGGGTAACCGGCCTCCGCGCACCCCTCGCCCCAGGAAGTGATCCCTGCCAGGGCGCCCCCGATGAGCAGGGGACCGCCGCTGTCGCCCTGGCAGGTGTCCACGCCGCCGGACGTGTATCCGGCGCAGACCATGTCGGACTGGACGAAGTCCGAACCGTAGGAGGACCGGCAGCTGGAGTCGGACACGATCGGGACGGTCGCGGTCCGCAGCTGGTTGGAGGAGCTGCCGTTCTCCGAGGTGGTGCCCCAGCCGAGGATGCGGGCGGTGGTGCCGGCCGCGTACACGCTCGTCTGGGAGGAGGAGACGTACTTCGCCGTGGTGTACGGCATCGACGTCGAGAGGGTCAGTACGGCCACGTCGTCGCCGTTCGTGGCGTCCGTGTAGTCCGGGTTGATCCAGATCTTGCTGACCCGGCTCACCGTGCCGTTGGTGCCGTTGAGGTAGGTCCGGCCGCCGACCACGCGGACGCTGCTCGTGGTCTCGCCGACCATGCAGTGCGCGGCCGTCACCACCTTCTTGGGCGCCACCAGGGTGCCGCCGCAGAACTGGTTCTGGGACGCGTCCGTGATCTGCATCATGAACGGGTACGCGGTCGTCGTGGTGGTCGTACCGCCGACGATGGGCTGGGGCGCGGCACTCGCCGTGGGGGAGGCGAGCAGCGCGGACGCCGCCGCGGCGGCGGTGGCCACCACGGTCGCGGCGGTCTTTCTGGCACGTGTGAGCCCGAACATGAGTCTCCTCAGTGGGGGTTGCACCGGTGGGGGGTCGCGCGGGTGTGGGGGGTGTGCACGGGTTGGGGGTCCCCCCGCACGAGCGAAGCCGAGCGTGGGGGAGGGACCGACCCCGTGTGCCCGGGCGAGCGGCACGCCCATTACGCTAGGACCCGGAACCCTCGGCTCCCAATGAGGGAACCCCCTAGGGGGTTGGGTGAGGGAAAACCCTCGGTCCGGTTCAGTTAACAAGAGCGCCGCTCAGGGCGCGCGGTGACCTGCCGCCAATCGGACGATGTCCACCCGCGAGCGGATTCCCAGCTTGCGGTAGACCCGCGTCAGGGTCGCCTCCACGGTCTTCACGCTGATGAACAGCCGGGCCGCGATCTCCCGGTTGGTGGCGCCCTCCATGACGAGCGCGGCGACCTGACGCTCCATCGCGGCCAGCGCGTGCAGCGCGGCCGGCGCCTCCGGCACGGCCGGCGCCGGTTCCGGCTCGGCAGTGGCCGGGGATTCGTCCACTTGGCGCAGCCAGGGCAGCGCCCGGCAACGCCGGAACATCCGGGTGGCCTCGTCGAACACCGCCGATCCGGGTCCCCTGCCCCCCAGCCGGGCCCGCGCGAACGCGGCCCGCGCCTCCTCCAGACCGTAGCCGAGCTTGCCGAGCCGGTCCTGAGCGGACGTCAGCTGGGCGAGCGCCTCCTCCAGGTCGCCCCGGGCGGCGCGCACCAGCGCCTCGGACCGGTCGAGCACGGCGAGGACGCTCTCCCGGCCGAGCCGCAGCGCGTGTTCCCGGCTGACGTCGATGACGTCCTGCGCCTCGGCCACTTCACCGATCCGGACGAGCGCCTCGGCCAGGTCGCCGTGCCAGCGGCCCCGGGCCGGATCGGTGATGCCGAGCCCCAGCTCCAGGGTGCGCACCCGGCGCAGCGAGCGCACGGTGCCCGCCGGGTCCCCGGCCACCAGCTGGGCGTACCCGAGCGCGCCCAGCGCCCGGGACAGGTACATCTGGTCGCCGTCCTCCTCGGCGTGGTCCACCGCCTCCCGGGCGAGGGCCAGCGCGCGGTCCACGTCGCCGCCGGAGGCCTCCGCGAGCGAGGTGAGCATCGCGGAGGCGGTCTCGCCGATCCCGGAGTCCCGGGCGAGCCGCAGGCTGTCGCGGGCCAGTTCGAGGGCGCGCCCGCAGTGCCCGGCGCGCAGTTCGGTCTCGGCGAGGCCGCGCAGGAAGTGGACCTCGCTCTCCACCGAGCCGCGCCGGCGGACCTCGCGCAGCAGCGCGGTGACGGTGGCCCGGGCCTCGGCCAGCTGGTCGCCCATGACCAGCCAGCGGAACCGGGCGCTGCCCGCGCCGTTGTGATGCCAGGCCACCCGGGGGTCCTGGGGCTCCTTCAGGGCCCGCTTGATGGTGCGGGGTGCCTCCGGATGGCCCATCAGGGTCTCGGTCTGCGCCTGGAAGGCGAGGGAGAGCAGTTCGGTGCGCCGGTCCTCGCCGCGCGCGGCCAGTTCGGCGGCGTGCGCGGCGGCCTCCCGGGCCTCGGTGAAGTCGCCCTCCACGATCAGCGCCCGCCAGGCCAGCTGGTAGTGGACCAGGGCGAGGAGCCGGGGGTCGTCGCCGGCGTCGGCGAGGGCCTGCGGGAAGACGGCGTCGACCTCGGCCATGGTGTGGCCGGCGGTGTCGATGACGATCATCCAGGCCCGCACCCGGTCGGCGGGCACGGTCGCCCGGGCCAGCACCTCCCGGGCGATGTCCCGGGCCAGGTCGACCTCGCCGGCGGTGATGGCGTCCTCGGCGGCCGTCAGCCGGCGCTCCTCCGGGCTCGGGGCGCCGTCGGCGGGGGTGTGCCGGGCGGCGAGCAGCCCCAGCTGGGCGGCGACCGAGGGCGCCCCGCGGTCCCGGGCGAGGGCGGCGGCCTCGGCGAGCCGGGCGGCGACCTCCGGGTCGGTGCCGGTGGTGGCGAGGGCCAGGTGCCGGGCCCGTTCGATCGGGTCGGAGGCGGCGGTGGACAGCGCCGCGTGCGCGGCCCGCCGTTCGTGGGCGGGCGCCTCCGCGTACAGCGCGGCGGAGATCAGCGGGTGCGCGAACCGTACGGCCGGGGCGTCCGGCTCGGTGGCCAGCAGCCCGAGTTCGGCGGCCTGGGCGCACTCGGCCTCGGCGTTCTCCCGGCCGGCCGCGTGCAGCAGGGCCGGGGTGGGGCGGGCGCCGGCGCTGGCGACCAGCAGGGTACGGCGGGCCTCCACCGAGAGCATGTCCAGGCGGCTGAGCACCAGGGCGCGCAGCGAGGTCGGCACGGGCAGCGGCTCGCCCGGCCGGGGCGGGGTGGGGCTGTCGGCGAGGGCGCGGCCCAGCTCCAGGGCGAACAGCGGGTTGCCGCCGCTGGTGCGGTGGATCTCGCGGACCGTGGAGCGGGACAGGCAGCCGTGGCCGCGGTGGTCGAGCAGCTGGGCGACCTGGGTGCGGGAGAGCGGGCCGAGCCGGACGGCGAGGGTGCCCGGCGGGCAGGCGCGCAGGTGACGGTCGTACTCCTGGCTCCCCTGGCCCTCCGTGCGGACCGCGCACAGCAGTTGCACCGGGGTGCCCTCCAGGCGCCGGGCGGCGAAGCCGAGGAGTTCGGCGCTGGCCGGGTCCAGCCACTGGAGGTCGTCGGCGACGACCAGGACCGGGCCGTGGGCGGCGAGGGCGCGCAGTGCGGAGAGCACCGCGAGGCGCAGGGCGAGGCCGTCGCGCTGGAGGCTGGACTCGCCGCGGCCGGTGAGCGCCGACTCCAGGGCGGTGCGCTGGGCGGCGGGCAGCCGGGGGGAGACCTCGTCGAGCACCAGGCCGAGGAGGTCGGCGAGGGCGAGGAAGGGCAGGTGGGATTCGGACTCGGTGGCCGAGCAGCGCAACACGGTGCGCGCGGTGGCGCCGTATTCCTCGGCCAATGCCCGCAGGACGGTGGATTTCCCTATTCCGGCGGGGCCGTGGAGCAGCACACTGCCGCCGGAGGCGAGTTGGTCACGGGCGCCGGCGAACAGCTCCTCGCGGCCGATGACCAGGTCGGGGCGGCACCTGGCAGGCTCCTGGAAGTCCCGTCGCACGGTCACCGCTCCCCTCGTGTGTCGTGTCCGGACCAAATTCTAGGCAACGATCCTTGAAATTCGGACGGAAGCCCTGGTGAGGGAAATAACAAACGGTCAAGCAGAGGGAAATTCAAAGCGGCGCCGGATGAATGGTCAGGTTTCCTAACCGACAGGTTTCGTGACCGGCTTCGGGCTACGGCAGCAGCCCCGCCCCGCGCGCCGCGGTCACCGCCTCCCCTCGGGTGTGCGCGCCCAGCTTCCGCATCGCCGAACGCAGATATCCCTTGACCGTCTCCGGGCCGATGCCCAGCCGTTCGGCGACCGCCGCGTTGGTGGCCCCCGCCGCCACCCAGGACAGCACGTCCACCTCGCGTGGCGCCAGGGTCACGCCCCCGGCTCGCGGCGGCGCGGTCAGCAGCCCGCACGCGGCCAGCAGTTCGGCCCGCAGCTCCGGGTCGGAGATCCGGGGGGCCAGCGCCCGCAGCGCCGCATGCGCCTCGCGCACCTGTTCCCACCCGGCACCCCGGCCGGTGCCGGTCCGCTCCGGCCGGGCCGCCGCCAGCAGCCCCCGCGCCTCGTCCCGCACCACCAGCGCCTGCTCCACGTCCCGCGCCGCCGCCACCGCCGCGTCCAGCGCGCGGTCACCGAGCGGGCGGGCCGAGCGCAGCGCGCCGTACAGCACGCCGCGCACCCGGCGCCGCACCACGACCGGCACGGCGAGCACCGCGCGGATGCCCTCGGCGGCCACCGGTACGTCGTACTCGTGGCTGATCTGCCGAGAGCTGGAGTAGTCGGTCACCGCGCACGGCCGGGCCAGCGCCACCGCCTTGCCGCCGAGCCCGCTCCCGGAGGTCACCGCGAGCGAGCGCAGCGCCGCCGTGGTCGTGCCGCTCAGCTCGCTGATCCGGATCTGCGGCCGGCCGGACTCCACCAGGCCGCCGAAGGCGACGGGCAGTCCCGTCGCCCGCCGCAGCCGGGCCAGCGCGCCACCGATCTCCACCGCCCCCACCGCGTCTGCCGTCACCCGTTCGCCCTTTCGGCCGCCCACACCCCCGTTCGGGGGTAGTGAGACCCGCATCACGGATTAGACGATGCCAGAGAGCCGCCCGGCAATGGTCCGGAACATAGGAGGACAACCGATGACGACGGCGACGGAGCTGTTCCGCAGGGCACGGGACTTCCTGCTGGAACACCGCGAGGACTACGCCACCGCCTACCAGGGGTTCCGCTGGCCCCGGCCCGAGCACTTCAACTGGGCGCTGGACTGGTTCGACGAGATCGCCGACGGCAACGACCGCACCGCGCTGCACATCGTCGAGGAGGACGGCACCGAGACCCGGCTCTCCTTCGCCGAGCTGTCCGAACGGTCGAACCGGGTGGCCCGGTGGCTGCGCGAGCGCGGGGTCGCCGCGGAGGACCGCATCCTCGTCATGCTCGGCAACCAGGCCGAGCTGTGGGAGACCGCGCTGGCCGCGATGAAGCTGCGCGCGGTCGTCATCCCGGCCACCCCGCTGCTCGGCCCGGCCGACCTCGTCGACCGGGTGGAGCGGGGCCGGGTGAAACACGCCATCGTCCGGGCGGAGGACACGGCCAAGTTCGCCGACGTGCCCGGCGCCTACACCCGGATCTCCGTCGGCGGCCTGCCGCAGGAGGGCTGGGAGCCCTACGAGGACGCCTACGCGGCCCCCGCCGACTTCGTCCCGGACGGCCCGACGCTGGCCGACGACCCGCTGATGCTCTACTTCACCTCGGGGACGACCGCCCGACCCAAGCTGGTCGAGCACACCCATACCTCGTACCCGATCGGGCACCTGGCCACCATGTACTGGATCGGCCTCCAGCCCGGCGACGTCCACCTGAACATCTCCTCGCCCGGCTGGGCCAAGCACGCCTGGTCCAACCTGTTCGCGCCGTGGAACGCCGAGGCGACCGTCTTCATCTTCAACTACACCCGCTTCGACGCGGCCCGGCTGATGGCCGAGATGGACCGCGTCGGCGTCACCACCTTCTGCGCCCCGCCGACCGTGTGGCGGATGCTCATCCAGGCCGACCTGGGGCAGCTGAGCCGCCCGCCCCGCGAGATCGTGGCCGCCGGCGAGCCGCTCAACCCCGAGGTCATCGAGCAGGTCCGGCGCGCCTGGGGGGTGACCGTCCGGGACGGCTTCGGGCAGACCGAGACGGCCGTGCAGGTCTCCAACAGCCCCGGCCAGCCGCTGAAGACCGGCTCCATGGGCCGCCCCAGCCCCGGCTTCCGGGTGGAACTCCTCGACCCGGTCTCCGGCGCGCCCGGCGCGACCGAGGGCGAGATCGCGCTCGACCTCGCCGAGCGCCCGGTCGGCCTGATGACCGGCTACCACGGCGACCCGGACCGTACGGCGGAGGCCATGGCGGGCGGCTACTACCGCACCGGGGACATCGCCACCAGGGACGAAGAGGGCTATCTCACCTACATCGGGCGAAGCGACGACGTCTTCAAGGCCTCCGACTACAAGGTCAGTCCGTTCGAGCTGGAGAGCGCGCTGCTGGAGCACGAGGCGGTGGCCGAGGCGGCCGTCGTCCCCGCCCCGGACGAGCTGCGGCTCGCCGTGCCCAAGGCCTACGTCGTCCTCGCCGAGGGCTGGGAGCCCGGCCCGGACACCGCGAAGGTCATCTTCGAGCACTCCCGTGACGTGCTCGCGCCCTACAAGCGCATCCGCCGGCTGGAGTTCGGCGCCCTGCCCAAGACCGTGTCCGGCAAGATCCGCCGGATCGAGCTGCGCGAGGCCACGGCGGCCGGCTCGCAGAACGAGTACCGCGAGGAGGACTTCCGGTGACCTCGCAGCTGTCGTACACGCACGGGACGAGCCCCACCGTCCTGCTCGGCGACACCATCGGCGCCAACCTGGACCGGGCCGTGGCGACCTGGCCGGACCGCGAGGCCCTGGTCGACGTGCCGTCCGGGCGGCGCTGGACGTACGCGGAATTCGGCGCGGCGGTCGATGAGTTGGCGCAGGCCCTGGTGGCCGGCGGGATCGCCAAGGGCGACCGGGTGGGCATCTGGGCGGTCAACTGCCCGGAGTGGGTGCTGGTCCAGTACGCCACCGCCCGCATCGGCGCGATCATGGTCAACATCAACCCGGCGTACCGCACCCACGAGGTCGAGTACGTCCTCAAGCAGTCGGGCGTCTCGCTGCTGGTGGCCTCCCTCAGCCACAGGACGAGCGACTACCGGGCGATGGCCGAGCAAGTGCGGGGCAACTGCCCCGAGTTGCGCGAGGTCGTGTACATCGGCGACCCCAGCTGGGACGCCCTGCTCCGGCGGGGAACGCCCGACGTGTCGTACGAGGACCTGTCCTGCGACGACCCCATCAACATCCAGTACACCTCGGGCACGACCGGCTTCCCGAAGGGCGCCACCCTCTCCCACCACAACATCCTCAACAACGGTTACTTCGTGGGGGAGTTGATCGCCTACAGCGAGCAGGACCGCATCTGCGTCCCGGTGCCGTTCTACCACTGTTTCGGCATGGTCATGGGCAACCTGGCGGCCACCTCGCACGGCGCCTGCATCGTGATACCGGCGCCGTCCTTCGACCCGGCGGCCACGCTGGAGGCGGTGCAGCGGGAGCGCTGCACGTCGCTGTACGGCGTCCCGACCATGTTCATCGCGGAGCTGAACCTCCCGGACTTCGCCTCCTACGACCTCTCCACCCTGCGCACCGGCATCATGGCGGGCTCCCCGTGCCCGGTGGAGGTGATGAAGCGGGTGGTCGCCGAGATGCACATGGAGCAGGTCTCCATCTGCTACGGCATGACGGAGACGTCCCCGGTGTCGTTGCAGACGCGGATCGAGGACGACCTGGAGCACCGCACCGCCACCGTCGGCCGGGTCCTGCCCCATCTGGAGGTCAAGGTCGTCGACCCGGCCACCGGCGTCACGCGACCCCGGGGCCTGGCGGGTGAGTTGTGCACGCGCGGCTACAGCGTGATGCTCGGCTACTGGAACGAGCCGGAGAGGACGGCCGAGGCCATCGACGCGGGCCGCTGGATGCACACCGGGGACCTGGCGGTGATGCGCGAGGACGGGTACGTCGAGATCGTCGGCCGGATCAAGGACATGATCATCCGGGGCGGCGAGAACATCTACCCGCGCGAGGTCGAGGAGTTCCTGTACGCCCACCCGAAGATCCGTGACGTCCAGGTCGTCGGGGTGCCGCACGAGCGGTACGGCGAGGAGGTCCTCGCCTGTGTCATCCCGAGCGACCCCGCCGACCCGCTCACGCTGGAGGAGCTGCGGGACTTCTGCGCGGGGCGGCTCGCCCACTACAAGATCCCCAGCAGGCTCCAACTGCTCGACACGTTCCCGATGACGGTGTCGGGGAAAGTCCGCAAGGTGGAGCTGCGGAACAAATTCGGGGTGTGATCCCAGGTGTGAAACG
Organism: Streptomyces sp. NPDC029138; assembly: GCF_055564375.1. Classification (NCBI taxonomy): domain Bacteria; kingdom Bacillati; phylum Actinomycetota; class Actinomycetes; order Kitasatosporales; family Streptomycetaceae; genus Streptomyces; species Streptomyces sp. NPDC029138. The sequence continues at coordinate 8,380 of NZ_JBVHWM010000044.1, forward strand.
GCCGGATGCGAGCATCCGGTGAATGTTCCACGGCGGTCCCCGGGCGAGTGCACGGTCGGCGGCGCGCTCGGCCCGGGGGACGTCGGGTGAGGGGCGCGGGGGCGTCAGGACCTTTTCGGGGGTCAGGCCCGCCCGTCCGGTGCCCTCGTTCCCGGTTCCGGTGCGCCCGTGGTGTGCAGGGTGTCCGCGGGGTCGTTCATCGGCTGCGGGACGCCCGCGAGGTCGAGCACGAACAGGGGGACGCCGAGGGTGTCCGCGCCGGCCCGGGCGGCGTCCGTGTAGCCGGCGAGGGAGAGGTACACGCAGTCGGCGGACTCGGTCATCGCCGTCAGCCACAGGCACTCCACGTCCCTCGGCCCGGCCGGCCGCACGGTCGGGTCCACCTGGGCTAGCAGCCCGCGGGCGGCCAGCCCGATGCCGTTCGGCGGCCGCTGGTCGGCCCGGCGGATGTCCCGGTAGCCGAGCCAGCGCAGGTACAGCGCGGCGGTGGTGACGGCGTCCCGGGCGGTACGGATGGTGCGGGGCTGGAAGGGGGGACGGCGGCCGGGTGCGCGGTGGGCGCCGGCCGGGTCCTGGCTGCCGGCGGGTCCCTGTGCGCCAGAGGGCCCCGGTCCCCCGGCCGACCCCTGCGCGTCCGACGCTTCACGCGCGCCCGGGGATCCCCATGCGTCGGTCGCCCCCTGCGCGTCCGCTGCTTCACGCGTGCCCGGCGATCCCCACGCGTCGACCCGTCCCCGTGCCTCCGGCGTCGACTCCGCCGTCCGTGGCCCCGTCACCGGAACGCGCAGGACCGTGCCGCACGGGCAGCCCAGTTCCGGGTGGGGCCAGTGGCCCAGGCGCCCGCAGGCGGCGCACCGCACGGTGAGCCACTCGTCGTCCCAGGCGCGGTGCGCCGTCACGGCCGGCTCGGCCGCCGGATCCAGCCGTGGCGCGGTCGGCGCCCCGCACGCGCACGGATACGCCGGCGCGGTGTAGACGTGTGCGCGCCGGCAGACCGGGCAGCGCACCGGAACGCTCTCGGGCATGGCCCACTCCAAGGCGTCGCGTCGGGACGGCGCTCCCATGGTGCTCCTCTCCGGCCGCTCCTGTCCGGCGCTTGCCGGTGTCCGGACCACTCTTGACGACCTTGTCCCACCCCCTTACATTGCTTCCAGATAGTAGAAGTCACTTTCCGCTATGCGGAAGATGTTGGTGCTCACCGCGGGGCGCGACGGGAGTACGCATCCGACAGCCGAAGCAGGAGTACTCGATGGCTCGTATGACCGCTGCCCGCGCGGCAGTTGAGATCCTCAAGCGCGAGGGCGTCACCGACGCCTTCGGTGTGCCGGGCGCGGCGATCAACCCGTTCTACAAGGCCCTCAAGGAGGGCGGCGGCATCCACCACACCCTCGCCCGCCACGTCGAGGGCGCCTCGCACATGGCCGAGGGCTACACCCGGACCAAGCCGGGCAACATCGGTGTCTGCGTCGGCACGTCCGGCCCGGCCGGCACCGACATGATCACCGGCCTGTACTCCGCCATCGGCGACTCCGTCCCGATCCTGTGCATCACGGGCCAGGCGCCCACCAACGTGATCCACAAGGAGGACTTCCAGGCCGTCGACATCGCCTCGATCGCCAAGCCGGTCACCAAGATGGCGGTGACCGTCCTGGAGGCCGCGCAGGTCCCCGGCGTCTTCCAGCAGGCGTTCCACCTGATGCGGTCCGGCCGGCCCGGCCCGGTCCTGATCGACCTGCCGATCGACGTCCAGCTCACCGAGATCGAGTTCGACCCGGAGACGTACGAGCCGCTGCCCGTCTACAAGCCGGCCGCGACCCGCGCCCAGATCGAGAAGGCGATCTCCTTCCTGCTGGCCGCCGAGCGCCCGGTCATCATCGCCGGCGGCGGCATCCTCGGCGCCGACGCCACCGACCTGCTGACCGAGTTCGCCGAGCTGACCCGGACCCCGGTCATCCCGACCCTGATGGGCTGGGGCGCGCTGCCCGACGACCACGAGCTGAACGCCGGCATGGTCGGCGTCCAGACCTCGCACCGGTACGGCAACGCCACCTTCCTGGAGTCCGACTTCGTCCTCGGCATCGGCAATCGCTGGGCCAACCGCCACACCGGCTACAAGCTCGACGTCTACCGAGGCGAGCGGAAGTTCGTCCACGTCGACATCGAGCCCACCCAGATCGGCAAGATCTTCCCGCCGGACTACGGCGTCGTCTCCGACGCCAAGGCGGCGCTGGAGCTGTTCGTCGAGGTGGCGAAGGAGCTGAAGGCCGAGGGCAGGCTCCCCGACCGCTCCGACTGGGTCGCCTCGACGCAGGAGCGCAAGGCGACTCTTCTGCGCCGTACGCACTTCGACAACGTGCCGATGAAGCCGCAGCGCGTGTACGAGGAGATGAACAAGGCCTTCGGCCCCGACACCCGGTACGTCACCACGATCGGCCTCTCCCAGATCGCCGGCGCGCAGATGCTGCACGTCTACAAGCCGCGCCACTGGATCAACTGCGGTCAGGCCGGCGCGCTCGGCTGGACCATCCCGGCCGCGATCGGCGTCGCCAAGGCCGACCCGGACTCCCCGGTCGTCGCGCTCTCCGGCGACTACGACTTCCAGTTCCTGATCGAGGAGCTGGCGGTCGCCGCCCAGCACAAGATCCCGTACGTCCACGTCCTGGTGAACAACGCCTACCTGGGCCTGATCCGGCAGGCGCAGATCGGCCTGGACATCGACTTCCAGGTCAACCTGGAGTTCGAGAACATCAACACGCCCGAGATCGGGGTCTACGGCGTCGACCACGTCAAGGTCGCCGAGGGCCTGGGCTGCAAGGCGATCCGGGTCACCGAGCCGGACCAGCTGGGCGCGGCCTTCGAGCAGGCGAAGAAGCTGGCCGCCGAGCACCAGGTGCCGGTCGTCGTGGAGGCCATCCTGGAGCGGATCACCAACATCTCGATGAGCCGCACCATGGACATCAGTGACATCAGCGAGTTCGAGGACCTGGCCACCGAGCCCGGCCACGCGCCGACGTCCATCAAGCCGCTGAAGGTCTGACCCGGCGCACGCACCGCGCGCCGAAGGGGCGGCCCGTCATCCGGACGGGCCGCCTTTTCGCCGTACGCGCACCCGCCCGGCCCTCAGTCGAACCCGCCGCCTCCGCCGAACCCGCCCCCGTGGTCGTGCCCGCCGTGGCCGTAACCGCCGTGGTCGTGCCCGCCGTACGCACCGCCGCCGCCCCGGTCGTCACCGTCCCCGCCGTCCAGGGTGCCGTCCCAGCCGTCGTACGTGCCCTCGTCCCCCACCATGTGGCGCAGGCTGTTGCCCCGGCCGAACGGGAAGCGGCCCTCGTCCGCGAGGGCGCCCCGGCCGGTGAGTCCGGCCTCGCGGGCGAAACGCGGCACGAGGACGGTCAGGGCCCGCTCGCCGTACAGCGCGACGGCGAGCAGCACCTCGTCCTCCGGCAGCCCGTCGGGGCCCTCGGGGAGCGGACGGCGCTCGTACAAGTCCGCCAGCAGCCGGCGGGCGGCGCGGGTACGGCGGGGCGGCAGCACCCGCAACAGCCCCTGCGCCGCCAGCTCGGCCCGCATCCGGGCGAGGGCCCGGCGCACCACCGCCCGGCTGGGCAGTTCCCTCGGTCCGGCGGGCCGGTACAGGCCGGTGCGGACCGCCTTCTCCAGCGGGTGCCGGAAGGGCTCGGCACCGCCGGCCGCGGTCTTGCGCAGCGTGCCCGGCCGGCCCGCCTCGACCACGCCGCGCAGATGCAGTCCGAGCACGGCGACGGTGACGGCCGCGCGGTCGCCCCGGCGCAACAGCGCCACCGCGCACGGGTCCGGCGGATTCGACGTCGTACGGTCCATGAGACACCCCCGTACGGGGCCCGCCGCCCCCGTGCCGACGGGCCCCGTGTGCCGTTGGTCTGCCCTGGCACAGGGGTGGTTGAAGCCTCCGCCGCGGTCTTCAGAGGTTGATTTGAGGGTTGCGCACCCGTTCTACGACCGCTGCCGTACGCGCCGGCGTCACAGCTCGTGCTCCGACAGCCCCGGCCAGTCGTCCGGACCGCCGCCCTGCCATTCGATCAGGTCGCTCTGCTCCACCTCGATCCGGTCCAGATCGGCCAGCCGCAGGATCTCCACGACGTCATCGAGATGCGAGGCGATCCCCAGCGTCACGTCCCCCTCGGTCACCCGCCGGGAGCCGTCCAGGGCCGGGGGATGGACCACGATGTGCGGATAGTGGGTCGGATTGGCCATGCCTTCAGCGTGCGGCGAGGGCCCCGCATCCGCACGCCGGGCCGGTGACCGTGAGTGGCGGGCGCCCCGGACGTCACCCGGGGCAACGCCGAACGCTCCCTCACCGGAGGCATCGAGCCGGTGCAGGGAGCGTCTGGTAGCCGTCCGACGGCGCGAGGCTGGGCGCGACAGGTCGTTCGCGCCGCCGGACGGGGTGGGTGGGCCCCTGGGGAGGGGCTGGGTGGGACCGCGGTGGATGCGACGGAGCCGGGTGCCCCTTCCCTCTGGTCGAGAAGGGGACGCGGGTCCTTCACCACCGCACTGGCTCGCAGGCCACCGCGGTCCTCGCCCTGCCCGCGCGCTCCGCCCGGCGGCCACCCCTCATCCGGGCCGCCCGGCGTGCCGCGCGGGCCGCGTGCGCAACCATGACCTCCCGTCAAGGTTCCGCACGCCGCTCGCGGGTTCCTGGTGCTCAGTCCTCGCGCAGGGCGCGGACCGCCTCCTCCACGCGCTTGCCGTACTCGGGGTCGGCGGCGTGGAAGTGGGCCAGGTTCTTCTCGATCACGTCGTCGCGGGAGACCTGCGAGAGGCCGCCGGCGATGTTCGCGACGAGGCGGGACTTCTCCTCCTGCGACATGAGGCGGTACAGCTCGCCCGCCTGGAAGAAGTCGTCGTCCTTGGTGTGGAGGGGCGCCTCATGGGTGCCGGTGTGGCCGGAGACCGCCAGGGGGGCCGAGAGCGGGCGGCCGGTCTCGACCGGGCCGTCGTAGGAGTTCGGCTCGTAGTTCTTGGCGTGGCGGCCCTGCGCGTTGAGCGCCATGAAGCCGTCCCGGCCGTAGTTCCGCGCGCCGCCAGGGACCCCCTTCGGGGCGTTGACGGGGAGCAGGGTGTGGTTGACGCCGAGGCGGTAGCGGTGGGCGTCGGCGTAGGCGAACAGGCGGCCTTGGAGCATCTTGTCCGGGGACGGGCCGATGCCGGGCACGAAGTTGTTCGGGGAGAACGCGGCCTGCTCGACCTCGGCGAACACGTTGTCCGGGTTGCGGTCGAGGACCAGGCGGCCCACCCGCTGGAGCGGGTGGTCGTGGTGCGGCCACACCTTGGTCAGGTCGAACGGGTTGAAGCGGTGGTCCGCCGCCTCGGCCGCCGGCATGATCTGGACGTACAGCGTCCAGGACGGGTGCACGCCCCGCTCGATCGCCTGGAGCAGGTCGGTCTGGTGGGAGTTGGGGTCCTTGCCGGCCAGCTCCTGCGCCTGCTCGGTGGACAGGCAGCGGATGCCCTGGTTCGTCTTGAAGTGGTACTTGACGAAGAAGGCCTCGCCGTCGGCGTTCGTCCACTGGTAGGTGTGCGAGCCGTAGCCGTTCATGTGCCGGTACGACGCCGGGATGCCGCGGTCGCCCATCAGCCAGGTCACCTGGTGCGTGGCCTCGGGGGAGTGCGCCCAGAAGTCCCAGACGTTGTCCGGCTCCTGCCTGCCCGTGAACGGGTCCCGCTTCTGCGAGTGGATGAAGTCGGGGAACTTGATCGGGTCCTTGACGAAGAACACCGGGGTGTTGTTGCCGACGAGGTCGTAGTTGCCCTCCTCGGTGTAGAACTTCACCGCGAAACCGCGCGGGTCACGGACCGCGTCGGCGCCGCCGAGGGAGTCGGCGACCGTCGAGAAGCGCAGGAACACCTCGGTGCGCTTGCCGATCTCGCCGAGGAAGGCGGCGTGGGTGTAGCCGGTGACGTCGTCCGTCACCTCGAAGTGGCCGTACGCGCCGGAGCCGCGGGCGTGCACCACACGCTCCGGGATGCGCTCGCGGTTGAAGCGCGCGAGCTTCTCCAGGAGGTGCTGGTCCTGGATCAGGAGCGGGCCGCCGACGCCGGCGGAGGCGGAGTTCTGGTTGTCGGCGACCGGGGCGCCGGACTCTGTGGTGAGCACGCGCTGCGACATCGTGGACCTTCCGTACGGGTGTCAGCGGAAACCTGTTTCCGCTTCGTGGAGCCTAGAAGTGGGGCGATCGGGGCGTCAACAGTTTGTTGAATTGAATCAACGCTGTGGTGAAGGCGATTCCGGGCCGCGGCGCCGCCTGGGCGCGACAGGACAGGTGTCAGCGGCGCCGCGGCCCGGAAGTCTGAAAGCGGCCGTCAGACCTGGGCGCCGGACAGACGCTCCACGGCCCGCAGCAGGGCCGAGTGGTCCAGGCCGCCGTCGCCCTGGGCGCGCAGCGAGGCGACCAGTTGGGCGACCACGGCACCGACCGGCAGGGCGGCGCCGACGTTGCGGGCGGCGTCGGTGACGATGCCCATGTCCTTGTGGTGCAGGTCGATGCGGAAGCCGGGCTTGAAGTCGCGGTTGAGGAAGTTGTCCTTCTTGCGCGTCAGCACGGTCGAGCCCGCCAGGCCGCCGCCCAGAACGTCCAGCGCGGCCTTCAGGTCCACGCCCGACTTCTCCAGGAAGACCACGGCCTCGGCGCACGCCTGGATGTTCACGGCGACGATCAGCTGGTTGGCCGCCTTCACGGTCTGGCCGGAGCCGTGCGGACCGCACAGCACGATGGTCCTGCCGAGCGCTTCGAAGATCGGCTTGGCCTGGTCGAAGTCGGCCTGCTCGCCGCCCACCATGATCGACAGTACGGCCTCGACCGCGCCGGCCTCACCGCCGGAGACGGGTGCGTCCAGGACGCGGACGCCCTTCTCCTCGGCGTTCTTCGCGAGGTCGACGGATGTCTGCGGGGTGATCGAGGACATGTCGATCAGCAGGGCGCCCTGCTTCGCGTTCTCCAGGATGCCGTCCGGGCCGTAGGCGATGGCCTCGACCTGCGGGGAGGCGGGCACCATCGTGATCACCACGTCGGCGTCCCGCACGGCCTCGGCGATCGAGCCGGCGGCCGTACCGCCGGCGGCGGCCAGCCGGTCCAGCTTCTCCCGCTCCAGGGTGTACCCGGTGACGTCGTAACCCGCCTTGATCAGGTTCTCGGACATGGGGGAGCCCATGATGCCGAGGCCGATCCAGGCGATCTTGGGAAGACTCATTGGGGGTGCCTTTCTCAGTACGGGGTGATCAACGGGCCGCGCGGGCCTCGGCGGGCAGCCAGTCGAAGGCCTCGGCGCTCGGCCGGTCGCCGGGCTTGTACTCCAGGCCGACCCAGCCGTCGTAACCGGCCTTTCTCAGCCGGCCGAGCAGCTCCTCCAGCGGGAGTGAACCCGTCCCCGGCGCGCCGCGGCCGGGGTTGTCGGCGATCTGCACATGCCCGGTCTTCGCCGCGTACTGTTCGATGACCGACGGCAGGTCCTCGCCGTTCATGGACAGGTGGTAGAGGTCCATCAGGAACTTCGCGTTCCCGAGCCCCGTCGCCGCGTTCACCTTGTCGACGACCCCGACCGCGGCCGGCGCCGACACCAGCGGGTACAGCGGCGACTCGGGCCGGTTGAGGGCCTCGACCAGCAGGACGGCGCCGATCCGGTCGGCCGCCCGGGCCGCGAGGGCCAGGTTCTCCAGGGCGAGCGCGTCCTGCTCGGCCGGGTCCACGCCCTCGACGCGGTTGCCGTACAGCGCGTTGAGCGCCGTGCAGCCGAGGGAGGCCGCGAAGCCGGCCGCGACGTCGATGTTGGCGCGGAACTTCTCCGACTCCTCGCCGGGGACCGACAGGGCGCCGCGGTCCGGGCCCGGGAGCTGTCCGGCGTAGAAGTTCAGGCCGGTGAGCCGGACTCCCGCGTCCTCGATCGCCGTCTTCAGGGCGTTCAGCTCGGACCGGGCGGGGGTGGGGGAGTCGATCCAGGGCCACCACAGCTCGACCGCGGAGAAGCCCGCCGCGGTGGCGGCCGCGGGGCGCTCCAGGAGCGGGAGTTCCGTGAAGAGGATCGACAGGTTGACGTTGAAGCGCTGGTCTGCGGCGGTGCTCCACTCGAAACCTGGCATTCGGGACGCGCTCCCTTCCGTGGGTCGAGATTCCGTATTGCGGAAGTTCGTTTCTGCGTAATGGAAGATTGCCGTCGGGCGTCGGAGCTTGTCAAGGGGGGTCGGTCACCGGCCGCCCGAAAAGCCCTGCTGGGCGTTAGGTTGAGCGCGTGCGATTGAGAGTGGAGTTCACGACCGAACCCTTCGACCTGGACGAGGCGCCCGCGCACGCCCTGGTGGCGCGGGAGGTCATCGAGACGGCCGAGCTGGACGCCGTCGACGTCGGCCCCTTCGGCAACACGGCCGAGGGCGGTACCGACCGCGTGCTCACCGCGGTGGACGCGCTGCTGCGCAAGACCCTGGAGGCCGGCGCCACCCGGGTCTCGCTCCAGGTCAACGTGATCGACGACGCGAGCGGCGACGTGATCGGCGGCGGGACCGGGGAGGGTGGCAGGTGACCGGGGACGAGCCGTTCATCGCGGCCGTGAAGCCGCTGGTCGACGCCATGGGCGGGGAGCTGATCCCGCCCGACGAGGCCGGCCCGGAGGACGTCGTGCTCGCCTGGGAGGGTGTCGACGCCGTCGCCGTACGCCTGCCCCAGCTCGCCGACTCCCTCGACCACATCCTCGCCGCCATGGAACGCAGGCAGGGCCGCCCGCTGGCCGACCTGGACCGCAAGGCCAAGCAGGAACTCGTACGCACCCTGGAGGCGCGCGGCGCGTTCGCCGTGCGGCACGGCGTGGAGACCGTGGCCGGCGCGCTCGGCGTCAGCCGGTTCACGGTCTACAACTACCTCAACCGGGAGAAGGGCGCGTAGCGCTCCGCGGGGGCGCGGTGCGCGGCCGGGGGTGCCTCGCGGTGCCGTCGCGCGTCTGCTGCGCCGTCGTGGCTGGTCGCGCCGTTCCCCGCGCCCCTGCGGGGCACTGGGCTTGTTACGCGGAATTTTCAACAAAGTGTTGACGTGTTGTTTCCGAGGGCGTTAGCTATCGGCAGCCCGTTCAGCACGACGGCCCATCGTGGCCACGGAGGCTCCCGTGACGTCGACTTCCACGCCCCCGGGCCTGGCCCGGTTCAACGATCTGGAGGAGCGCGCGGCGTTCGCCGCCCTCCACGAGGCGTGCGCCTCCACCGAGTGGGCCCGGCGACTGCTCGCCGCCCGCCCCTACGCCACCCCGGAGGACCTCTACGCCGCCAGCGACGCCGCCATGGCCGAGCTGACCGGCGCGGACCTTCAGGAAGCGATGGCCGGTCACCCGCCGATCGGGCGCCCCAGGCCCGGCGACCCGACCTCCGCCCGCGAGCAGCGCGGCATGGCCGGCGCCTCCGAGGAACTCAAGGCGGAGATGCTCGAACTCAACCTGGCCTACCAGGAGAAGTTCGGCCATGTCTTCCTCATCTGCGCCACCGGCCGGACCGGCGAGCAGATGCGGGACGCGGTCAAGGAGCGGATCGGGAACGCGCCGGAGCGGGAGCGGGAGATCGTCCGCACCGAGCTGGGCAAGATCAACCGCATCCGACTGGCCCGACTCGTCGAAGAGGACGCCTGACACCATGAGCACCAGCACCACCGCCTCCGTGTCCACGCACATCCTGGACACCTCGATCGGCCGCCCCGCCGACGGCGTCGCCGTCCACCTCTCCGCCCGCAGCGGCCGGGAGGCGGACTGGCAGGCGCTCGGCGGCTCCGCGACCGACGCCGACGGCCGGTGCAAGGACCTTCCGGACCTGCCGGAAGGGACCACCCACGTACGGCTCGACTTCGCCGTCGAGGCGTACTTCGAAGAGAGAACTGCGAAGAAGCAAGCCGATGCGCAGCAGGACGCCCCCGCGAATCGGGACAGCGGACCGGCGGTGTTCTTCCCGGAGGTGGCGATCACGTTCGCCGTCGTACCGGGCGAGCACTACCACGTACCGCTGCTGCTCAACCCGTTCGGCTACTCCGTTTACCGAGGGAGCTAGCTAAAGATGCCCACCATTCTGGGACAGAACCAGTACGGCAAGGCCGAGAACCGAGTCGTCAAGATCACGCGGGACGGCGCCACCCACCACATCAAGGACCTCAACGTCTCCGTCGCGCTGAGCGGCGACATGGACGAGGTCCACTACTCCGGCTCCAACGCCAACGTCCTGCCGACCGACACCACCAAGAACACGGTGTTCGCGTTCGCCAAGGAGTACGGCATCGAGTCCGCCGAGCAGTTCGGCATCCACCTCGCCCGGCACTTCGTCACCAGCCAGGAGCCGATCCACCAGGCCCGCATCCGCATCGAGGAGTACGCCTGGGAGCGGATCGAGACCTCCGACGCCAACAGCAGGTTCATCGGCGCCGACGAGGTCAAGCACTCCTTCGTCCGCAAGGGCCAGGAGACCCGCCTCACCCAGATCACCTACGACGGTGAGAAGTGGGAGGTCATCTCCGGCCTGAAGGACCTGGTCGTGATGAACTCCACCAACTCCGAGTTCTGGGGCTACGTCAAGGACAAGTACACCACCCTCCAGGAGGCGTACGACCGCATCCTGGCCACCCAGGTCTCCGCGCGCTGGCGGTTCAACTGGACCGACGACGAGCAGAAGACGCCCAACTGGGAGAAGTCCTACGAGCAGACCAGGAAGCACATGCTCCAGGCCTTCGCCGAGACGTACTCCCTCTCCCTTCAGCAGACGCTGTACCAGATGGGCGCGCGCATCATCAACAACCGCGGCGAGATCGACGAGGTCCGCTTCTCGCTGCCGAACAAGCACCACTTCCTGGTGGACCTGGAGCCGTTCGGACTGAAGAACGACAACGAGGTCTACTTCGCCGCCGACCGCCCCTACGGCCTCATCGAGGCCACCATCCTGCGGGACGGCTGTGAGGCCCGTATCCCGGTCGACATGACCAACCTCTGACGCGGGACGCGCGCCCCCGGCCCCGCCACCCCGGCCGGGGGCCCGCCACACCGGAGGGAACGAAATGGCACAGCCTGCGAAGGGGCCCGCCACAGCCCCGTGTTCCACCCCGCCGGCGCACACCGAGGACGCCGTCACGTCCGTGCACCCGGTGGACGAGAAGCTCCACCTCTCGCGGCTCGTCCCCGCCGCGCTCCAGCACATCGCCGCCATGTACGCGGGCGTGGTCACTCCTCCGCTCATCATCGGCCAGGCCTGCGGACTCGACATCGCGGCCCGCACCCGGCTCATCGCCGCGAGCCTGCTCATCGCGGGCGTCGCGACCATCCTCCAGACCATCGGCGTCAAGGGCCTCGTCGGCAACCGGCTGCCCTTCGTCAACGCCGCATCCTCCGCCGGCATCGCCCCGATCCTCGCGATCGCCGAGACCAACGGGAAAGGTCACCAACTCCCCGCGATCTACGGCGCGGTGATGGTCGCCGGCGCCCTCTGCCTGACCCTCGGCCCGTTCTTCGGCCGGCTGCTCCGCTTCTTCCCGCCCCTGGTCACCGGCGTCGTCGTCACCCTGATCGGCGTCACGCTGATGCCCGTCCCGGTCGGCTGGGCGCAGGGCGGCGACAAGACCGCCGCCGACTTCGGCGCCATGCGGCACCTCGCGCTCGCCGGGTTCACCCTCGCCGTCATCCTGCTGATCCAGCGCTTCGGCAAGGGCTTCGTCAAGCAGGTCGCGCTGCTGTTCGGGCTGCTCGTCGGCACCCTCGCGGCGATCCCGTTCGGCATGGCCGACTTCAGCGGCCTGAAGTCCGCGCCCGTCGCCGCGCTGCCCACCCCGTTCGCCTTCGGCGCCCCCGAGTTCCAGCCCGCGGCCATCCTCTCCCTGTGCATCGTGATGCTGGTGCTGATGACCGAGTCCAGCGCCGGCATGCTCGCCCTCGGCGAGATCTGCGACCGCCGCGCCGACGCCAGGACCATCACCCGCGGCCTGCGCACCGACGGCATCGCCACCCTGCTCGGCCCCGTCTTCGGCGGCTTCCCCACCTCCGCCTTCGCGCAGAACGTCGGTGTCGTCTCCCTCACCCGGGTGCGCAGCCGGTACGTCGTCGCCGTCGCCGGCGCCGCCCTGCTGGTCCTCGGCGCCTTCCCGGTCCTCGGCGCGGTCGTCTCGCTGGTCCCCATGCCGGTCCTCGGCGGCGCGGGCATCGTCCTCTTCGGCTCGATCGCCGTCAGCGGCATCCGTACGCTGTCGGAGGCGGGCCTGGACGACAGCTCCAACATCATCCTGGTGGCCGTGGCGCTCGGTGCCGGCATCATCCCGCTGGCCGCGCCGACGTTCTACGCCGGCTTCCCGGCCTGGGCGCAGACCGTGCTCGGCTCCGGCATCAGCGCGGGCGCGCTCGTCGCGGTCCTGCTCAACCTGTTCTTCCATCACCTCGGCACCCGGAGCGGGCAACCGGCTCCGGCACTCAAATCCTCCTAGGGTCCTGCCGTGCCCTCCCGTGAACGCTCTCCCGTTCACGGGCCGCCACTGAAAGACAAGGAAGCACGATGGCACCATCGGCAGCCCAGCGCATCGTCATCGAGAACTGTGCGATCGCCACCGTGGACGCGGGCGACACGGAGTACGCCTCCGGCCACCTGGTCCTCGCCGGCAACCGGATCGAGTCGGTCGGCGCGGGCAAGGCCCCCGAGGGCCTGGAGAACGTGGTGCGCCGGATCGACGCGACCGGTCATCTGGCCACGCCCGGCCTGGTCAACACCCACCACCACTTCTACCAGTGGATCACCCGGGGTCTGGCCACCGACCACAACCTGTTCAACTGGCTGGTCGCGCTCTATCCCACCTGGGCGCGGATCGACGAGCAGATGACGTACGCCGCCGCGCAGGGGTCCCTCGCGATGATGGCCCGGGGCGGTGTCACCACCGCCATGGACCACCACTACGTCTACCCGCACGGCTCCGGCGACCTGTCCGGCTCGATCATCCGGGCCGCCGCCGAGATGGGCGTGCGCTTCACGCTGGCCCGTGGCTCGATGGACCGCAGCGAGAAGGACGGCGGGCTGCCGCCGGACTTCGCCGTCGAGACGCTGGAGGGCGCCCTCGCCGCCACCGAGGAGACCGTCCGCAAGCACCACGACGCCTCCTTCGACGCGATGATCCAGGTGGCGGTCGCGCCCTGCTCGCCGTTCTCCGTCTCCACCGAACTCATGCGCGAGGGTGCCGAGTTGGCGCGCCGCCTCGGCGTACGGCTGCACACACACGGCTCGGAGACGGTGGAGGAGGAGAGGTTCTGCCACGAGCTGTTCGGCATGGGCCCGACCGACTACTTCGAGTCCACCGGCTGGCTCGGTGAGGACGTGTGGATGGCGCACTGCGTCCACATGACCGACTCCGACATCGCCGCGTTCGGCCGCACGAAGACCGGCGTCGCCCACTGCCCGTCGTCCAACGCCCGCCTCGCCGCGGGCATCGCCCGCGTCCCCGACATGCTCAAGGCGGGCGTGCCCGTGGGCCTCGGCGTCGACGGCACCGCCTCCAACGAGTCCGGCGAACTTCACACCGAACTGCGCAACGCCCTGCTGATCAACCGCCTCGGCGCCCACCGCGAGGCCGCGCTGAACGCCCGCCAGGCGCTGCGGCTCGGCACCCACGGCGGCGCGCAGGTGCTCGGCCGGGCGCAGCAGATCGGCTCGCTGGAGCCCGGCAAGCTCGCCGACCTGGTGCTCTGGAAGATGGACACCCTCGCCCACGCCTCCATCGCCGACCCGGTGACCGCGCTCGTCTTCGGCGCCGCGGCCCCGGTCACCGCCTCCTTCGTCCAGGGCCGGCAGATCGTGGAGAACGGCCGCCTGCTCACCGTGGACGAGGACGCCATCGCCGTCTCCACCCGCGCGGAGGCCCAGCGCCTGGCGCGGATCGCCGCACAGGCCTGATCCGGCTCAGGCCCGTACAGACTCCGGCCGGGAGGGACGGCTCCCGGCCGGGACCCGTGGATCCGAGCGGGATCCACGGCACGCCGTTCCCGGGGCGCGTGCACGCACGCGCCCCGGGGACGGTCATCCCCACACCGTCCGCTCAACCGCTCAACCGCTCAACCTTTCAGCAGCCACCCCCCGACGGTCCCTCCCCCAGCTCTCGGCTTCGCTCGAGCAGGGAGGTGCCCCCATGCCCACCCGCACCACCTCCATGAAACCCACGTCGACGACGACGTGTTACCCGCCCGGAGGACCCGCCGTGGCCGCCCATCCCGTAGACGAGAAACTCCCCGCCCTGAAAATGGCGACCAGCGGCCTGCAACACGTGGCCGCCATGTACGCCGGAGTCGTCGCCCCACCGCTCATCGTCGGCGCGGCCATTGGCCTGAGCGCGACCGACCTGACCTTCCTCACCGGTGCCTGCCTGTTCACCGCGGGCCTCGCCACCTTCCTCCAGACGCTCGGCTTCTGGAAGATCGGCGCCCGGCTGCCCTTCGTCAACGGCGTCACCTTCGCCGGTGTCGCCCCGATGACCGCGATCGTGGCCTCCACCGAGGACAAGTCCGACGCCCTGCCGGTCATCTTCGGCGCGGTCATCGTCGCCGGCCTCCTCGGCTTCGTCGCCGCGCCCGTCTTCTGCAAGGCGGTCCGCTTCTTCCCGCCGGTCGTCACCGGCTCCGTGATCACCCTGATCGGCGTGTCCCTGCTGCCGGTCGCGTTCGGCTGGGCCCAGGGCCCCGACCCCCAGGCGGACGACTACGGTTCCACGACCTACCTCACCCTCGCCGGCGTCACCCTGCTCATCGTCCTGCTGCTGCGCCGCTTCACCCGCGGCTTCGTCAAGCAGATCGCCGTCCTGCTCGGCCTGATCGTGGGCACGCTCGTCGCGATACCGTTCGGCGTCACGGACTTCAGCCCCGTCGGTGAGGCCGACATCGTGGGCTTCCCGACCCCGTTCCACTTCGGTGCCCCCCAGTTCCAGCTCGCCGCGATCCTCTCCCTCTGCGTCGTCATGGTGGTCTCGATGACCGAGTCGACCGCCGACATGCTGGCGCTCGGCGAGATCGTGGAGCGTCCCGCGGACGAGCGGACCATCGCGGCCGGCCTGCGCGCCGACACCCTCGGCTCCGCGATCAGCCCACTGTTCAACGGCTTCATGTGCAGCGCCTTCGCCCAGAACATCGGCCTGGTCGCGATGACGAGGATCCGCAGCCGGTACGTCGTCGCGACCGGCGGCGGCTTCCTGGTCCTGATGGGCCTGTGCCCGATGGCCGCCTCGCTCATCGCGGTCGTCCCCCGGCCGGTCCTCGGCGGCGCCGGCGTCGTCCTGTTCGGCTCGGTCGCCGCGAGCGGCATCCAGACCCTGGTCCGGGCCGGCCTGGACCGGGACAACAACGTCCTGATCGTGGCCGTGTCCCTCGCGGTCGGCATCATCCCGATCACCGCTCCGGAGTTCTACCACGCCTTCCCCGAGACCGCGAAGATCGTCCTGGACTCGGGCATCTCCACCGGCTGCGTCACGGCCGTGGTGCTCAACCTCCTCTTCAACCACCTCGGCAAGGGCCGCGAGGCCCACGACGTCACCCATCCCATGGAGGCGGGGGAGGAGATCGCCGCCGCGCACTGACGCCGACGGTCAGGACTCAACCGGCCGGGGGAGACGGCGGCGACGCCGCGACCCCCGGCCACTTCATGAGGTTGGCCAGCAACTCCGCCTGCTCGATCGCGTCGTCCAGCGCGTGGTGCGTGTGCCGGCGCCGCGACAGCAGCTCGCGCGGCATGGTCCCCTTCGCCACCGCCCGCAGCGGCAGCCGGGCTTTCGTCGCGTACAGCGTCTTCATGTCCAGGCAGCCGGAGTGCCCGAAGGGGCTGCTCCCGGTGAAGCGGATCAGATACCAGTACAGGAACGTCCAGTCGTACGACGCCGGGTAGCCGCACATCACCGGCTGCGCGCCCGCGCTGACCTCGCGCACCCATGCGGTGAACTCCGCGAGCGCCACGGCGGGTTCGGCGCCCTCGGCGGTCAGCCGGGCCCGGTCCAGGCCGCTCACCGCCAGCGCCTCCGGAACGAAGTCCTCGCTGACCGGGCGCAGTTCACGGTAGAAGGTCCGCTCCTCGGGATCGGCGGCCGTGAAACCGGCGCCGTCCTGCACTCCGGCGACCGCCGCCCCGAGGCTGAGCATGGAGTACGGCCCGGGAATCGGCCCGTCGGCCTCGATGTCGACGGAGATGTACAGGCTGGGCTTGATACGACGTGCGGCCATGACCCGGAGCATCCCACCCTCCCCGCGGGCCCCGCATCTCCATTCGGCCCCCATGCGCCCCGGTGCGCGGCCGGCGGCCTGGCGCCCCAGCCGGGGGCAGGCGCGACCGGCCCCGTCCTCGCCCGGCCTCAGGCGCGGCGCTCGCGCAGGAGCAGCGCCGCCAGGGCCAGGGCCGTCGCCGCGATGCCCGTCGCCACGGTGAACGCCAGCCGGTAGCCATCGGCGGTCGCGGGCAGCAGGGGCGTGCCGTCGGCGAGCAGGCCCTCGGTGCGGCTCGCCGCGAGCGTCGACAGGACGGCCAGGCCCAGCGAACCGCCCACCACCTGCGTGGTGTTGAACAGTCCGGACGCGAGCCCCGCGTCCTCCGCTCGCGCCCCCGACATCGCCAGCCCGGTGAGGGCCGGCATGGCCGCCGCGAACCCCGCGGACAGCAGCAGCATCGCCGGCAGCACATCGGTGACGTAGGAGCCGTCGGCGGGCGCGCGGCCCAGCAGGGCCATGCCCGCCGTGATCAGCACCAGGCCGGTCAGCAGCACCCGGTACCCGCCGAACCGGGCCACGGTCCGTGCGGACAGCCCCAGCATCAGCACACCGATCGCGATCGGAGCCGGCAGGAACGCGGTACCGGTGGCGAGCGCGCCGTAACCCAGCACCCGTTGCAGATACAGCGCGCCGATGAACTGGAAGCCGTACATCGTGGCGATCATCAGCACCTGGACCGCGTTGGCGCCGGTCAGCAGCCGGGAGCGGAACAGCCGCAGCCGCAGCAGCGGACGCGCGGCCCGGGCCTGGCGCAGGGCGAACCCCGCGAACAGGGCGAGGGCGAAGGCCGCCAGCAGCAGCGTGACGGTCCGGGAGCGCTCGCCGGCGCCGACGATCACGTACACCGTGAGCATCAGCGCGCCGGTGACCAGCCCCGCCCCAAGGTAGTCGGCGCCCCGGCCGAGCCCGGCGCCGGGTTCCGGCGTGAGCACCCGCACCGCGGCCAGCAACGCGGCCACCCCGATCGGCAGGTTGATCAGGAAGATCCAGTGCCAGTTCAGCGCCTCGGTCAGGGCGCCGCCGAGGAAGGTGCCGAGCGCGCCGCCCGCCGAGCCGACCGCGCTGAACGCCGCGATGGCCCGGGCCTGTTCGCGCGGCTCGGGGAACAGCGCGACCAGCATGCCGAGCACCACCGCCGAGGCCATCGCCCCGCCCGCGCCCTGCGCCGCCCGCGCCACGATCAGCATGCCCTGCCCGGTCGCCGTCCCGCACAGCACCGACGCCAGCGTGAACACGGCCAGCCCCGCCGTGAACATCCGCTTGCGGCCCACCAGATCACCGAGCCGCCCCGCCAGCAGAAGCAGCCCGCCGAAGGCGATCAGATAGGCGTTGACCACCCAGGCCAGCCCGGGCCCGCTGAAGCCGAGGCCGCTCTGGATGGCCGGCATCGCCACCGTGACGATGTTGCCGTCCAGTACCGTCATCAGCGTGCCCGCGCACAGCACGGCGAGGGAGGTCCAGCGGGAGTACCGTGCTCCGGGAGCCACCGCCGCCGGTGACGGACTGTTCTCGATCATGGCCGACATCGTGTGCCGCCTCCCCGTTCTTCCCGCGCGCCTTGTTCTTCCCGGGGCGCCTTGGTTCCTTCTGTGCACCTTGGTGCACGACTTGTAACGGGGAACATCGTGGGTGACCATGGGGGCCGGCGTAAGGAGGCAGTCCGATGTCCCAGAGGAACACGGGTGTCACCGTCCAGGCAGTGAACGCGTACGCGTGCCCCGTCCGCGAAGTTCTTGACAGGGTGGCCGGCAAATGGAGCGTGCAGATCCTCGTCGCCGCCGCGCACGGGCCCATCCGCTTCACCGAGTTGGAGCGCGGCATCGAGGGCATCAGCCGCCGCATGCTCACCCTCACCCTGCGCAACCTGGAACGGGACGGCCTGGTGACGCGCACCGTCCATCCGACGGTGCCGCCGAAGGTGGAGTACGAACTCACACCCGCCGCGCACGAGTTGAACGAGACCCTGCAACGGCTGACCGACTGGGCCGAGCGCAACCGGGTCTACATCGCCGAGGCGCGGGCGGCCTACGACGCCGAGCACCAGCCGGAGTCGCTCGACGCGTAGGCGTCCGACGGGCTACAGGCCGAACAGACCGGGGTCCGTCGCCAGCTCCTTGAACACCTCCCGAGGGTCGGCCAGCAGCTTGCGCTCGGCGAGGTTCAGCAGGCCACCCACCGCGATGACCTCGGCCGCCAAGGTGCCGTCGGTCTTCACGATCTCCTGCCGGATGCGAAAGGTCTTGCCTTCACCCCACTCGAACTCGCAGGTCACGTCGACCTCGTCGCCGGCGAGCAGCTCACGGCGGTAGCGGATGGTCGTCTCCAGCGCCACCGGACCCACCCCCTGGCCCACCAGCCGGGCCTGGCTGATCCCGGCCGCCTGGAGCAGCGACCAGCGGGCGTGCTCCGCGTAGTTGAGATACACCGCCTGGTTGAGGTGTCCCTGCACATCGGTCTCGTAGCCGCGGACGGTCACACGGACGGAAAACGGTTCGGCCACTGCTTGCCCTTCCCCTGTTCGATTCTCCGGTCGACCGATCCTGACACGCCGGTCACACCCGGCGCGGCGAGGCCAGCAGATAGCGCGCTCTCGTCCGGGGCTCGGTGTACTCGCCCGCCTGCCAGCCGGCCCGCTCCAGCGTGGCCGCGCAGGCCGCCAGCGTCCGCGCGTCCGGCGCGTACACCGCGACCGCCTCCGGCTGCGGGGTCGCCCGGACCCGGTAACCGTCCGCGTCCCCGCCCGCCGGACGGTGCCCGGCCGCCTCCAGCGCGAGCGCCGCGGCCCGTACGAGATGCGTCCGCTCCCACCCGCACGGACGGTCCGCCGCGCCGTCGGGATTCGTCATCCGGCGCAGCTCCAGCAGCCCCTCCCAGGCACTGTGCACCTCGCGCTGCCGCGCCGGACCGGACGCGGGCGGCTCCTCCTCGCCGCCGACGCGGGCCGTGAACACACCGGTGTCCGACGCGGGCTCCGGTGGCGCCTCGGGCACCGCTTCCCGTATCCGGTGGCCCGCCGGGGTGAGGAAGTGGTCGTGCGGCGGCCGGGGGTGCCGGAAGGCGAGCCCCCGCTTCACCAGGGCCGCGAGCTGGGCCTCCGTACCGCGCAGCCGGCCGGTGACCGGATCGGCACCCTCGATCACCCGCCGCTGCGCGGCGGTCGGCGCTCGGGTCACGGGGGCTCCTTTCGGTGCTGTTGTCCGAGGGCCGTTGGAGGTGGGCCCGGGGACCGCCGGCGGGTGGTCCTGTCGGGCCGTTGGCCGGGCGGCCTCGCGGGATCACGGGCCGGATAGCCCTGTGGGACCGTCGGACGGTCGGCCCCGGGGCCGTCGGTCGCGCGACCCCGCGAGGTCGTCGGCCGGGCGGCCGGCGGGGCCGGGGCCGTCGGACGGGTGACCTATGCGCAGAGTACGACCCGGGTCTGACAACGCCCCCCGGCTCTTCAGCCCCCGGCTCCTCAACCCCCCGGCTCCTCCCCCCGGACTCCTCACTCCACCCGGGGCCTCACTCCACCCGGTTCCTCATTCCCACGGCTGCTCACTCCCCGGCTCCTTACCCCACCCGGGGGCCTCACTCCACCCAGGCCTCCCCCCAGGGGCCTCACTCCACCCGGGGCCTCACTCCCACGGCTGCTCACCCCCCGGCTCCTGACCCCATCCGGCTCCTCACTCCTCCCGCGGCCGGATGTTCCACCCCACGATCACCGGTCGCCCATGCTCCGTGCCGAGCCGGCACAGCGTCCCCGTCGCGAGCTGGAAGAGTGCCCCGTGCCGGGGCGGCAGGCCCAGGCGGCGGGCGGTGAGGACGCGGAGGAAGTGGCCGTGGGCGATCAGCACGACGACCCCCTCCGTGTCGGCGAGCGCCGCGTCGACCTTGGCCAGCATCCGGTCGGCGCGCTCCCCGACCTGCTCCGGGGTCTCGCCGGGGTGGTCCGGCGGCCCGGGGGCGACCCCGTCCGTGAACAGGAACCAGCCGGGCCGGCTCCGCTGGATCTCCACGGTGGTCACGCCCTCGTAGCCGCCGTAGTCCCACTCGTGCAGGTCGGCGTCGACCCGCGCGTCCGGTACGCCGATGATCTGGGCGGTCTCCCGGGCCCGCTGCAACGGGCTGACGAAGGCCGCCCCGATCCGGTGGGAGCGGATCAGCGGGACCAGCCGGCGCGCCTCCTCCCGCCCGTGCTCGGTGAGGGGTACGTCGGTCCGGCCCGTGTGCCGCCCGGACCGCGACCACTCGGTCTCACCGTGCCGCACGAGAAAGAGGTCACCCATGACGGCACGGTGGCACAGGGCGCCCGCCGCCCGCAGGACGGACTGCGCCAGACGGCCGTTCCGCCGGGGCGACGGCCGTTTCCAGCGCCTCGCGGTCCGAAGGCCCGGGCCGGGATGAGCCGGGCGCCCGCCAACTCGTCGGCGCCGGGGACTGTTGCCTCTCCGTCCCCGGCACGTCCTCATGCCTGACATCGCCCTCGTGGGACCCGGCTGCCGCACACCGGCCGGCCTCCTCAGGACCCGGCCGGTGCGCGGCGCGGCACCGCCATGGCGATCGTCTCCCCGCAGACGTCGATCGTGGCGGCCTTCCCGTGCGCGTCCGTGACGGGGACGACCGTCCCACGGGTGTCGTGCGGTGCCCGGACGGAGGCCTCGGTCTGCCGCACGCACCAGGTACCCGCGCCCTCGGTGCCACGGCGCGTGTAGCGGAGGTCCACGGTCACGGACGCCTTGCCGGGCAGGGCGAGCGAGGCCGAGTGTCCCTGCCCGGTGCCCTCGATGCTCTCCGCCTTGCCGTGGTGGATCTCCAGGACCGGGTAGCCCGCGAACACGCACGCGCCGGGGCCCTTGTTGACGGCGGTGAGCCGCGCGCCGGACCGGCCGCCACCCTGGTCCGTACCCTCACCCTTCTCCGGGCCGCCGCCGTCGAGCAGGGACAGCGTCCAGGTCAGTGAGGCGGTCCGGCAGGGCGGTGCGGTGGCGTCCGGTGCGGCCGTCGTGCCGGTGCCGCAGGCCGTCAGCGCCAGGCCGACCGTGAGCACGGCGAGGCAGGTGGTCGCTCGCATGGTTCCCCCTCGGAAGTACGCGGTGGCGCGGTCAGGTGCCGGGATGGACCAGCGTGTGCTCGGTGCCGAGCGCCTTCGTGCCGGTGTCGGCGTACAGCGTCGTCTCCCCGTCGGACCAGCGCACCACGAGGTCGTCGCCGGAGCGGCCATGGCGGAGGTCGCCGGCCGTCAGCACCTGTGCGTGCGTCCACAGGCCGTTCGGGCCGCGTACCCGCGTCCTGGTGCCCAGCCCCGCCGCCGAGGGGCCGGCGTACGTGTCGAGCGCGCCGTCCGCCCAGCGCACCAGCAGGTCCCCGGTGGCCGTACCGTCGAAGTCGCCGCCCGTCAGCAGGGCGGCCTTGGTCCAGGTGCCGTTCGCCGCGACGAGCCGCGTGCCGGTGCCGAGGCCGTCGGCCCCGGCCTCCGGGTACAGCGTGACCGCGCCGTCGGCCCAGCGGACCAGCAGGCCCGTGCCCCCGTCCTCCCGGAACGCTCCGGAGGTGAACTGGACGGCGTTCTTCCACGCGGAGCCGGGCGGCGCCAGCCGGATCTCCCGGCCCAGGCCGGAGGGGCCGGGCTGCGGGTAGAGGGTGACCTCGCCGTCGGACCAGCGCACCAGCAGGCCGGACCGGTCGCCGCCGGTGAAGGTGCCGCCGGTGAGGGTCCGGGCGTGGGTCCAGGTGGAGTTGGCCTGCCGCAGCCGCTTCTCGGCCAGGAAACCGCCCTTGCCGTCGCCGGGGTACAGGGTGACCCCGCCGTCGGACCAGACCACGAGCAGATCGCCGCGCCGGTCGCCGGTGTAGTCGCCGGACGCCATGAGCGCGGCCTTGCGCCAGCGTGCGGCGCCGCCGGGCAGCGTGCCCCTGACGCCCCGGTACGGCGGCAGGTCGGCGGGCGGGGCCCGGTCGGCGACGGCGTCGGCGAGGAGGTTCGCGGCGTCGGCGCCGAACGCGGTGGCGTAGCTGATGTAGTCGACGTCGGCGTCGTTGCCGCCGCCGTTGTAGCCGCCGAGGTTGCCGATGACGTGCCCGGTGCGGGCGTCGTCCTTGTAGTCGGTGATCCACGGGCTGCCGGACACCCCGCCGTAGTAGCCGCCGCAGGTCATCGACAGCTGTCGGTAGCCGCGCAGCTGCTTGGTCGGGACCGTGCACTTGACGGCGCGTCCGGCGCTGTTGTGCCGGTGGGAGGGGTAGCCGACGACGGTGACGCCGCGGTGGGTGTAGCCGGCGGGCCGGGTGAAGGTCAGCCCGCCGCCCACCGCGTCCTGGAGGGACGCGCCCCGCTGGTTGGCCGAGACCCGGGCGAACGCGGTGTCCAGGTCGGACGCGGCCTTCTTGGTGGTGGTCGAACCGCGGTCGGGCACGTACCGGGGGTCGATGAAGATCCGCTGGATGTGGAAGATGCCGTACGGCTGCCGGTCAGGGGCCGCGCCCTTCACGAACTTTGGGACGAAGATGTAGTCGCCCTTCATGTTCAGCGCGCAGTGGGCCGCGGTGAGGACGATGTTCCGCGCCTTGGTGTCGATCACGCTGCCGGTGCAGTGCCAGGTGGTGCCGCGCGGTCCGTCGGAGCCGAAGAACGTCCCCACCAGGCGGGTCCCCTTGAACAGGGTGCCCTTCGGCCGGGCCGCCGCCGCGGTCGCCGCTCCCGGCCCCGCCGGTACGTGCCGCACCGCGTCCAGCGGTTGGGCCTCGGCCATGCGCTGCGCGGTCCAGAACCGCGCGGCCTGCCGTGCCTCCTGCCCGGTGGCGGGCGCGGGCGGCCGGGGCCCTTCGGCCCGGGCGCCGGGCGCAGCGAGGCCGAGTACCGCCGCGCACAGCACGGCGACGGCCGTACGGCGTCTTCCGTGCGTACGGCGTTGTCCGTTTCCGTGCGTACGGCGTTGCGTACGGCGTTGTCCGTACGAGAAGAACACTGCTGCCCCCCCTGGTCCGACTGGTCCGACTGGTCTGCCCGAACCGGACCAGGGGGGGGTGCGGCGCTGGTCAGGCGCGCACCGACAGCTGGGGGGCGGCCCGCTCCCCTGTGATCCCCCGGTCGCCAACGGGGGTGATCTTCGCACGAATGAGCGAAACGGGCCAGGCGCCTACTGCCGGTACCCGCTGAGGAACCTGCCGATCCGGCCGATCGCCGCCTCCAGGTCGTCCGCGTGCGGCAGGGTCAGGATGCGGAAGTGGTCGGGGGAGGGCCAGTTGAAGCCGGTGCCCTGGACCACCTGGATCTTCTCGCGCAACAGCAGGTCCAGGACGAACTTCTCGTCGTCGTGGATCGGGTGCACCTTGGGGTCGATGCGCGGGAACGCGTACAGCGCGCCCTTGGGTTTGACGCAGGACACGCCCGGGATCTCGTTGAGCTTCTCCCAGGCCACGGTCCGCTGCTCGTACAACCGCCCGCCGGGCACGGTCAGTTCGCTGATGGACTGGCGTCCGCCGAGCGCGGCCTGGATGGCGTACTGGGCGGGCGCGTTGGCGCACAGCCGCATGGAGGCCAGCATGGTCAGGCCCTCCAGGTAGTCCCTGGCGTGCTGCCTCGGCCCGGTGACCACCAGCCAGCCGGAGCGGAAGCCCGCCACCCGGTAGGTCTTGGACAGGCCGCAGAAGGTGAGGACGACGAGGTCGGGGGCGAGCGCGGCGGCCGAGTGGTGGACGGCGTCGTCGTAGAGGATCTGGTCGTAGATCTCGTCGGCGAACACCATCAGGCCGTGCCGGCGGGCCAGGTCGAGGATGCCCTCGACGACCTCCTTCGGGTAGACCGCGCCGGTGGGGTTGTTCGGGTTGATGACGACCACGGCCTTGGTGCGGTCGGTGATCTTCGAGGCCATGTCGGCGAGGTCCGGGTTCCAGTCGGCCTGTTCGTCGCACAGGTAGTGCACGGCCTTGCCGCCGGCCAGCGTGGTGACGGCTGTCCAGAGGGGGAAGTCCGGTGCCGGGATGAGGACTTCGTCGCCGTCCTCGACCAGCGCCTGGACGGCCATGGAGACCAGCTCCGAGACGCCGTTGCCCAAGTAGACGTCGTCCACGTCGACTTCGAGCCCCAGGGTCTGGTAACGCTGCGCGACCGCGCGGCGGGCGGAGAGGATGCCCCGGGAGTCCGTGTAGCCGTGCGCCCGCGGCAGCATCCGGATCATGTCCTGGAGGATCTCCTCCGGCGCCTCGAAGCCGAAGGCCGCGGGATTGCCGGTGTTCAGGCGCAGCACGCTGTGCCCCGCCTCCTCCAGCGCGTTGGCGTGCTCGATCACCGGGCCGCGGATCTCGTAGCACACCTCGCTGAGCTTGTTGGACTGCCGGAACTCCATGCGCCCCTCCGGAAACTCGTGTTGCTTGGTTTTACCAAGCAGGAGCTTGGAAAGTCCAACAACACGTCTAGACTGCGTCGCATGTCACCTCGCCGAAGCTACGACCAGTACTGCTCCGCAGCCCGCGCCCTCGACCTCGTCGGCGACCGCTGGACCCTGCTGATCGTCCGGGAGCTGCTCGCCGGCCCGCGCCGCTACACGGACCTGCACGCGGACCTGCCCGGCGTGAGCACGGACGTACTCGCCTCGCGGCTGAGGGACATGGAACGGGACGGGCTCACCACCCGGCGGCGCCTGCCCCCGCCGGGCGCGGCCTACGTGTATGAACTCACCTCCCGAGGGCGCCAGTTGCTGCCCGCGCTTCAGGCGCTGGGTGCGTGGGGCGAGGAAGAGCTGGGGGAGCGCCGGCCCACCGACGCGGTCCGCGCGCACTGGTTCGCGCTGCCGCTGCTGCGGGCGCTGGAGGGGGAGGGTGTCGTGGAAGTCCGCCTGGAGGAAGGGGACTTCCATCTCCACGTCGGCGCGGAGGACGGGCCGGTCTACGGCGACGGGCCCGCGCCCGGCGAGGTGGACGCGCGGTTGGTGATGGACGCGGCGACCTGCGAGGCCATCGCCCGCGGGGAGACGCGGTTGTCGGACGCGGTACGGGACGGACGGGTGACGGTGACCGGAGACGGCACGCTCGCCAAGGCGCTGCGGGAGGCGTGAACGCTCGACGAGGGCAAAAACTCGACGAGGACAAAAAAGGGGAAGGCCCGCCGGCGGGCGGGCCTTCGCGCTACGACGGCTCACACATTCGGCGGCACCCGGGACGGCCGCCCGGAGCCCCGCGTCAGCACATACCCGCCGATCCCGGCGAGCGCGGCCAGCACCGCACCGATCCCGGTCCACACCCATCGGTCGGACCACCACCCGGACGACCAGCCGTCGTCCGACCCGAAGCTGGACAGCACGGCTCCCTTCGAACCGTCCTTGCCCTCCTGCGACTTGACGGCGATCCCGGGGACGAGCGGCTTGCCCAGCGAGCCGTCCACGGCCGCCGCCCCGCCGATGTCCTTCGAGTCGACGCGCACGTCGGCGCTCACCGGCTTTCCGAGGTCGGCGGCGCCGAGGTCCACCACCGTCAGCCGGATGTAGTACGTGCCTTGCAGCGGGTCATTGGCCCACGGCTCCGTCCAGCCGCGCACCGTGCGCAGCACACAGGCGAGTTCGACCGAGCCCGTGCCCTGCGCGGCGGTGCGGGTCTGGGCGCCGTACTGGCAGGACTGGCGGCGCCGCAGTCCGTCGTACAGGTCGAGCTGCCAGGTCTCGGAGCCGTGCGCGTCGGGGAGTTTCACCGTCGCCTTGACGGTGGGGCGCTGCCCGGTGTCCGCGGGGAACGACCAGTACAGGTAGTCGCCGGTGGAGCCGGAGGCGGTGGCCTGCTGCCCCTGCTCGATCTCGGTCGCCGTACGGAACGAGGTGCCCGCCAGGGTGGGCGCGTCACCGTCGGCGGAGGCGCTCGGGGAGGGCGAGGAGTCGGCGGCGGCCGGTCCGGCGGCCAGCCCCAGCGCCAGCAGGGCGGCGCCCCACACACGTGTGATCCGCATCAGTTCGTCCTCCAGACGGCGACCCGCCAGCGCGACAGCCAGCCCCACAGCAGACCGGCGAGGAAGCCGATCAGCACCAGCGTGCCGAGCAGCCACCAGCCACGGCCGAGACCGAAGGCGGCCACGTCATGGTGGCCCGACGGCCCGTCCACGACGTCGACGGTCAGCTCCAGCGGCAGACCGGGGGTCGTCTTGACGCCGGCCGCGGCCGAGAAGGAGCTGGTGACCTGGAGGCACACCGTTTCCGCGGGAGCCGCGTCGTCGTCGCTGTCCGGCTTCGGGTAGCGCAGACCGGTGGAGACGACGTCCGTGCGGCCGGTGCCGGCGGCCTCGCCGCGGACGATCTCCCGGCCGTGCACGGTCACCGCCCGCAGCAGAACACCGTAGTTCGGCTGCACGGCCCGGTCGTCCGCCACGCTCACCGAGGCGCGCAGTTCCTGGCCGGGCTCGACGTCCACCTTGTACCAGCGCTGCTGCCCGAACTCCGCGCGGTCGGTGTAGAGCCCGGACTTGAGCGTCGGCGCCTTCTCGCACCGGTCCGCGCCCTCGGTGGCCACCGGTGTGACCACCGGGTCGGCCGCCCGGTCCACCAACTGGCCGACGCGGTCGCTCAGTTCCTCCTTGTGGCGCACGTCGGTGTAGGTGCCGCCGGTGGCGTCCGCGATGCAGCTGAGCTGGGCGCGGGTCTTGGCGTCCGGCACCAGGCCGAGGGTGTCGATGGTCAGCCCGATGCCCTTGGCGGCTATCTCCCGGGCCACCTCGCACGGGTCGAGCGGCTGGCAGGTGTCCTCGCCGTCGCTGATCAGGACGATACGGCGGGTGCCGTCACCGCCGTTCAGGTCGTCCGCCGCCTTCAACAGTGCGGGCCCGATCGGCGTCCAGCCGGTCGGCGCCAGCGTGGCCACGGCCGTCTTCGCGTCGGTCCGGTTCAGCGGGCCGACCGGGTAGAGCTGCTCGGTGTCCTTGCAGCCCTCCTTGCGGTCGTTGCCGCGGTAGTTGGCGCCGAGCGTGCGGATGCCGAGCTGGACCTCCTCGGGGGTCGCGTCCAGCACCTCGTTGAACGCCTGCTTCGCCGCGGCCATCCGGGTGCCGCCGTCGATGTCACGGGTGCGCATGGAACCGCTGACGTCCAGCACCAGTTCGACCTTCGGAGCGGACTGGTCCGTCTCGTCGGCGACCGCACCGGCGGGACACGCGATCCCGGCCGTCAGGGCGGCGAGCAGAGCACAGACGCCCGCCGCCAGCCGTTGTCTTCTGATCATCGCCGGATCCTATTGATCAGACAGGCCGTCCTCCAAAACGACCCCCGCCCGCCGGCCCCGGGGCACCCCGGCCGCTCTCACGTGTCGCCACCCGGTGCCGGATTTCCGAACACCCCCGCCAGACGGGCCCGATAGAGCGCGGCGACGGTGAAGCCGTCGGTGATCCGCCCGTCGGCCACCATCTCCTCCGCCTCGGCCGGCGTCACCGTGATCGCCCGGTGGATCGCCTCGCCCCTCTCGACCGCGCCGATGCCGTCCACACAGGCCGCGTAGAGGAAGACCTTGTGGGCGAGCAGCCCGGTGTCGGGGTGCAACTCACCCAGGGGGATCACCGCTGTCGGCGTGGCCGCGATCTCCTCCCGCAGTTCCCGGGTGACGTTCTCGGTGGGCGTCGCACCCGGATCGCCGAAGCCGCGCACCACTTCCCAGTGCCGGCTCCGGGTGGCGTGCCGGTGGTGCTCGACCAGCACCACTGCCTTCTCGGGCCCGAGCAACGGCAGGACCACCACGCCGGGAGTGGAGCCCGGAGGCGGCAGAATCCGGTCGTACAGGCCCAGGCGACCGTCGGGGAAGCGCACCGGGTCGCGCAGGTACCACAGGTAGCGGCCGGCCGACACCACACCCGCCGGGACCGGCCGCAGCACGACCCGCAGCCGTGCCCACAGGGCCCCGAACGCGCGAAATCAGCCCTGGGCCGGGAACGGTGTCGAGCAGGGATGAGGCAGAGACGTCCAGATGTCCCCGGCGTGACCGGGTGACAGGCGCATCAGCGTCAACGCCTTCGCCGGAACGGGGCCTTCGCGCAGCGCCGCCAGGTCCGGGCCGGACGGCAGACCGGGCAGGGCGGCCCGCAGCGCCGTGGCCAGGGCCGGGCCCGACCCCGCCGTTCCCGCCAG
Organism: Streptomyces sp. NPDC029138; assembly: GCF_055564375.1. Lineage (NCBI taxonomy): Bacteria > Bacillati > Actinomycetota > Actinomycetes > Kitasatosporales > Streptomycetaceae > Streptomyces > Streptomyces sp. NPDC029138. Next base: position 36,714 of record NZ_JBVHWM010000044.1, read on the forward strand.
GGCGCCCGCCACCAGCGAGCCGAACAGCTTGCGGCGCAGAGCGGTGTCGTCGTCGGTGATCAGGCGGCCCGTCAGGGCGGGTGGGGTGATGCCGTGGCGGGTCAGGCGGGCGGGGCTGATCCGGATGTCGGCCAGGTCGCGGTAGACCAGGCGCAGCGGCGTGCCGTCGGCCGACAGGACGACCAGGAGGTTCTGTCCGTGGGCCTCCAGGGCCACGCCGAGATCCAGCAGACGCAGGCCCACCGTGAGTGCCAGACGGGTGAACGCGGCCAGCCAGGCGGGGGAGTCGGGCAGGGACGTGGTGGCGAGGGCGGCCACCGGGAGGACGCTTTCACCCGGAGCGGCGTACACCTCCGGCGACTCCCGCAGCAGTGCCGCCAGATCGGGGGAGTGGGCCGTGACCGCCCCCAGCGTGCGGGTGATGTGCAACAGGCCTTCCGTGCGCGCCGCCAGGTCCTCGGCGAAGGCGGACAGCGTGGCCGAGGCCCGCACCGAGTACGCGGAGATGTCCCGCACCGACGACGTCAGCCGGGCGCTCAGCGCGGTCTTCACATGCGGGCCGCCGGGCAGCGCCAGCGTGCGCAGGGACATCAGCGGACGGGCGGGCCGCCAGGTGTCGTACGACCGCCTCAGCACGTGCGCGGCCTGCCACGGGTGCACCGGCACCAACAGGCGGTCGCCGTCGCGGAGTTCGGCCGGCCAGTCGCCGGACACCAGGCACTCCGCCGCCGGCACCGGCACCGTCCCCAGCTCCACCACCGGTCCGTGCTCGGGGCCGTACGCCAGCTGGTCCGCCACCGAGAAACCCGGCCGGGAACGGCAGTTGGGATGGTACGGGTGCCCGTCGACCACCCGCTGCTCCCACTCCCAGTCCCTCCTCCGGTGCTCGGCCGCGGGGACCCCCACCGGCCACTCCTTCGGGTGATCGGCACCGGCCCGGGACAGCGCCAGCGAGGCCACGCTGTGCGCCAGCTCCGCGGCGAAGGCGGACGCGTGCGGCACCCCGAGCGCGCTCATCAGCCGCGCCGGATCGTCGTACCGCTCCCGGTCCAGGCGTACGGCGGTGACGTACGCGCTCGTGGCGTACGGATCCGGGTGCGGCCCGCGCAGGGTCCGCCCGTCGGCCAGGCGCAGGGCGAGGCCGTCCGCCCCGGACACCCGGCCGGTCAGCCACGGCAGCGGCTCATGGGCCAGCGCCCGCCACAGCCGGGTCAGCACGGCGGCGCGGGCACCGGGCAGCTCCGCCGCGTACCGGGGCAGCAGCGCGGGCCGGACGGCGGCCAGCTCCTCGGCGATCTCGGCGTCGGCGGTCGGGGGACGGGACACGGTCGGCTCCTCGGGTACACGGGCCACGGCACGATTGTCCGGGACGCCAGCCATACTGATCGTCACCGGCTCCCGGACGGCGCACCCGGCGTGCCCCGGGGAAGACCGCGGCCCCCTGGACGAAGAACGAATGGATCGCGTGGACCTCACACCCCCCACCGGCGCCGTCGGCCGCCGCGCCGACGCGTACGCGACCGCGCCCCTGCTCAACTGCCTGCTGCGGGAGGTCGCCGAGCCGCTCCCGGACAGCGGGGACCACCGCGTCCACCGGCTCCCCGGCGGCCGGCTGCTGCGGGTGCGCCCCGGGCGGCGCCCCGCCGACCCCGAGCTGTACACCGCCGGGGTCTGGCGCCGCATCGGCCACTCTGAGCTGGTCAAACTGGTCGCCGAGGAGCTGCGCCGGCACACCGGGCTGCCCGGCGGCGACCTGCCCGGCGAGATGATCGACAGCCGGGACGCGATCGCCGCCCTGCTCACCGCCCGCGCCCGGGCCACGGCGCCCGAGGACCCGTATCTGCGCTCCGAGCAGTCCCTGCTCACCGGCCACCCCCATCACCCGGCCCCCAAGGCGCGCGGCGGCGGCCCGGTCGCGTCCTGGCTGCCGTACGCCCCCGAGGCGCACGCCCGGTTCCCGCTGGTGCTGCTCGGCGTCCGTGAGGACCAGGTGGCCGAGGAAGGCGACACGCGCGCCCTGGACGCCCTCGGCACCGCCCCGCCCGGCTACCGGCTGCTGCCCGCCCACCCCTGGCAGCTCGACCTCGTCGCCCACGACCTCGCACCCGCCTTCGCCGACGGGCGGCTGCTGCGGCTGGGCACGAGCCCGTTCGACACCTGGCCCACGGCCGCCGTCCGCACGGTGTACGAGCCGCGCCGCGACCTGTTCCTGAAGTTCAGCCTGGACGTCCGCATCACCAATGACATCCGCCGGCTGTGGCGTCACGACCTGCGGAAACTGCGTCGTACCGACACCGCCGCCCAGCACGCCTTCGCGGCCATGGGCCCGCCCGCGGCCTGGCTCAGCGACCGCGGCTACCGCACCGCCGCGTTCGCCTTCGAGCAACTGGCCGTCCTCGTCCGCGACGGGCTGAGCGGACATCTGCTGCCGGGCGCCACCCCGCTGCTCGCGGCCGGCCTCGCCGAGGGCTTCGACGGCAGCCCGCTCGCCTCCACCCCCGACCCGGCCGCCTGGTGGGAGGCGTACCTGCGGCAGGTCGTGCCGCCCGCCCTGACCGCGTTCGACGACCACGGGGTGGTCCTGGAGGCCCACCTCCAGAACACGCTGGTCGCCGTGGACACGGCCGGCACGCCCGTGCAGGCGCTCTTCCGGGACGCGGAGGGCGCCAAGCTGCTGCCGGACGTGACCCGGGCCGCCGGCTGGGAGCGGCTGGTGTACTGCCTGATCGTCAACCACCTCATCGAGATCGCCGGCGCCCTCACCGACCACCACCCCGACCTGGACCCCTGGCCCGCGGCCCGCCGGGAACTCGCCCGCCACCCCCTGCCCGAGATCCCCACCCTGCTCACCACCCCCACCCTGCCGGGCAAGACCAACCTCCTCCTCCGCTGGACCGGCGCGGACGGAGCGGACGCCCGCTACCTGCCCCTACCGAACCCGCTGGCCGGCTGACCGGACGCACCTGGGGAGCGCCCCCGAAGGGGCGTATGCGGCTCCGCCGCGCGAGCGGGACCAGCCACAACGGCGCCGCAGACGAACGAACCGCTCAGCGGCCCTCCCAGCGGAGCGCTTACGCTGGCCGGTGTGCTGCGCGACGTGACTGCTGTTCGATACGTGACCCCCCTCCGCTCCGGCGGCTCCGTGCCCGGAGTCGTGGAGGCAGACGACCTGGGCACGTATGTCGTGAAGTTCACCGGTTCCGCGCAGGGTCACAAGGCGCTGGTCGCCGAGATCATCGTCGGTGAGCTCGCCCGCGCGCTCGGACTGCGCTTTCCCGAGCTGGTGCTCGTGCACTTCGACCCGGCCATCGCCGCGGGCGAGCCGCACCAGGAGGTGCGCGAGCTGCACAGCGCCAGCGCGGGCGTCAATCTCGGCATGGACTATCTGCCGGGCGCCCGGGACTTCACCCCGGAGATCGCCCGGACGTTTCCGGTGGACCCGCTGGAGGCGGGCCGGATCGTCTGGCTGGACGCGCTGACCGTGAACGTGGACCGTACGGTCCACAGCTCCAACCTGATGGTCTGGCCCACGCTCGGCACCGCGCCCGCGCGCCTGTGGCTGATCGACCACGGCGCCGCCCTCGTCTTCCACCACCGCTGGGACACCACGGCCCCGGGCCGGCGGTACGACTTCCGGCACCACGCCCTCGGCCACTACGGCCCCGACACACGGGCCGCCGACGCCGAACTGGCGCCCCGGGTGACGGAGGAGCTGCTGCGCGGGATCGTCGCCGAGGTGCCGGACGCCTGGCTCGCCGAGGACGCCGGTTTCGCCACGCCCGACGACGTCCGGGACGCCTACGTCGGCTACCTCCTGGACCGGGTCCGCCTCTCCCCGGAGTGGCTGCCCACCGACTTCCCGGGCCGCGACGAGCTGGCGGCCGAGGAGGCCGCCCGCGCGGCGAAGACACAGGCGGGCCGCCCGGACTGGCTGAAGCGGGTCCCCGACCTGCACGGCAAGCCGGCGGCGGAACAGGACTGGTCGGCACATCTCGGATGACCCACCGAGTGGCCCCGGGACGTCCCCGGGCCACTCGGACGGGCAGGGCTTCAGCCGCGCAGCTGCTGGTACGCCGGCAGGGTGAGGAAGTCGGCGTAGTCCTCGTCCAGGGACACCCGCAGCAGCAGGTCGTGCGCCTCCTGCCAGTGCCCGGCGGCGAAGGCCTCCTCGCCGATCTCCTCGCGGATGGCGTCCAGTTCCTCGGCGGCGACCTTGCGGGCCAGCTCCGGCGTGGCCTTGTCGCCGTTCTCGAACTCGACGCCGGCGTTGATCCACTGCCAGATCTGCGAGCGGGAGATCTCGGCGGTGGCCGCGTCCTCCATGAGGTTGAAGATGGCGACCGCGCCGAGCCCGCGCAGCCAGGCCTCGATGTACCGGATGCCGACCTGGACGGCGTTGACGAGACCGGCGTACGTCGGCCTGGCGTCGAGGGAGTCGACGGCGATCAGGTCGGCGGCCTCGACGTGCACGTCCTCGCGGAGGCGGTCCTTCTGGTGCGGCTTGTCGCCGAGGACCCTGTCGAAGGACTCCATGGCGATCGGGACCAGGTCGGGGTGGGCGACCCAGGAGCCGTCGAAACCGTCGTTCGCCTCACGGTCCTTGTCGGCGCGGACCTTTTCGAAGGCGACCTTGTTGACCTCGGGGTCCTTGCGGGACGGGATGAAGGCCGCCATGCCGCCGATGGCGTGCGCGCCGCGCTTGTGGCAGGTGCGGACGAGGAGTTCGGTGTACGCCCGCATGAACGGGGCGGTCATGGTGACCGCGTTGCGGTCCGGGAGGACGAACCTGGCGCCGCCGTCACGGAAGTTCTTGACGATGGAGAACAGGTAGTCCCAGCGGCCGGCGTTCAACCCGGAGGCGTGGTCGCGCAGTTCGTAGAGGAGCTCCTCCATCTCGTACGCGGCCGTGATGGTCTCGATCAGCACGGTGGCGCGGATGGTGCCCTGCGGGATGCCGACGTAGTCCTGCGCGAAGACGAACACGTCGTTCCACAGGCGGGCTTCGAGGTGCGACTCGGTCTTCGGCAGGTAGAAGTACGGGCCCTTGCCGAGGTCGAGCAGCCGCTGCGCGTTGTGGAAGAGGTACAGGCCGAAGTCGACGAAGGCGCCGGGGACGGCACGGCCGTCGGTGTCGACCAGGTGCCGCTCGTCCAGGTGCCAGCCGCGCGGGCGCATGACGACGGTCGCCAGCTCCTCGTTCGGCCGCAGGGCGTACGACTTGCCGGTGCGCTCGTCGGTGAAGTCGATGTTCCGGGTGTAGGCGTCGATCAGGTTGAGCTGGCCGAGGACCACGTTCTCCCAGGTGGGGGCGGAGGCGTCCTCGAAGTCGGCGAGCCAGACCCTCGCGCCCGAGTTGAGCGCGTTGATGGTCATCTTGCGGTCGGTGGGGCCGGTGATCTCGACGCGCCGGTCGTTCAGCGCGGCCGGGGCCGGGGCGACCTTCCAGGTGTCGTCCGCGCGGATCGCGGCCGTCTCGGGCAGGAAGTCGAGCGTGGAGGTGCGGGCGATCTCGGCGCGGCGCTCGGCCCGGCGGGCCAGGAGTTCGTCACGGCGCGGGGTGAACCGCCGGTGCAGCTCCGCCACGAAGGCGAGCGCCGCGTCCGTGAGGACCTCCTCCTGCCGGGGCAGGGGCTCGGCGTCGACGATGGCCAGCGGGGACGGCGCTGGTGCGGACATGAGCTGTCACTTCCTTCAGCGGTGGCACCGGGTGCCAAGTGGCACGAACAGGACAGTCAGCGCCCGCTGTGCGGACAGGCGCTTCTGATCAGTGGATAGTAGTTTCCTCATCGTGGAAGTTCAATGGTTTGTTGATGTCGAGATTCTCTGAGTCGAGGCAAGGTGGCGCCCGGTGCCACCCCGTTCACTCGAGGTGGTTCAGGTCGGCCTCCGTGTCGATGTCGTACGGCTCGGCGACATCCGCGCACTCCACGAGCCGGATCTGAGCCTCGTGCTCCTTCAGATAAGTCCGCGCTCCGCGGTCCCCGGTGGCCGTCTCCGCGATGCCCGCCCAGTGCGCGGCGCCGAACAGCACCGGATGCCCGCGTACCCCCGCGTAGGCGGCCGAGACCAGCGAGGTCTCGTCCTTGTAGGCGCCGAGCACCCGGGCCGTCGCGGCCGGTCCGATGCCGGGCTGGTCGACCAGGCTCACCAGGGCGGCGCGGACGCCCGTACCGGCGAGGGAGGCCAGCCCGGCGCGCAGCGAGGAGCCCATGCCCGCCGCCCAGTCCGGGTTGTCCACCAGCACGCAGCCGTCCAGTTGGGCGCGGTCCCGCACCTCGTCCGCCGCGGCGCCCAGCACCACATGGATCCGCTCGCATCCGGCCGCGCGCAGCACCCCGGCCGCGTGCTCGACCAGGGGCCGGCCCCGGTGCGGCAACAGCGCCTTGGGGCGCCCGCCGAGCCGTCTGCCCCCGCCGGCGGCGAGCAGCAGCCCCGCGACATCCCCCTGAAGATCCTGGTTGTCCGTCATGGGTCCTGCATACCCGACGGCCGCGGAATCGGCCGGTTTTCCGGTGCCGATTCCGTTGGGCTGAATTTCGGCCCGGGCTGTGGCGCTCCCGCACGGGGTGGCGTTTACTGACCCGCGCACGACGGCGTGTCAGGGGGGAGGGCTGTGTTGCGGAGCTTGGGGCAGAGGCCAGTGACCGGCAGCGACGAGGACCCTAGGGCGGCGGAACTGCGGACCGCGGTGTCCCGCTTGCGCCGCGAACTCGCCGCGCTACCGGCGGACTTCCCCGACCGGGCGATAGCCGAGGACGAACTCGCGGCCCTGGCCGCGATGGCCGCCGGCGGCCTGCCCGAGATCCCGCGCCTGCGCAGCTCCCTGTTACTGATCGCCGGCGCGATCGGCTCGATGAGCGCGCTGGCCCGCGGGCTGTCCCAGGTGCGCGACGCGGTCTACCTGTTCGGCGAACCGCCCCGCGACTAGCCGCCCGCTACGGCTGCTCGTCGCCCCGGCAGCCCGATGCCGACGGCATGTCACGGCACACCCGGTCTTGGTGGGACTGCGCGGTGGCCCCGCCGAAAACGATGAGACACACCAGGGTGGCCATGACGGCCTGCGTGACCACCGTGACGACGGCCCCGGCCCGCGCGGCGATCACAGCCCCGGCGAGGGCGAGGACGCCGACCCCGCCGGCGGCGGCCAGGTAGTTCCACAACGGGTCGGCCGTGACGGTCCTGCCCGGGTCGAGGTTCCACCCGGACAACACCCACAGCCCGAAGACCACCACCAGGGCGACCAGCTCCAGGAACACCAGCCCGCACCCGGCTCCGATGTCGGCACCCCGGTCGGCACGGCGGCGCGGCCCGGGACCGGCGGTGGCGTCGAAGGCGGGCGGGGCGACGGGGAGGTCCATACCCGCACCCTGCCTGGGCGGGCGGAAGGGGTGCATGAGTACGGGTACTCAGTTCAGCGTGAGCCGGGGTGCTGGAGCGATTCCGGGTGCCGGAGTGATCGTGGGTGGCCGGGGGGGGGCTCGGTGGCCGGTGTGTGGCCCGGTGGCCCGGTGCCGTACCCCCGTCAGCCCTGGTTCTGGCTGACCAGGGCCGCCGACAGTTCGCCGGCGATCTGCTGGAGCATCGGCACGATCTTCTCCGTGGCGGCCTCCGTGACCCGTCCCGCCGGGCCGGAGATGGAGATGGCGGCCGCCGTGGGGGAGTCCGGTACGGACACCGCGAGGCAGCGCACCCCGATCTCCTGCTCGTTGTCGTCCACGGCGTAGCCCAGCCGCCGCACCTCGTCCAGCGCCGCGAGGAACCCCTCCGGCGTGGTGATGGTCTTCTCCGTGGCGGCCGGCATGCCCGTCCGGGCCAGCAGTGCCCGCACCTCGTCGTCCGGCACCCCGGCCAGCAGCGCCTTGCCCACGCCGGTCGAGTGCGGCAGCACCCGCCGGCCGACCTCGGTGAACATCCGCATCGAGTGCTTCGAGGGCACCTGGGCCACGTACACGATCTCGTCCCCGTCGAGCAGCGCCATGTTCGCCGTCTCGCCGGTCTCCTCGACCAGCCGGGCGAGGTACGGCCGCGCCCAGGTGCCGAGCAGCCGGGAGGCGGACTCGCCGAGGCGGATCAGCCGGGGCCCGAGGGCGTAGCGCCGGTTGGCCTGCTGGCGGACGTAGCCGCAGGCGACCAGCGTGCGCATCAGCCGGTGGATGGTCGGCAGCGGCAGCCCGCTCGCCGCGGACAGCTCGCTCAGACCCACCTCGCCGCCCGCGTCCGCCATCCGCTCGAGCAGGTCGAAGGCGCGCTCCAGGGACTGCACCCCGCCGGCGGCGGAGGGCTTGGCGGAGTCGGTGGTGCTGGCGCTGGACGTCGGCACGGCGCGTTCCTTTCGGGACTGGCGGGGAGAGCAGAAGCCTATCCGGCAGTCGGTTGACTCCCTGCTTGTACGTAGCTACGTTCTGCTTGCTGGAATTCTAATTCCGCTTTGTGGAAACGTCTAGAGCGGGCGCCGCTTTCATGTCGCCTTTCGTGTCGCCCAGAGTGTGCCTCTTGACGGCGGAGAAGCGGGAGTGAAGACTCCTTCAACAGAACGTTGAAGTCCGTTACGTGGGTGTAAATCCCGTTTCCTGGACGTAAAACGGCGTAGAGAGAGGGGTTCGGGTGTCCGACGCTGAACTGGTGCTGCGCTCCACGCGCGTGATCACCCCGGAAGGGACGCGGGCCGCCACCGTCACCGTGTCCGCCGGGCGGATCACGGCCGTCCTGCCGTACGACGCCGAGGTCCCGGCCGCCGCCCGGCTGGAGGACGTCGGCGACCACGTCGTGCTGCCCGGCCTGGTCGACACCCACGTGCACGTCAACGACCCGGGCCGCACCGAGTGGGAGGGCTTCTGGACCGCCACGCGCGCGGCGGCGGCCGGCGGCATCACCACCCTGATCGACATGCCGCTCAACTCCCTGCCGCCGACCACCACGGTCGAGCATCTGCGGATCAAGCAGGACGTCGCCCGGGACAAGGCGCACATCGACGTCGGCTTCTGGGGCGGCGCCCTGCCCGACAACGTCAAGGATCTGCGCCCGCTGCACGACGCCGGCGTCTTCGGCTTCAAGGCCTTCCTGTCCCCGTCCGGCGTGGACGAGTTCCCGCACCTCGACCAGCAGCGGCTCGCCCAGTCCCTGGCCGAGATCGCCGGGTTCGACGGGCTGCTCATCGTGCACGCCGAGGACCCCCACCACCTGGCCGCCGCTCCGCAGCAGGGCGGCCCGAAGTACGCCGACTTCCTCGCCTCCCGCCCGCGCGACGCCGAGGACACCGCCATCGCGAACCTCATCGCGCAGGCCAGGCGCCTGGACGCGCGCGTGCACGTACTGCATCTGTCCTCCAGCGACGCGCTGCCGCTGATCCGCGCCGCGCGCGCCGAGGGCGTCCGGATCACCGTGGAGACCTGCCCGCACTACCTCACCCTGACCGCGGAGGAAGTCCCGGACGGCGCCAGCGAGTTCAAGTGCTGCCCGCCCATCCGCGAGGCCGCCAACCAGGACCTGCTCTGGGAGGCGCTCGCCGACGGCACCATCGACTGCGTGGTCACCGACCACTCGCCGTCCACCGCCGACCTGAAGACGGACGACTTCGCCACCGCGTGGGGCGGCATCTCCGGCCTCCAGCTGAGCCTGTCCGCCGTATGGACCGCGGCCCGCGAGCGCGGTCACGGCCTGGAGGACGTGGTCCGCTGGATGTCCGCACGGACCGCCGGCCTCGTCGGCCTCGGTGCCTCCAAGGGCGCCATCGCCCCGGGCCACGACGCCGACTTCGCCGTCCTCTCCCCCGACGAGACCTTCACCGTCGACCCGGCCGGCCTCCAGCACCGCAACCGGGTCACCGCCTACGCCGGCAGGACCCTGTACGGCGTCGTCAAGTCCACCTGGCTGCGCGGCGAACGCATCGTCGCCGACGGCGAGTTCACCGAGCCGAAGGGCACGCTGCTCGCCCGCCCCCAGTGAGCCACCCCCCGCACCCGCACCGGCCGACTCCAGAAAGGACCCCCTGATCACCGTGACGGCGATACACAGCTTCACCGGCGACGCGAACCCCTACGGAGGCGGCGACCCGTACGCGGACTACCGCACCGCCGACTTCCCCTTCACCCGGTACGCCAACCTCGCCGACCGGCGGCTCGGCGCCGGTGTCATCGCCGCCAACGACGAGTTCTTCGCCGAGCGGGAGAACCTGCTGGTGCCCGAGCGGGCCGAGTTCGACCCCGAGCACTTCGGGCACAAGGGCAAGATCATGGACGGCTGGGAGACCCGCCGCCGGCGCGGCGCGTCCGCCGAGCACCCGTGGCCGACCGCCGAGGACCACGACTGGGCGCTGGTCCGCCTCGGCGCGCCCGGGGTGATCCGCGGGATCGTCGTCGACACCGCCCACTTCCGCGGCAACTACCCGCAGGCCGTCTCGGTCGAGGCCACGTCCGTACCCGGCTCGCCGTCCCCGGAGGAACTGCTGGGCGACGACGTGAAGTGGACGACGATCGTCCCGCGCACCGCCGTCGGCGGCCACGCGGCGAACGGCTTCGCCGTCTCCGCCGAGCAGCGCTTCACGCACCTGCGCGTCAACCAGCACCCCGACGGCGGCATCGCCCGCCTGCGCGTGCACGGCGAGGTCGTCCCGGACCCCGGGTGGCTCGCGGCCGTCGGCACCTTCGACGTGGTCGCCCTGGAGAACGGCGGCCGGGTCGAGGACGCCTCCGACCTCTTCTACTCCCCGGCCGGCAACACCATCCAGCCGGGCCGCTCCCGCAAGATGGACGACGGCTGGGAGACCCGCCGCCGCCGCGACCAGGGCAACGACTGGATCCGCTACCGGCTGGTCGCCCAGTCCCAGATCCGCGCCGTCGAGATCGACACGGCCTACCTGAAGGGCAACAGCGCCGGCTGGGCCTCGGTGTCCGTGAAGGACGGCGAGGACGGCGAGTGGCGGGAGATCCTGCCCCGCACCCGTCTCCAGCCCGACACCGACCACCGCTTCGTCCTGCCCGAGCCGGCGGTCGGCACCCACGCGCGGATCGACATCTTCCCCGACGGCGGCATCTCCCGTCTGCGCCTGTTCGGCTCCCTGACCGAGCAGGGCGCGAGCGGTCTCGCCGCCCGCCACCAGGAACTGGGCGGCTGATCCCAGCGCCGACGCCCGTGCACGCGCGCGTGGGGCGCCCCGGCCGGACAGCACCGGGGCGCCCGCGCGTCACCCGCGCGGACCCCTGTTCCGGGCTGCCGGAACTCTTCCCTCATGCTTTCGCGTTCTCCCCATGTGACCCTTAAGCAAGAGATCGTCGGCAACGCCATGCAGATGGCGGTCGTCAACCTGCACCCCGGCCAGACCGTGTACTGCGAGGCCGGGAAGTTCCTGTTCAAGACCACGAACGTGACCATGGAGACGCGGCTGTCCGGCCCGTCCGGCAGCGGCGGGCAGCAGCAGGGCGGCTCGGGCGGCGGCATGGGCGGCCTGCTCCGCCAGGCCATGGGCACCGCCATGCAGGTCGGCCAGCGCATGCTCGCCGGTGAGTCGCTGGCCTTCCAGTACTTCACCGCCCAGGGCGGCGAGGGCACGGTCGGCTTCGCGGGCGTGCTCCCCGGCGAGATGCGCGCCCTGGAGCTGGACGGCACGCGCGCGTGGTTCGCCGAGAAGGACGCCTTCGTGGCCGCCGAGTCCACCGTCGACTTCGGCATCGCCTTCGCCGGCGGCCGCACCGGCATGAGCGGCGGCGAGGGCTTCGTCCTGGAGAAGTTCACCGGACACGGCACGGTGATCATCGCGGGCGCGGGCAACTTCATCGACCTGAACCCGGCGGACTTCGGCGGCCGTATCGAGGTCGACACCGGCTGTGTGGTCGCCTTCGAGGAGGGCATCCAGTACGGCGTCCAGCGCGTCGGCGGCCTCAACCGCCAGGGCCTGATGAACGCCGTGTTCGGCGGCGAGGGCCTGTCCCTGGCCACGCTGGAGGGCAACGGCCGGGTGATCCTCCAGTCCCTCACCATCGAGAGCCTCGCCAACGCCCTGAAGAAGGCCCAGGGCGGCGACAAGCAGGGCCCGACCGGCGGACTGTTCTCCACGCACGCGGGCTGAGCAGCGCTCTCCCGGGGGCATGCGGCGGCACCGATGAGTTGCGGGCGTGTGCGGGGTCTGACCTGGTGACCACAGACCCCGCACCCGGAAGAAGGCACCCGCCATGGGCAAGCTCGTCTCCACGGTCTTCGTCACCCTCGACGGCGTCCACCAGGCACCCGGCGGCCCCCAGGAGGACACCGCCGGCGGCTTCCAGCAGGGCGGCTGGAGCTTCCCGCTCGCCGACGACGACTCCGGCGGGTTCGTCACCGAGGTCTTCGCCCGCGCGGGCGGCTTCCTGCTCGGCCGCCGTACGTACGAGATCTTCGCCTCCTACTGGCCGAAGGTGACCGACCCCGCCCACCCGATCGCCGGCAGGCTCAACGCCCTGCCGAAGTACGTCGTCTCCGCCACCCTCCAGGCACCGCAGTGGGCCGGCACCAGCGTCGTCCGGGGCGACCTCGCCAAGGAGGTCGCGGCCCTGAAGGAGAGCACGGACGGCGAACTCCAGGTCCACGGCAGCGGCGCCCTGGTCCGCTCCCTGCTGGACCTGCGGCTCGTCGACACCCTGCACCTGCTGACGTTCCCGATCGTCCTCGGCGCCGGCCGCCGCCTGTTCACGGAGGGCGCCGTGCCCACCCGCTTCACCCACCGCTCCGGCCACGTCACCGGCTCGGGCGTCTCCCTCCAGACGTACGACCTGGCGGGCAGCCCCGAGTACGGGACGTACGACCTCCCCGAAGAGGCCTAGCCAGGAGCCGGCCCGATCCGGAAGAGCGGGCCCTGGCCGCACATGTCTGGCCGAAGATCGTCGCCGCCGGTACGGTGAGCGCGCCCCGTGCGAGCCGCCGATGTCTCCGCACCGCTTTCGGAGACCGGGAGAGCCGTACTCATGTCCTCGCTCGCCGTGCCCGCCGCGCTCGCGCCGCGCCGGGCCTGGCACACCGACCTGCCCGTACTGCTCGTCGCGGTCTGCTGGGGCGCCAGCTACCTCGCGGCGAAGGAGATCACCACCGCCCGGACGGTACTCGCCGTCCTGGTGCTGCGGTTCGCCCTCGCGCTGCCCGCCCTGGTGGTCGCCGGCCGCCGGGCCCTGCGCGCGCTCACCGGCGCCCAGTGGCGCGGCGCCGCCCTGCTCGGGCTGATCCTCGCCGGGATCTTCCTGCTGGAGACGTACGGCGTGGTGCACACCTCGGCCACCAACGCCGGTCTGATCATCAGCCTCACCATGATCTTCACCCCGCTCGCCGAGGCCGCCGTCACCCGCACCCGGCCCACGCCGCCCTTCCTCGGCGCGGCGGCCGCCTCGGTGCTGGGCGTCGTCCTGCTCACCCAGGGCGCCGGCTTCACCCGGCCCTCCCTCGGCGACCTGCTGATGCTGCTGGCCGCCTGCGCCCGCACCGTGCACGTCCTCGCCATGTCCCGGATCAGGGCCGTACAGGGCGCCGGCGCGCTGCCGCTGACGACGGTCCAACTGGGCGCCGCAGTCGCCGTCTTCGCCGTGCTGTCCGCCGCCGGCGGCGGACCGGCGCCGTGGACCGCCGCGACGGGCTTCGGTGCGCGGGAGTGGGCGGGGCTGGTGTTCCTGTCGGCCCTGTGCACGGTGTTCGCCTTCTTCGTGCAGATGTGGGCCGTCCGCCGCACCTCGCCCTCCCGGGTCAGCCTGCTGCTCGGCACCGAGCCGCTGTGGGCCGCCGGCGCCGGCATCGCGCTGGGCGGCGACCGCCTCGGCGCGCTCGGCCTGGCGGGCGGCGCGCTGGTACTCGCGGGGACGGCGTGGGGACGCCGGGCGGCAGGCTGACACGAGCGCGGGTCGCCGCGACAAGAGTGATCGATTCCCTGGTCTGTGACCTGACCCACATCTCCCGAGGGCTGATCGAAACGTTTGAGTTTCGCTGTGGGATTGCCTACCTTTGCTGTACGAAACCGTTTCGGACCGATCGTGGCGGGAACACCGTCGTCCCGCCGGCGCTGACGCGCAACTGAGCAATCCGAGCCCCATGAGGGAGTCCCATCGTGGAAGCCATCCCGGTCGCCACCGTCCAGGCCGGGCCGTCCGGCCAGACCCATGCCCCACCGAGGCGCCGATGGTGGGCACTGGCCGTGATCGGTCTCGCCCAGCTCATGGTCGTACTCGACGCCACGATCGTGAACATCGCGCTGCCGTCCGCCCAGCAGGACCTGGGCTTCGACAACAACGGGCGGCAGTGGATCGTCACCGCCTACTCCCTGGCCTTCGGCAGTCTGCTGCTGCTCGGCGGCCGGCTCGCCGACCTCTTCGGCCGCAAGACGACCTTCATCATCGGCATCGTGGGCTTCGCCGCCGCCTCCGCACTCGGTGGCGCCGCGAACGGCTTCACCATGCTGGTCGTCGCGCGTGCCGTGCAGGGGCTGTTCGGCGCCCTGCTCGCGCCGGCGGCGCTCTCCCTGCTGACCACGACGTTCACCGAACCCAAGGAACGCGCCAAGGCGTTCGGCATATTCGGCGCCATCGCCGGCTCCGGCGCCGCCGTCGGCCTGGTCCTCGGTGGCCTGCTCACCGAGTACCTGGACTGGCGCTGGACGCTGTACGTCAACGACGTCATCGCCGTACCGGCGCTGATCGGCGCGATCGTCTTCATCAGCCGTTCCGTCCCGGCCGAGCGGCCCAAGCTGGACATCCTCGGCGCCGCCCTGGTCTCGGGCGGTCTGTTCGGTGTCGTCTACGGCTTCGCCAACGCGGAGACGCACGACTGGGACAACTGGATGACCTGGGGCTTCCTCGCCGCGGGCGGCCTCCTGCTGGTGGCGTTCTTCCTCTGGCAGACCCGTGCGAAGCACCCCGTTCTGCCCCTGCGCGTCCTGGCCGACCGCGACCGCGCCGCCGCCCTGTCGACCGTGCTCATCTCGTCCGCCGGGATGTTCGGCGTCTTCCTCTTCCTCACCTACTACCTCCAGTCGACGCTGGGCTACTCGCCGGTGAAGAACGGCGTGGCCTTCCTGCCGATGGTCGCCGCGCTGATGGTGATGGCGCAGCTGTCCACCAACTGGCTGGTGCCGAGGATCGGGCCCAAGGTCGTCGTACCCATCGGCATGCTGCTGGCCGTGGGCGGCATGGTCTGGCTGACCCGCCTCGACCTGCACAGCAGCTACGCGCCGCATGTGCTGCCGCCGCTGCTGCTGCTGGGCGCGGGGCTCGGCATGTCGATGCCCGTGGCGATGAGCTACGCCACCCTGGGGGTACGGGCGAGTGACCAGGGCGTGGCCTCCGCGGCCGTCAACACCACACAGCAGGTGGGCGGTTCGATCAGTACGGCGCTGCTGAACACCCTGGCCGCCAGCGCGGCCACCGACTACGCGAAGCACCATCTGACCGACCCCCTGGTCAGGGCGAACGCGGCGCTGCACAGCTACACCGTCGCCTACTGGTGGTCAGCCGGATTCTTCGCCTTCGCCGTGCTCGTCACCGTGCTGCTGTTCCGCGCCAGGAAGAGGGCGAGCATGCCCGCGGAGGCTTCCGAGGCGGGGGTCCAGGCCGAGGGCACGCCCGGTGCCGGGGCCAGGCCTGACGCCAAGGTCACGCCCGGCGCCGAGGTCGTGCCCGGCCCGGAGGCCGCCCGGTGGACCGCCGCAGCCACCCTTCCGGCCGCCGGTGCGGGCGGTGCGGCCGCCGTCCGCGGCCAGGTGCGGGACGGCGCGGGCGCACCCGTACCGCGTACCGCGATCACCCTGCTGGACATGGCGGGTCACCAACTGGCCCGCGCCACCTCCCGGGAGGACGGCTCGTACGCGGTGGACACTCCCGTGCGCGGCGGCGTGGTCCTCATCGGCTCGGCGTCCGGATACCAGCCGCAGGTCGCCACGCTGACCGTCGACGACACACCCGTCTCCCACGACCTGGTCCTCCTGGCCAGCCCGGGCGGCGTGGCCGGCACGGTGCGCGGCGGTGACGGGGAGGTGCTTCCCGGCGCACTGGTGGTGGCCACCGATCAGCGCGGTGACGTGACGGCTTCCGCCACCACCGGAACGCGCGGCGGCTACCGGATCGGCGACCTGGGGCCCGGGGACTACACGCTCAGCGTCAGCGCGCCCGGCCACCGCCCGGCCGCCGTGCCGGCCACCGTCTCCGCCGAGACCACCCGCTGCGACATCCGGCTGTCCACCGCGGCGACCCTGCGGGGGACGGTGCACACCCAGGACGGACGGGCCCTGGAGGACGCCCGGGTGACCCTGATCGACGCCGCCGGCAATGTCGTCGGGACACGCACCACGAGCGTCGACGGGAGCTACTCCTTCACCGACCTCTCCAGCGAGCAGTACACGGTGATCGCCGCCGGCTACGCGCCGGTGGCCACGCAGGTCACCCTGGACGGCAGCCAGGCCGGAGTCGACATCCTGCTCAGCCACAAGGAGGCCTGACCCCGGCCGGCGCACGAAGGGCCTGGGCGGGCCCTGGCGCCGCCTGCCTCGCCCCGCGGCCGGCTTCTCCGGTGGGGGGTGCGCGGGGCGAGGGGTCAGCCGGACGTCAGCAGCCGAAATCGATCAGGTCGAACGTGGCGTAGTGGTCGGAGGTGTAGTAGTCCTCCTGGTACTCGTCACCGGTGACGATGCGTCGGGCGCCGCGCGTGGACGAGCCAGGGGTGATCACCGTGTACTCGTGGTAGTAGCCGGACGGGTGGCTGGGCAGGACGCCTTCCCGGTTCTGGAAGACGGTGCCGTCCTGCGAGTACGGGAACGGCCCGCCCCGCTCGATCAGGTCGAGCGTGTCGTACGCCTGCGAGGGCAGGTCGCTGTAGCAGATGCTGCCGACCGCGGCCGCCGCCGGGGTGGCGGTGACGGTGCCGCCGACGAGCAGGGCGGACAGGACGGCGGCCGCGGCGCCGATGCGCGCGATGCGTGGGGGGAATCTCATGGGCTCATGATGACGCGCGTAGAAGGTGGCATGTCAATGACAACTCCGTAGAATTTCCCGGCAAGTCCGAGGAGTTTTCGGGAAGTTAACCGGGCGCCCGGCACCCGGCGCCCGCCGTCTCAGCCGGACCCCTGGCTCTCCGCGACGGCGAACAGGGCGAACGAGAGCAGTACGAGCGCGACGCTCGCGTACACCTCGTAGCCGTCGAGGAAGCCGATCCGCTGCACGAGACCCACATGCCAGTCGGTGAACTCGTGCACCAGGCCCAGCGCGCCCTGCACTAGGGCGATGAATCCGAGGAATTCCAGTACCTGTTTCACGCTACGACTCTCGCCCCGCGGCCTGCCCCCACGCATCGGCCGCAGGGCCGGAGCGCGGCGTCGAAAGGCGCTGCCCGAGCCGACGGACGGCACCGAAAGTCCACGGCGGCGCGACTTTGGTCGACGAGCCCGGTCGTTCGGTCGGTGATCCCGGAAGCGGGGCGGCGGCGGTGCGTGATCCGTGCGTAGATTTGTCGACCGTGACCACAGACGAACAGGCGCGGGCGCCGCAGGAGTTCGCCGGCCGCCGGTGGCTGTTCCCCTCCGCCCTCGTCCACGAGCTCGACCCGGACGCCGGGGCCTCCGGCCGACGGCCGCGGCGCACGGCGCGCGACTGGGTCGTCGACTTCTCCTGCTTCCTCCTGGCCGTCGTCCTCGGCCTGGCGGCCGCCCAGGGCCTGTCCGAGGAACCCGGCCTGCCGCACTCCCTCGCCGTCCTCGACCAGACGCTGGGCGCCCTGTCCTGCGGCGCGGTCTGGCTGCGCCGCCGGTGGCCCGTCGGGCTCGCCGTCGCGATGATCGCGGTCGGCCTGCTGTCCAACAGTTCGGGCGGCGCCGCGATGGTCGCCCTGTTCACGCTCGCCGTCCACCGGCCCTTCCGGTACGTCGCCTGGATCGGCGGCGTCGACCTCGCGCTCATCCCGCTCTACTACTGGGTGCGGCCCGACCCCGACCTGCCCTACGCCGGCGTCGTCGCGTTCACCACGCTGCTCACCGTGTCCCTCACCGGCTGGGGCATGTTCGTCCGCTCCAAGCGGATGCTGATGCTGAGCCTCAGGGACCGAGCACACCGGGCGGAGACCGAGGCCCGGCTCCGCGCCGAGCAGGCGCAGCGGCTGGCCCGCGAGGCCATCGCCCGCGAGATGCACGACGTGCTCGCCCACCGGCTCACCCTGCTCAGCGTGCACGCGGGCGCCCTGGAGTTCCGGCCGGACGCGCCCCCCGAGGAGATAGCGCGGGCCGCCGGGGTCATCCGGGAGAGCGCCCACGAGGCCCTTCAGGATCTGCGGGAGATCATCGGCGTCCTGCGCGCCGGGGAGTCCGAGGAGCCGTCGGGCGGACGTCCGCAGCCGACGCTGGCCGCGCTGGACGCCCTCGTCGCCGAGTGCCGTGAGGCCGGCATGAAGGTCACCCTCGACCACCGCGTCACCGATCCGGCGGCCGTCCCCGCCTCCGTCGGCCGCACCGCCTACCGCATCGCCCAGGAGGCCCTGACCAACGCCCGCAAGCACGCCCCCGGCACCGAGGTCACGGTCCGCCTCACCGGCACCCCCGGCGACGGTCTGACGATCACGGTGGCCAACCCCGCCCCACCCGCCGAGGTCCCGCCCGTCCCCGGCTCCGGCCAGGGCCTGATCGGCCTGAGGGAACGGGCCACGCTGGCGGGCGGACACCTGGAACACGGCGCGCGTCCCGACGGGGGGTTCGAGGTGCGGGGCTGGCTGCCGTGGCCGCGGGGCTGAGGGCCGCCGGCGTCGTACACCGGCGTGGCCACGCGGGACACCGGCGTACGCACGCGCACGCGTGCCCGTCGGTCCGTACCGGCACGCGCACGCGTGCCCCTCGGTCCGTACCGTTCCCTCCGCTCCGGCTCCCGACCGTTCCCTCCGCCCCGCCTCCCCTCCCGTGATTACGTAACCCCATGACTGCGACGCCGATCAGACTTCTCCTCGTGGACGACGACCCCCTCGTACGCGCCGGTCTGGCGCTGATGATCGGCGGGGCCGAGGACATCGAGATCGTCGGGGAGGCCGCCGACGGCGCGGAGGCCGAGGAACTGGTGCGGCGGACCCGGCCGGACGTCGTCCTGATGGACCTTCGGATGCCGGCGGTGGACGGGATCACCGCGACCCGACGGCTGCGCGCGCGGCCGGACGCGCCGCAGGTCGTCGTGCTCACCACTTTCCATGCCGACGAACAGGTGCTGCACGCCCTGCGCGCGGGCGCCGCCGGCTTCGTGCTGAAGGACACCCCGCCCGCCGAGATCGTCGACGCCGTGCGCCGGGTCGCCGCCGGCGACCCGGTCCTGTCGCCCGCCGTCACCCGGCAGTTGATGCGGCACGCGGCCGGTACCGCCGCCGACGCCCGGCAGACCCGCGCGCGGGAACGGCTCGCCGTCCTCAACGACCGCGAACGCGAGGTCGTTGTCGCCGTCGGCCGCGGTCTCGCCAACGCCCGGATCGCCGCCGAACTCTTCATCAGCGTGGCCACCGTCAAGGCCCACGTCTCGCGCGTCCTCGCGAAGCTCGGCCTGGACAACCGGGTCCAGATCGCCCTGCTCGCCTATGACGCGGGGCCGCTGGAGGACGCCGACGAGGGGCATTAGGCGGCGGCACCGGGCGACAGGTACCGGTCGGCGGGCACTACTCGGACGTCCTGCGCGTTATCCGCGTACCGGCCGCTGTACGGGACCTCGGGACAGTCCACAGGGGGAGACATGGAACGAGTGATCGACCTGACGGAGCACGGCGACGCACTCCGCCGGGACCCGCACCCGGTGTACGCGCGGCTGCGCGAGCGGGGTCCCGTCCACCGGGTCCGGCTCGCCATGCCTGGCGGAGCCTGGGAGACCTGGCTGGTCGTGGGGTACGAGGAGGCCCGGGCCGCCCTCGCCGACCACCGGCTGGCCAAGGACACCGCCAAGACGGGCTTCGTGCCCCTGGACGAGCAGCTGATCGGCAAGCATCTGCTGGTCGCCGACCCGCCGCAGCACACGCGTCTGCGCGGCCTCGTCGCCCGTGCCTTCACCATGCGCCGGGTCGAGCGACTGCGGCCACGGATCCAGCAGATCACCGACGAACTGCTCGACGACATGCTGCCGCGCGGCCGCGCCGACCTCATCGACTCCCTCGCCTACCCGCTGCCGATCACGGTCATCTGCGAGCTGCTCGGCGTCCCCGAGATGGACCGCGCGGAGTTCCGGAAGCTCTCCACGGAGGTGGTCGCGCCGACCGACGCGGACTCCGAGCGCGCGGCGACCGTCCGCCTCGCCGAGTACCTCACCGAGCTGATCGAGGACAAGCGCTGCGCCGGCCCCACCGGCGATCTGCTCAGCGACCTGATCCGCACCACCGCCGAGGACGGCGACCGGCTCTCCGTGCGGGAGCTGCGGGGCATGGCCTACCTGCTGCTCATCGCCGGCCACGAGACCACGGTCAACCTCATCGGCAACGCCGTCCTCGCCCTGCTCACCCATCCCGCCCAACTGGCGGCCCTGCGCGCCGACACGACCCTCCTCGACGGGGCGGTGGAGGAGACCCTGCGCTGGGAAGGGCCGGTGGAGAACGCCACGTACCGGTACGCGGCCGAACCCCTGGAGATCGCGGGCACCAGGATCGGGCGGGGCGACGACGTGCTGATCGGTCTCACCGCCGCCCAGCGCGACAGCGCCCGGTACGCCGACCCGGACCGCTTCGACATCCGCCGCGACACCCGCGGCCACCTCGCCTTCGGCCACGGCATCCACTACTGCCTGGGCGCACCCCTGGCACGCCTGGAGGCCACCACCGCGATCGGCACACTCCTGGCCCGCGCTCCCGGCCTCACCCTGGCCGACGAGCCGGGGGAGTGGCTGCCGGGCATGCTGATGCGGGGGGTGAGAAACCTGCCGGTGCGCTGGTAACGGCACGCGGCGGGCGCCCTCGGGCCATGACGGCTCAGCCGTCCGAGCGCTGTTCCCGCCTCGGCTACAGCGCCCCCACCCCACCCGGCACCTCCGCCAGCGCCACCGGACGCCGTTCGTGGCGGGAACGCTCGCAGGCCTCGGCGATGCGCAGGGCTTGCAGCGCCTCCCGGCCGTCGCACGGGTTGGCTCGCTCGCCGCGGACCACCTCCACGAAGGCGTTCAGTTCGGCCTCGTAGGCGGGGCCGAACCGCTCCAGGAAGCCCGCCCACGGCTTGTCCGCGGGCGGCGGACCGGTCGGTTCGGTGGACGCGAGGGGCGTACGGTCGTCCAGGCCCACCACCACCGTGTCGCGCTCCCCGGCCAGCTCCATGCGGACGTCGTACCCGGCGCCGTTCAGCCGGGTCGCCGTCGCCGTGGCCAGGGTGCCGTCGTCCAGCGTGAGCAGCGCCGCGCCCGTGTCGACGTCCCCGGCCTCCCGGAACATCGCGGGGCCGCGGTCCGAGCCGGTGGCGTACACGTCGGTCACCTCCCGGCCCGTCACCCAGCGCAGCACGTCGAAGTCGTGGATCAGCGTGTCCCGGAACAGCCCGCCGGACAGCGGCAGCCACTCGGCCGGCGGCGGGGACTGGTCGCAGGTCAGGGCCCGTACGGTGTGCAGCCGGCCGAGCCGGCCCGCGCGGACGGCCTCCCGGGCGCCGGCGTAGCCCGCGTCGAACCGCCGCTGGAAGCCCATCTGGAGAACCGTCCCGGCCGTCTCCACCTCGGCGAGCGCGTGCAGTGTGCCCGGCAGGTCCAGCGCGATGGGCTTCTCGCAGAAGACCGGCAGGCCGGAGCGGGCCGCCCGGCCGATGAGTTCGGCGTGGGCCGCCGTCGCCGTGGTGATCACCACCGCGTCCACGCCCCACCGGAAGATCTCGTCCACGCCGGGCGCCGCCGTCTCGCCCAGCCGGTGCGCCAGCGCCTGAGCCCGCGCCGGGTCCGTGTCCGTCAGGATCAGGGATCCGACCTCGCGGTGGCGGCTGAGCGTCCTCGCGTGGAGGGTGCCGATCCGGCCCGTACCGATGACCCCGATGCGCATGGAAACAAAGTGAGGGCGAACCCCGTACGCTGTCAATGCGTATGTCCGGACAACCGGACTACACGACTTCCCGTCAACCGGGCACAGGGCTACGCTCGGGCCCGTGCCGAAACCAGATGTGGACCCGACCGTGCCGCTCGACCTCCGTGTGGACCGTAGCTCCCCGGTGCCGTTGTACTTCCAGCTGTCCCAGCAGCTGGAGGCCGCCATCGAGCACGGCAGGCTCACCCCGGGCAGCCTGCTGGGCAACGAGATCGAGCTGGCCGCGCGCCTGGGACTGTCCCGGCCGACCGTCCGCCAGGCCATCCAGTCCCTTGTCGACAAGGGTCTCCTCGTGCGGCGCCGGGGCGTGGGCACCCAGGTCGTGCACAGCCAGGTCAAGCGCCCGCTGGAACTGAGCAGCCTCTACGACGACCTGGAAGCGGCCGGTCAGCGCCCCGCGACGAAGGTACTGGTCAACACGGTCGTCCCGGCCTCCGCCGCGGTCGCCGCCGCGCTCGGCGTCGCCGAGGGCGGTGACGTCCACCGCGTCGAGCGGCTCCGCCTCGCGCACGGCGAGCCGATGGCGTACCTGATCAACCACCTGCCGCCCGGCCTGCTCGACCTGGACACCGACCAGCTGGAGGCCACCGGCCTGTACCGGCTGATGCGCTCCGCCGGGATCACCCTGCACAGCGCCCGCCAGTCCATCGGCGCGCGGGGCGCGACGGCCGCCGAGGCCGGGCGGCTCGGCGAGGCGGAGGGGGCCCCGCTGCTCACCATGCAGCGCACCACCTTCGACGACACGGGCCGCGCGGTCGAGTTCGGCGACCACACCTACCGCCCGAGCCGCTATTCCTTCGAGTTCCAGCTGCTCGTACGCCCCTGATCGACCGACCGGCTTCGTCGCAATGTCCGGACAATGCGACCCGTGGGGGCTCCCCGGTCATGTCATGGGTGTTCCTCGTGTTCGATACTGGAGCGTTTGGGGCCGCTGAAGCGATCGACGGCCCCTTGCGTATGTACGAACACGGCAAGAAGGGCACGGCCTCGTGGCACGGTTTCGGACCTGGGTAGGCATAGCGCTGGCGGGGGCACTCTCCGTGTCCCTGGCGGCATGCAGCAGCACCGGAGGCAAACGGGCGGAGGACGCCCGCAAGGCCGCCGCCGCCCAGGGCAGGGCGGCGGTGGACACTCCGCGCTGGACCTTCGCGATGATCACTCACTCGGGGGACGGCGACACCTTCTGGGACATCGTCCAGAGCGGCGCCGAGCAGGCCGCCGTCAAGGACAACATCAACTTCCTCTACTCGCACGACGACGAGGCCCAGCAGCAGGCGCAGCTGGTGGACGCGGCAGTGGACAAGAAGGTCGACGCCATCATCGTCACCCTCGCCAAGCCGGACGCCATGAAGGCGGCCGTGGCCCGTGCCGAGAAGGCCGGCATCCCGGTGATGACCGTCAACTCCGGCTCCGAGGAGTCCAAGGCCTTCGGCGCCCTCACGCACATCGGCCAGGACGAGACCGTCGCCGGCGAGGCGGTCGGTGACGAGCTGAACAAGCGCGGGAAGAAGAAGGCCCTGTGCGTGCTGCACGAGCAGGGCAACGTCGGCCACGAGCAGCGCTGCGACGGCGTCGCCAAGACCTTCCACGGCACGCTGCGCAAGCTCTACGTCAACGGCACCAACATGCCCGACGTGCAGTCCGCGATCGAGGCCAAGCTCCAGGCCGACCGGTCCGTCGACTCCGTCGTCACCCTCGGCGCCCCCTACGCCGACACCGCGGTGAAGGCGCGGACGGACGCGGGCAGCAAGGCCGAGATCGACACCTTCGACCTCAACGCCAAGGTGGCGGCCTCGCTGAAGAACGGCACCCTCGGCTTCGCCGTGGACCAGCAGCCGTACCTCCAGGGCTACCAGGCCGTCGACCTGCTGTGGCTGTACAAGTACAACGGCGACGTCCTCGGCGGCGGCCGGCCGGTGCTGACCGGTCCGCAGATCATCACCAAGGAGCAGGCGTCCGCTCTCGCGGAGTACACCGAGCGGGGCACCCGATGAGCGCCGTCACGGACGAGAAGCTGCTCGACGAAAGGATTCTTCAGACCTCCCCGCTGCGGAAGCTGCTGGCCCGCCCGGAACTGGGCTCGGTCGTCGGCGCCCTCGCCGTCTTCGTCTTCTTCGCCTTCGCCGCCGACGGCTTCCTGCGCGCCACGAGCCTCAGCACGGTCCTCTACGCCTCCTCGACCATCGGGATCATGGCCGT
Organism: Streptomyces sp. NPDC029138; assembly: GCF_055564375.1. Classification (NCBI taxonomy): domain Bacteria; kingdom Bacillati; phylum Actinomycetota; class Actinomycetes; order Kitasatosporales; family Streptomycetaceae; genus Streptomyces; species Streptomyces sp. NPDC029138. The sequence goes on from NZ_JBVHWM010000044.1 coordinate 60,912, forward strand.
ACCCGTGGCCCTGCTGATGATCGGCGGCGAGTTCGACCTCTCGGCGGGCGTCCTGGTGACGTCGTCCGCGCTGATCTCCTCGATGTTCAGCTACCAGATGACGGCGAACACCTGGGTCGGCGTGGGCGTGTCCCTGCTGGTCACGCTGGCCATCGGCGCCTTCAACGGCTTCATGCTCACCCGCACCAAGCTGCCCAGCTTCATCATCACGCTGGGCACCTTCCTGATGCTGACCGGCATGAACCTCGGCTTCACCAAGCTGATCGACGGCACGGTCTCCACCAAGACCATCGCCGACATGGAGGGCTTCCCCAGCGCCCACGCCGTGTTCGCCTCGACGATCGGCGTCGGCGGCGTCGACGTCAAGGTCACCATCCTGTGGTGGCTGGGCCTGGTCGTCCTCGCCTCCTGGATCCTGCTGCGCACCCGCACCGGCAACTGGATCTTCGCCGTCGGCGGCAACGAGGACGCGGCCCGCGCGGTCGGCGTCCCGGTCGCCAAGACCAAGATCGGCCTCTACATGGGCGTCGCGTTCGGCGCCTGGATCTCCGGTCAGCACCTGCTCTTCTCCTTCGACGCCGTCCAGTCCGGCGAAGGCGTCGGCAACGAGCTGATCTACATCATCGCGGCCGTCATCGGCGGCTGCCTGATCACCGGCGGCCACGGCAGCGCGGTCGGCTCGGCCGTCGGAGCGCTGCTGTTCGGCATGACCAGCAAGGGCATCGTCTTCGCCGAGTGGAACCCCGACTGGTTCAAGTTCTTCCTCGGAGCGATGCTGCTCCTCGCGACCCTGCTCAACGCCTGGGTCCGCAAGCGCGCGGAGGCGACCAAGTGACACTCGTCGAGCTGACCGACGTCAGCAAGCACTACGGCACCGTCCGCGCCCTGGAAGGCGTCTCCCTGGAGGTCCACCCGGGCGAGATCACCTGCGTCCTCGGCGACAACGGCGCGGGCAAGTCCACCCTGATCAAGATCGTCGCCGGCCTGCACCGGCACGACGGCGGCACCCTGCGCATCGAGGACGAGGAGACGACCCTCTCCTCCCCGCGCGAGGCCCTGGACCGGGGCATCGCCACGGTCCACCAGGACCTGGCCGTCGTCCCCCTCATGCCGGTGTGGCGCAACTTCTTCCTCGGCTCCGAGCCCCGCAAGGGCACCGGCCCCTTCAAGCGCCTGGACACCGACTTCATGCGCCGCACCACCCGCGAGGCGCTGCTCCGCATGGGCATCGACCTCCGGGACGTCGACCAGCCCATCGGCACGCTGTCGGGTGGCGAGCGCCAGTGTGTCGCCATCGCGAGGGCCGTCCACTTCGGCGCGAAGGTCCTGGTCCTGGACGAGCCGACGGCGGCACTGGGAGTGAAGCAGTCCGGTGTGGTCCTGAAATATGTGGCGGCGGCACGGGACGAGGGCCTGGGCGTTGTCTTGATCACCCACAACCCGCACCACGCATACCTGGTGGGGGACAGGTTCGTGCTCCTGAGGAGGGGCACGATGGTGGGCAATTACACACGGGACGAGATAACGCTGGACGAGTTGACCCAGCAGATGGCCGGGGGATCCGACCTGGATGCTCTACGCCATGAACTGCAACGGAGTTAAGGGGCGCGGGGAACTGCGCGAGAAACCACGACGCACCCGCACCCAGCGTCAGACGCGCACTCCCCCCTCCGGCCCCGCGCAGCACCCAGCGTGAGCGTGCGGCACAATCAAGGCCGATGAGCACCTACCGCGACCTCACCGCCCCCATCGGCTCCCGCCGAGCCCCGGTCCTGCGCACCGTAGGCACACGAGAGCGTCGGTCACATCTGACCGCGCCCCGTGTCCCCACCGTCGGCATCGACATCGGCGGCACCAAGGTCATGGCGGGCGTCGTGGACGCCGACGGCAACATCCTGGAGAAGCTCCGCGCGGAGACCCCGGACAAGTCCAAGAGCCCCAAGGTCGTCGAGGACACCATCGTCGAGCTGGTCCTGGACCTGTCCGACCGGCACGACGTGCACGCGGTCGGCATCGGCGCCGCCGGCTGGGTCGACGCCGACCGCAACCGCGTCCTGTTCGCCCCCCACCTGTCCTGGCGCAACGAACCGCTGCGCGACCGCCTCGCCGGCCGGCTCTCCGTACCGGTCCTGGTGGACAACGACGCCAACACGGCCGCCTGGGCGGAGTGGCGCTTCGGCGCCGGCCGGGGCGAGGACCACCTCGTCATGATCACCCTCGGTACCGGCATCGGCGGCGCCATCCTCGAGGACGGCCAGGTCAAGCGCGGCAAGTTCGGCGTCGCCGGCGAGTTCGGCCATATGCAGGTCGTCCCCGGCGGACACCGCTGCCCGTGCGGCAACCGTGGCTGCTGGGAGCAGTACAGCTCCGGCAACGCGCTGGTCAGGGAGGCGCGCGAGCTGGCCGCCGCCGACTCGCCGGTCGCCTACGGGCTCATCGAGCACGTCAAGGGCAACATCGGCGACATCACCGGCCCGATGATCACCGAGCTGGCCCGCGAGGGCGACGCGATGTGCGTGGAGCTGCTCCAGGACATCGGCCAGTGGCTCGGCGTCGGCATCGCCAACCTCGCCGCCGCCCTCGACCCCTCCTGCTTCGTCATCGGCGGTGGCGTCTCGGCCGCCGACGACCTGCTCATCGGCCCGGCCCGGGACGCCTTCAAGCGGCACCTCACCGGCCGCGGCTACCGACCCGAGGCCCGCATCACCCGCGCCCAGCTCGGCCCCGAGGCGGGCATGGTGGGCGCCGCCGACCTGGCCCGGCTGGTCGCCCGCCGGTTCCGCCGGGCCAAGCGGCGCCGGGTGGAGCGGTACGAGCGCTACGAGCGGTACGCCCAGGCCCGCCGTGACCGGGACACCGCATGACGCCGTCGCTGCCCCACCAGGGCGGCCCGCCGGACGAGCCAGAGCGGCCCGCCGAGGACCCGCGCCACAAGGCAAAGCGCCGGGCGCTCACCCTCCTGATCATCGTCCTGCTCATCGGCGTCCCGGCCGGCTACCTGGTGATCTCCGCGAACCAGAGCCGCAACAGCGGCAAGGACAAGGAGGCGAAGTACTCGGCGACGGGCCTCACCCCGGGGTGGCCGTCGAAGGTGCAGCGCCGCCTCTACCAGGTGACCGTCCCGCACCCCGCCGACGACATCGCCTACTACGAGACGAACAACTGGAAGACCAGCCGCCTCTACGTGCAGTTCCGCACCAACCCCGCCGGTCTGGACAGCTTCCTCGAGGCCATGGGCGTGCGCCGGGACCAGCTGAAGAAGGACGACATCGCCGTCGGCGAGCGCGACCGGAAGGTCAGCGGCTGGACCTTCAGCGGCCCCGGCCCGTGGTGGGGCCTGACCCACCAGCAGAAGAACCCGGCGCCGACCCAGGACGTGGTCGTCAATCTGTCCGACCCGGAGTATCCGATGGTGTTCGTGGTCTCCCGCACGGTTCCGTAGCCGGGGCCGTGACCCGGCCCCGGAGCCGATTGTCAGACCCCGCCCGTAGAGTCGAAGACGTCTGATCCGACGCACGGGCGGGAGGTGGCAGGACGTATGAGCGGCACGGCTGCGGTGGCCGAGCGCACGGGGGGTTCCCGGGAGACGGAGACCGGGCACCCGGTCCCGGTGCGCCTCGCGTCCGTCTATCTGCCCGCGCCCCTGCCGCGCCACGGCCGCCTCGCCTTCTGGGACCCCGACGGCGACCCGCTGCCCACCGCGAGCGAGGGCGACCCCGAAGAGCTGACGGTCGTACGACGGCACGGCGCCGGTGTGCGCCGCCGGCAGGTGCCCGCGCTGACCGTGCCCCTCGCCGAGGCCCTGCCGCTGCTGGTCCGCGCCCGGCGCGACCCGGCCGCCCATCCGGCCACCGCCTGCTGGGGCGCCGCCGCGCTGCACGCGCTGCGGCTCGTCGCCCGTGGCCGGCTGCTGCCGGGCCTGACCCCGGCCGGCCACGACGCGTGGCGGGCCGGCCCGCTGGAGCCCGACGACATCGCCCACCTGCGCGCCATCGCCGCGGCCCTGCCACCCGAGGGCCACGCCGTGCCCCTTCCCGGCCCGGGCGCGCTCCGGCTGCCCGAGCCCGAGGCCCTGATCCGCTCCTTCCTGGACGCGGTCGCCGACACCCTGCCGCGCACCCCCGCGGCCCCCTACACCGCCGGCCGGCCCTTCGCCGCCCGCGAGCCCCAGACCCTGCCCGAGGCTCACGCGTGGGCGGCCGAGGTGGCCGCCGGGATGGACGCGGGCGTCCGCATCTCGCTCCGCCTGGACCTGTCCGCGTCCGACGTCTTCGACGCCGACGCGCGCGAGGGAGCCCGCGCCGCCGGAGCGGCCGTCGTACAGGTGCACAGCCTCGCCGACCCCACCCTGGTGGCCGACGCGGCGGCCCTGTGGGCGGGTGAGGCCGACCCGGCGTTCGGGCCCCGCGCGCGCGTCGACGCGGCCCTCGCCGTGCGGCGCGCCGCCCGGGTGTGGCCGCCCCTGGACCGCCTCGCCGAGCAGGACGTCCCCGACGTCCTCGCCCTGTCCGAGGAGGAGCTGGGCGAGCTGCTCGGTGTGGCCGCCTCCCGGCTCGCCGCCGCCGGGGTCGCCGTGCACTGGCCCCGGGACCTCGCCCGCGATCTGACCGCCACCGCCGTGGTCCGTCCGGCGCCCGGCTCGGCGACCGACGGCACCGGCTTCTTCGAGAGCGAGGACCTGCTCCGGTTCCGCTGGCAGCTGGCGCTCGGCGGCGATCCGCTCGGCGAGGCCGAGATGGACGCCCTCGCCGAGGCCCACCGCCCGGTCGTGCGGCTGAGGGACCGCTGGGTGCTCGTCGACCCCGCGCTGGTCCGCAAGGCCCGCAAACGCGAACTGGGCCTGCTCGACCCGGTCGACGCGCTCGCCGTCGCCCTCACCGGCACCGCCGAGGTCGACGGCGAGACCGTCGAGGCCGTCCCCGCCGGCGCGCTGGCCACCCTGCGGGACCGCCTCACCGCGGGCCTGCGCCCCGCCGACCCGCCCCCCGGCCTGCGCGCCACCCTCCGCGACTACCAGCTGCGCGGCCTGGCCTGGCTCGACCTGATGACCTCGCTCGGCCTCGGCGGCTGCCTCGCCGACGACATGGGCCTCGGCAAGACCGTCACCCTCATCGCCCTGCACCTGAAGCGGGCCCGCCCCGAGCCCACCCTCGTCGTCTGCCCGGCCAGCCTCCTCGGCAACTGGCAGCGGGAGATCACCCGGTTCGCGCCCGGCGTCCCCGTCCGCCGGTTCCACGGCCCCGACCGGAGCCTGGACGGCGTGGACGGCGGCTTCGTCCTCACCACGTACGGCACCATGCGCTCCACCGCGGCCCGCCTCGCCGAACAGCCCTGGGGCATGGTCGTCGCCGACGAGGCCCAGCATGTGAAGAACCCCTACTCGGCCACCGCCAAGGCGCTGCGCACGATCCCGTCCCCCGCGCGCGTGGCGCTGACGGGCACCCCCGTGGAGAACAACCTCTCCGAACTGTGGGCCCTGCTCGACTGGACCACCCCCGGGCTCCTCGGCCCGCTGAAGTCCTTCCGCGCCCGGCACGCGCGAGCCGTGGAGAACGGCGAGGACGAGGAAGCGGTGCAGCGCCTGGCCCGGCTGGTCCGCCCCTTCCTCCTGCGGCGCAAGAAGTCCGACCCCGGCATCGTGCCCGAGCTGCCGCCCAAGACGGAGACGGACCACCCGGTGCCGCTCACCCGGGAACAGGCCGCGCTGTACGAGGCGGTGGTGCGCGAGTCGATGCTGGCCATCGAGACGGCGCAGGGGATGGCCCGCCGGGGCCTGGTGCTCAAGCTCCTCGGCGCCCTGAAGCAGATCTGCGACCACCCGGCGCTCTACCTGAAGGAGGACGCGCGGCCCGACCGCCTGGCCGCCCGCTCCGGCAAACTCTCCCTCCTGGACGAGCTGCTGGACACGCTGCTCGCCGAGGACGGCTCGGCGCTCGTCTTCACCCAGTACGTCGGCATGGCCCGCCTCCTCACCGCCCACCTGTCCGCCCGCGCGATCCCCGTCGACCTGCTGCACGGCGGCACACCGGTGCCGGAGCGCGAGCGCATGGTCGACCGCTTCCAGGACGGCGAGACACCGGTGCTGGTGCTGTCCCTGAAGGCGGCCGGCACCGGTCTGAACCTCACCCGCGCGGGCCATGTCATCCACTTCGACCGCTGGTGGAACCCGGCCGTCGAGGAACAGGCCACGGACCGCGCGTACCGCATCGGCCAGACCCAGCCGGTCCAGGTCCACCGCCTGGTCACCGAGGGCACGGTGGAGGACCGCATCGCCGAGATGCTCGCGTCCAAGCGGGCCCTGGCCGACGCCATCCTCGGCTCCGGCGAGGCCGCGCTCACCGAGCTGACGGACCGCGAACTCTCCGACCTCGTCTCCCTGCGGAGGACCCCATGACACCCCCGCCCCGCCCCGGCGACGCGGCCCGCCGAGCCCTCCGCGCGGCCCGCGAACGGGCGGAGACCGAGCGGCTGCGGACGGCGGGGGCGACGCCGGGCACACCGGAGGAAACGGCTTCCGAGCCGACCGAGGAGGCGCGGGACTCTGCCGCTGAGGCGACGGCTCCTACCGACGGGGCGTATGAGGCGGCTGAGCATCGGCCGGGGGATGGGGGGCCGGCGGGGCTCTCCGGCGGTGGCGAGACCGAGCTGGGGGAGGCGGCACGGGCGGGGCTTTCCGGGGGTGACGAGGCCGGGCTGGGTGGTGTGGTGCGTGGGGTGCCGTCTGGGGGTGTCGCCGGGCCGGGTGATGGGGTGCGTGGGGTGCCGTCCGGTGGTGAAGGCGAGTTGGGGGGTGTGCCGGGGGCGGGGGCGGAGCTTTTCGGGGGTGGTGAGGCCGGGCTGGGTGATGGGGTGAGGGCGGTGCGGTCTGGGGGTGTCGCCGGGCCGGGTGATGGGGTGCGTGGGGTGCCGTCCGGTGGTGAAAGCGAGCTGGGGGGTGTGCCGGGGGCGGGGCCTTTCGGGGATGACGAGGCCCGGCCGGATGGTGCGGTGCGAGCCGTGCCGTCTGGGGGTGACGCCGAGCCGGATGGTGCGGTGAGGGCCGTGTCGTCCGGTGGTGAGGGGGAGCCTGGTGACGGGGGGCCGGCGGGGGTTTCCGGCAGTCGTGGGGCGAGGCCCGGCGATGTGGCGCGCGCGGCGCTCCGGGCTGCCGTTGCCACGCGGCGGGGTCAGGGCGTACCGGCGACGGCTGCTGGTTCGGCGCCGGTGGCCGATGCCGCCGGGCCGGTGCCGGATGGGGGCCGCGAGGAGGCCGCACCTCCTGGAGCGGGGGCCGGGGGCCCCGCGTCGAAGGCGGACTCGGCCGAGGCCGGCCGGGTGGGGACGGGGTCGGCCGGTGCCACGGGCGGGCGTCCCGGTGACGTCGCTCGGGAGGCGCTGCGTGCGGCCCGGCGAGAGGCGCTGCGCGCGCAGGCGGCGGAACCTCGGCGTGAGCAGCGGACACCGGCGCGTCCCGGTGCCGCGACGCCGCGCACCTCACCCGCACCGGGGCAGGACACCCCGGCCGCCAGGGCCAAGGCCGCGCAGGACATGCGACGCTACTTGGCGACCGCCTTCCGCATGCCCACGTGGGCGGAAACCGCCGAGGAGCCGGAGGAGCCCGGCCACGCCACGCCCACAGCGACCGAGCCGACCCCGTCGACGCCGGCGTCGGAGCCGTCGCCCTCGGCGTCCGAGCATTCGCCCGAAGCGCCTGGCACCACTTCCAAGAACCTGTTGAACACGCCCTCATCTCCGGACGCCGCCTCCCCATCGGAGCGCCCAGCCCCCGCATCCAGGCCTTCGGCTTCCGCACCCGCGCCTTCGGTGCCCGGGCCTTCACCCGAGGTGCCCCGGACCACCCCCTCGGCTCCGTCGCCGCCCGCGCCCGCCCCCTGGGCCCCAGCCGAGCCGTCCACCCCATCGCCCCGCGCATCGGCGCACTTCGGCCCGGCTGCCCCGTCCGCCCCGTCGGCGCAGGCATCGGTGCACCTCGGCCCGGCTGACCTGTCCGCCCCGTCGGCGCAGGCGTCGGTCCACCCAGAGCCCGCTGAGCCGTCGCCTCCCTGGGGTGAGGCAGCCCGGTCCACCTCGTCGGCGCAGGCATCGGTGCACCTTGGCCCGGCTGACCCGTCTGCCCCGTCGGCGCAGGCATCGGTGCACCTCGGCCCGGCTGAGCCGTCGCCTCCCTGGGGTGAGGCAGCCCGGTCCACCTCGTCGGCGCAGGCATCGGCGCACTTCGACCCGGCTGACCCGTCTGCCCCGTCGGCGCACGCGTCGGTCCACCCAGAGCCCGCTGAGCCGTCGCCTCCCTGGGGTGAGGCAGCCCGGTCCACCTCGTCGGCGCAGGCATCGGTGCACCTTGGCCCGGCTGACCCGTCCACCCCGTCAGCGCACGCATCGGCGTACCCCGGCCCGACCGCGAGGTCCGCGACTCCGTTCGAGCCGTTCGTCTCCTCGACCACGGCGAGCACCCCCTCCGCTTCGTCGGCGTCGCCGTCCGAGCCCGTCTCTTCGGCGGACACCTCGGCCCGCCCCGGTCCAGCCGAGCCGTTGGCCCGCTGGACCCCGGCTGCCCAGGCCGCCTCGGCGCGCCCCGGGCCGTCCGAGCCCTCCGCCTCCTCGCACTCGGCCACCCCCTCCGCGCACCCTGCCCCCGGCACTGCTCCCACCCACCCGACAACGCACCCCGCCCCCACCGCCCCGCACGTACCGCCGACCATGGCCACCCCCCACCGTGACAGCGAACTGCGCCGTACCTTCCCGGCGTTCGCACCGCGCCAGAGCGTCGGTGTGGACGGGGCGTTCGCCCGGACCTGGTGGGGTAACGCCTGGGTCGGGGCGTTGGAGCAGGGCGCGTTGGATGCGAAGCGGCTGGCGCGGGGGCGGGGGTACGCGGACCAGGGGCATGTGGACGCGATCACCGTCACGCCGGGACTGGTGCTGGCGTACGTGCGAGGAAGCCGGCCCCGGCCGTACCGCGTGCAGGTGCGGGTGCGCACGCTGGAGGACGAGGACTGGGAGACGTTCCTGGACGCCGCCGCCGACCGGCCGGGGCACATCGCGGCGCTGCTCGACAAGGAGCTGCCCCAGTCGCTCGCCGACTGCGGTGTGCCCCTGCTGCCCGGCCCCGGCGACCTCGCCCCTCGTTGCAGCTGCCCCGACTCCGGCCACCCCTGCAAGCACGCGGCCGCCCTCTGCTACCAGACGGCCCGTCTGCTCGACGCCGACCCCTTCGTGCTGCTCCTGCTGCGCGGCCGGGGCGAGAAGGAGCTGCTCGACGCGCTGTCCCGGCGCAGTGCCGCCCGCGCCGCCCGCGCCGCGCGGGAACGGCAGCCGCAGACCCTGCCCGGGGTCCGGGCCGCCGATGCCCTCGCCCCGCGCGAACTGCCGCCGCTGCCCCCGCCGTTGCCGGTGCCCCCGCATCCCGAGCAGCCACCGGCGTATCCCTCGGCGCCCGGCGGCCCGGACCCCTTCGCGCTGGACCAGCTGGCGACCGACGCCGCCGCCCGCGCCCACTCCCTGCTCGCCACCGGACGCGACCCGGTCGGCGAGCTGACCCTGTGGCAGGACGCGGTACGGCTCGCCGCGGCCCGCCCCGGTTCCGGGCTGACCGCGGCCACCCGCACGCTGTACGCCACGCTCGCCGACGCCGCACACCGCACCCCGGCCGACCTCGCGCGTGCCGTCGCGGCCTGGCGGCAGGGCGGCTTGGCGGGGCTGGACGCGCTGGAGGAGCCGTGGGACCCGCCGGCCGGCCGCTTCGACCGGGCCCGGCCGCTGCTGCTCGCCGCCGACCTGCCGGCGTTCCGCCCCTGGCGCAACCGCCTCACCCACCCACGCGGCCACGTCCAGCTCCGCCTCGGCCGCGACGGCCTGTGGTACGCCTACGAATCGGACCCCGGCCAGGACGACTGGTGGCCCCGCGGCACCCCGGACCTCGACCCGGTCGGCGCGCTGACCGGCCTCGGCATACCGGACGACGCTGTGTGAGCGACCTCCGTCAGCCGCAAGGGCGGTGGCGCCGCGCCGGCGCGGAGGGGTGAGCGCCTTGGCCAGGTCCATGCATACCGGACGAAGTGCCCGAGCGACGCCCGCCAGTCAGACGCCGCCCGGCGTACCGGCCGTACCCAACCGCACGCCGCCACGCCCAACGCCGCCACCCCGCACCCACCCCCAGCGCCGTCCGTATCCAGTGCCGTCGTCTCAGCGGTCAGCAGCCCCCGCCACCCGCCGTCGGCCATACGTCAGATGCAGCACATGCCGGCCCAGAGCCACCGCGTTGGTCAGGAGGATCGCGGTCATGGCCGTGGCCCAGCCGGCATGGCGGTACAGGGTGACGCCCGCCCATGAGCCCAGGCTTCCACCGAGGAAGACGCACGTCATGTACGCCGTGTTGAGGCGGCTCCTCGCGTCGGGGCGGACGGCGAAGATGCGGGTCTGGTTGGCCACCTGTCCGGACTGGAGGGCGACGTCCAGCACGAGCATCCCGCCGATCAGCGCCGTCAGGCCGAACGCTCCGCCTGCCGACGAGGGCAGCAGGACCAGGGGGGCCGCCAGCGCGCCGAGCAGGCACCACAGGCTCATGCGGTCGGTCCCGTGCCGGTCGATGAGCCGGCCCGCGAACGGGGTCGACAGGACGCTGCCGGCGCCGACCAGGGCGACGAGTCCGACGGCCTCGGTGCCGAGGTGGTAGGCGGGCCCTGTCATGAGCAGGGGCACCAGCGTCCAGGCGGCGCTGAATCCGGCGAACACCAGTGCCTGGTACAGGCAGGAGCGGCGCAGTTCCGGGACCGTGCGCAGCAGTTCGGCGGGTGCTTTGAGCAGGTCGAGGTAGGCGGGCGCGCTCGTGGGCCGGTGGGCGGGGAGGAGACTGGGTACGACGGCGGCGAGGACCAGGATGACGGCGCCGGCCAGGAGATAGGGCGCGCGCCAGCCCAGCCAGCCGCCCAGCCCGCCGCCGAACGCCCGGGCGAGCAGGATGCCGAGGGTGAGGCCGCTGAGCAGGACGCCGGTCGCCGTGCCGCGCCGGTGCTCGGCGACGAGGCCGGCGGCCAACGGGATGATGATCTGCGGTACCACGGTGGTCGTCCCGACCAGGACGCTGGCGACGGTTAGGACGAGCGGAGTCGTCGCGGTACCGGCGAGGAGGAGTCCCGCCCCGGTGAGGGAGAGCAGGACGGCGAGCAGTCGGCGCCAGGGGACGCGGTCGCCGAGCGGGACGAGGAAGAAGATGCCCGCCGCGTAACCGAACTGACCGGCCGTCACGACGAGGGCGGCCGAGCCGGACGATATGTGGAAGTCGTCGGCGATGAGCGGGGTGAGGGCCTGCGGGAAGTAGATGGTGGCGACGCTGACGCCGCAGGTGAGAGCCAACAGGGCCAGGAGCCGGCCGGGTAACTGGGTTGTGGCGGCGGAGGGTGCGGAGGTGACGGACATGGAAGCCCCAACAGGAGACACGGAAGCCCCGACAGGAGACACGGAAGCCTCAACAGGAGACGTGGAAGCCCAACAGGATGCGAGAACCGGTTTAACCGGTTCCTCAAGGTACCAGTCAAACCGGTGCCGTCAGTAGGCTTGCCGGCATGAACAGGCCCGGTTCGATCGTCTTCCGGCAAGGCGCGGGGCGTCTCAGCCTCGACTTCCTGCGCACCCTGCGATACCGCGGCGAGGTCGGTCAGGTGGAGGAACTGCGCACGCCTCACGAGCTGTTGGCGTGGGCCGAGCAGTGCTGCGCCTGCGCTCCGGCGGCGGGATCGCGGCCGGTGCGCCAGGAGGACGTGAGCCGTGCGCGGGAGGCGCGGGAGGTGCTGTACGACCTGCTGGTGGGCAGGCTGGACGGCACGGGCCCGGACCAGGTGCCCGCGGACGTCCGCGCACGGCTCAACGCATGGGCGTCCGCGCCCCCACCGGTGCCCCACCTGGACGCGGCCGGCCGACTGGGGTGGCAGGCCGACGACGTCGTCGCCGCGATGCTGTCACTGGTCGCACGGGACGCGCTGGACCTCGTCACCTCCCCGGCGATGGAGCGCGTACGCCGTTGCGGCGGACCGCGCTGTGGTGCGCTCTTCCTCGACAACTCCCGCCCCGGAAGCCGCCGCTGGTGCTCGATGGGCGCGTGCGGCAACCAGGAGAAGAAGCGGACGAGACGGGAGCGGACGGCATCGGCCTCCGGCTGACTCCGCCGACGGCATCCGCCCCCGGCTGACCCCTCAGCGGTTCACGCGGACGCCTGCTCCAGCAGGAACGGGCTGATGTGCCGGGGGTCCCTGGTGCAGGGAACCACCGCGTGCAGCACTTCCACGGTCCGCTCGACGATGTCCTCCCGGTCGTGCAGGACCCAGGACATGTGCTGAGCGCCGAAGAACGCCGAGACCAGCACGCGTGCCAGCGTCGCGGGCGGGGTCTCGTGTTCCAGTTCCCCGGCGGCCAGCGCGCTGTGGAACCAGGACGTGATCAGCGCGGTGTAGTCCTGGAACGGGATGGGCAGGTCGACGTCGATCAGCCCCCGCTCTATCTGGAGCCGTGCCCCCGCCTTCATCATCGGCTCGTCCCGCAGCGCCGCCGCCGTGCGCAGCAGCAGTTCCGCCACCGAGGCGACCGGAGGAAGCTCCAGTTCGGCGACGGTGTCGGAGATGGCGGGCAGCCGCTTGTAGAACTCGGTGGTCACCGCGAGGGCCAGTGCCTCCTTGTTGGTGAAGTGGAAGTACACCGCTCCCTTGGTCATGCCCGACAGTTCGGCGACATCGAGCATCGTCACGGCCGGGTAGCCCCGTTGCGCGAACGCCCGGGCCGCGGCCAGCAGGATGTTCCCCCGCGAGCGGATGGCACGCTCCTGCTTGAGCTCCTTGCGCTGTGCCGTCGGGCCGTGGCCGACGCTCGTGTCGTGGGGGTCTTTCATCTGGAGTCTCCAATGCCTAGAGGTCCCTCTTCCGCTACGCGCCGGCGAGACGTTTCTTTGCCAGGGAATAAACCTTCCCAAAGGTAGGTTTGACGTGGGGGGTTGGCCGTTCGGCCGTCTCAGACGCAACCGGGGGAGTATGCATGAGCGAGGTGCAGCAGGGTAACGCAGGCGCACGGACTTGCCCTGGCGGGCACGCGGGGCGACTCACCTTCCAACGGACCGTTCCGCGTCACCTGGTTCACCGGGCGTCCGTGGCGGAGGTGTTCCTCACGGACGCGCTGGCGCTCGGTGACGACCGTTTCCTGGTCGGTGCGCAGTGGCCGCGTGATCACGCTCTCTACCATCCTGACGTACTCGGGCGCAGCGATCCCTTGCTCGCCGCCGAGACCATCCGCCAGGCACTCGTCTACCTCGCGCACTGGCATTACGCCATACCGCTGGACCGGCGTTTCGTCGGCCGGCGCATGGAACTTGACATCACGGAGCCCCACGCGCTCCGGGTCACCGGGCAGCCGCTGCCGGTCGTGCTGGAAGCACGCTGGGAGTGGGTGGACAGCCGGCCGCCGCACCGGCACGGCATGCGGCTGGAGGCCGAACTGGCCGTGGGTGACCGGAGGATCGGCCGGGGCAGCCTGGAGGTCGTCGCGCTGGACGAGCGCCGTTACTCCGTGCTGAGAAAGCGAACCGGCGGGAGCGGCACGGTGATTCCCGCGCAGCGGCGCCGGGGACTCACCCTGCCCGCCGCCCAGGTGGGCCGGCTGCGCGGCAAGGACAGCGTGCTGGCCGCGACCGGGCGGGCCGGTGAATGGGAGCTGCACGCCGACCTCGACCACGCCGTCCTCTTCGACCATCCCACGGATCATGTCCCGTTGATGGTCCTGCTGGAAGGGGTGCGTCAGCTCGGCCACGTGGTGACCAGCGGTCCCGGCGCGAGCGGCACCCGGCCCGCCCTCGCCCACCAGCTCACCTCGCTGAGCGTGGACTGCCTTGCCTTCGCGGAGCTGGACTCGCCGGTGCGGCTCACGGTCACCGACGACCACACCGCTCCGTGCGGCTGCCGGCACCTGGCCATCGACGCCGCCCAGGACGACCGCGGCGTCGCCGCGATCACGGGGCGCTGGCACCACGCCGAGACGTGCGTCCCGACCGACAGTCATCGATAGACCCCTTCCGGCCGCCCCCGTCAGAAAACAGCCCTATGCATACCGATCAGCAGACCTCCGACAACCCGCCGATACCGCGATCGACGCCTGCTTTCGGAAGTGCCGCAGGCGCGCCGGCCGGCCTAGGGACACAGCAACCCCTGGCGGACACCCACCGCTTGGGTGTCGTACCGACAAGTGAACTGAGCCGAGGGCGGCTTGAGCGCGCCGTGCACGTGGCCGCGCGCCTCGCCCCGGAGGCGCACGCCCGGCGCAGCCTCCATGAGGAGACCCTGCGCGCTCTGGACGAGGCCGGGTTCGCCCGGCACTTCGTTCCCCGCCGGTGGGGCGGCGGCAGCGGCACGTTCCGCGAACTGCTGCACGCCACCGCCGCGCTGGCCGAGAGCTGCGCCTCCACCGCATGGTGCGGCATGCTGTGGGCGGCGCACGGCCGGTTCGCGGCGCGCCTCCCGCTGCCGGCGCATCGGGAGATGTGGGGCGCGGGCCCGGACACCCGGATCGCCGCGGGCCTGCGGCCGGTGTCCGGCCGGGCCCGGAAGGTGGCACGGGGGTGGCTGGTCGAGGGCCGCTGGCCGGTGGTCAGCGGTGTGGAGCACGCCGCGTGGCTCCTCCTGGTCGCGCCGGAGGACTACGGAGGCCCGGCCCGCGTCTTCGCCGCGCCGCGCGACACCGTCACGGTGAGCGACACCTGGGACGCGGCCGGGCTGCGCGCCACCGGAAGCCACCACGTCACGCTCACCGAGACGTTCGTCCCCGAGCATCGGAGCCTGCCGCTGTCCGCCCTGCTGGAGGCGCGCGACGACCGTGACGGGGCCCGGTGTCACACGGCCCCGGCCCAGCTGGCCGGTCAGCTTCTGATGTGCGCCCCGGCCCTGGGCGCCGCCAGAGCGGCGCTGCGCGCGTGGACGCGCCAGGTCCGGCCCGGGCTGGAGGCGCGGCAGCACGCGCCCCGCCGCATCGGTCTGGCCCGGGTGAGCGCGGACATCGACGCGGTGGAACTGCTGCTGGACGCGGCCGCCCGCCGTGCCGACTCGGCGCCCGTCACTCCGGGGACGGTGGCCCGTAACCAGCGAGACGCGGCCGTCTCCGCGCAGCGCCTGGCCGACGCGGTGACGTCCCTCGCCCAGGGCGAGACATCGGCGCCGGACGCCCTCGACGGCGAGTTCCGGCGCAGGTGGGACGACGTACGGACGGTCGCCACGCACGGCGCGCTGAGCCTCGACGCGGCGGCCGCCGCCTACGCCGCCGCCCTGCCGGCCGGTGAGCGTCCGTGACGGGCACCCGCTCCGCGGCGTCCCCGGGCGCGGACGCTCACCGGCCGGCGAGCATCGTCTTCAGCGACGTCGACGAGACGCTGATCGCGTGCAAGAGCCTGTTCGACTTCATGGACCACTACTTCCTCGGCGGGCCCAGGGCCCACCGCGCGGAGGACACACGCCGCGCCGTCGGACGGCTGCTGGCCGGCGGAGGCGGTCGCGTGGAGGGCAACCGGCTCTACTACCGGGTGTGGAGCGGTGAGACGGTGACCGACGTCGCGGCGGCGGCGAAGCGATGGGCGGCCGACCGGCAGCGCGACCACCGGCTCTTTGTGGAGGCCACCCGCGCCGCCCTGCTGCGGCACCGCGCCCAGGGATCCCTGCTGGTGCTGGTGTCCGGCTCGTTCCCCGCGTTGCTGGCACCGATCGCGTCAGAGGTGGGCGCCGACCACCTGCTGTGCAGCCGCCCCGAGATCCGCCACGGCCGCTACACCGGGGAACTGGTCGGTGAGCCGGTCATCGGCGCGGGCAAGCGGCGGGCCGTGGAGGAGGTCTTACGCCGCTATCCGTACGTCTCGCCCGCCGCCTGTTACGCGTACGGCGACCACATCAGCGACCTGCCGATGCTCGCGGCCGTGGGCCACCCCGTGGTGGTGGGGGACGACCCGGAGCTGTGCCGGGCGCTGCCGGGCGCGCACCGCCTGCCCGCCCGGCCGGGCCCCGGTCACCGCTGACCGCACAGGGCGGGCAGGGAGGGCGGAGCGGCCTCGGCGCCCTCCCCGCCGCGCACGACGTGCCCCCACAGGGCGCACACGGCGTCACCGAACCGGTCCATGCCGCACTCGGGCGTGGTGTAGTAGACGCCGTACATGAGGACCAGCAGCAGCTGTCCTAGCCATTCGGGGTCCTGCAACCCCGCCGGCTGCCCTTGCTGCTGGGCCTCGGCCGCCAGCCCCAGCACGCAGCCGCTGAAGTCCCGGGCGAAGCGAGGGAGTCGGCCGTGCGTGCGGGCGTCCTCGCTGGCCAGGTGGAAGCCGGCGCGGAAGCGGAGATCCGCCTGGAGCCGCCCGGCGAGTCCGTCGGTGATGAGACGCAGTCGCTCCGCCGGTGACAGGTCGGTCCGTCCGGCCTGCGCCAGCAGCTCGCGCCAGGCGCGTTCGAACGGTGTGGTCAGCGCGTTCGCCAGCAGGCGCTTCGACGCGAAGTGCGCGTACAGCGCCCCCTTGGTCAGGTTGGCTTCCTCGGCCACGCGCTGCAAGTTGGCCCCCACATAGCCGTGGCGGACGAACTCCGCGGCCGCCGCGTCCAGCAGCAGCTCATGGGTCCTTCGTGCTCTGTCCTGCTTGACCACAGCGCCCCTTCGGCATCGAAACGAAGAACAAACCATCATTACGGAATTTTTTCTCAGTCGAGCAGGGCCGACAAGCGGAAGGGCGCGAGCTGTCCGAAACCGTCACCGCCGCCCATCCCGGCTGCATATGCCCGGCTCGGACCTCGCGAAGTCGTACCGCCATCTCGCCAGGTTCCCCGCTCCCCGCGTCTCCCGCGCTCGCGGGTCAGGTATACAGCGGCAGGGCCGGTGCGCACCGAGGTGCCGGCACAGCGACAAGGAGGCCCGATGCCCGCCGAAGCGAAGGCGCTGTCCGTCTTCTATCCCGCGCCGCCCCGGGAGCTGCACGGCATGGAGGCCTTCGCGTCCTTCGTCCGGCGCCTGGGTGCGAGACGGCTGTGGCTGGGACAGTCCTTCCATCTCGAATCCCAGATGGCACTGGCCGCACTCGCCGCCCGCCGGCCGGGTCTCCCGCTCGGCACCGCCGTCTCCCTCGCGCCGCTGCGCCACCCCTACCAGGCCGCCGTCGAGGCCCGCACGGTGAGCGTGCTGTCGAAGGCGCCGTACGTCGCCGGGTACGGGCCGGGCTCGCTCGACCTCCAGGAACGCCTGCTGCCGGAGCCGTACGACAGCCCCCTGACGGCCATGGCCGATTACGCGACGGTCATGCGGCGGCTACTGCGCGGAGACGCCGTCGAGTACCGGGGCGCGGCGCACACCACCCGCTACGCCCTGCCCGAACTGCCGGGTCCGGGCGTCGAGGTGGGGCTCGGCGTGCTCCGCCCCGGGATGGCGAGAACCGCGGGCGCCAGCGCCGACGTGGCCATCACCTGGCTCGCGCCGCTGCCCTACCTCGCCGACCGGATCATGCCCGCGCTGCGCGCAGGCGCCCGCGCGGCGGACCGGCCCGTGCCGCGCGTGGCGAGCGTCGTGCACCTCGCGGTACGACGGCCGGGCCGCGACCTGGACCAGGTGGCGTTCGCCGCCGTAGGAGCCCACCTGGGGTCCGCTCACTACACCGACATGCTCCGCCGGGCGGGGCTCGACGTCGACCCGGCCCGTCCCCGGGAGGCGGCCGGCCGGCTCGTCGCCGACGGCGTCTGCCTGACCGGTGATCCGCAGGACATCGCGGCGCGGCTGTACGAGTACCGGGCCGCGGGCGTCGACGAGGTGATCCTCAACGTCACGGGAGTCTTCCTCGCCGAGGGCGCGCGTGCCGCTCTGGAGGACCTGCACGCCGTCACAACCGCTTTCCAGTCCTGATCCGGCGACAAATTCCCTGCTCACGACGTGAATTCGCAAAGTCGTTCCTACATCCGGGAAAACTACCTGTGGGAAGGTATTTTTGGCTGCGGCCGGTCGGCCGACGGTCGGCACCCGCTGCGGTGGGGTGGGTAACAAGGGGGAAAACCGGATGTTAGCGATGTACGAGGGGCACCCGACAATCCCGGAGAGCGCCGCCGTCGCAGCCTTCGTCAACAAGATCTTCGCCTCGCTCCCGCGCGTCGACCAGCGCAGGTGGGCGCAGGCCTATCTCCAGGGTCTGCTGACCGTGCCGGGCAGGAAGACCCTGCGCGGCCTCGCCCAGGCCGTCACTCCGCGAACGGCGTCCGCGCACGGTCTCCAGCAGTTCATCAACGGCAGTCCCTGGGACTGGGCCCCGGTCCGCCAGGCACTGGTGCGGGCCATCACCGAACACAGCCGGCCACAGGCGTGGAGCATCGCCACCATCACCATCCGCAAGCGCGGCCACCACTCGGTGGGCGTCCACCGGCGCTTCGACCCCCGGGCCGGACGCGTCGTCAACTGCCAGCTGGCCATAGGGCTGTTCGCGGCCACACCGGCCGGCAGCCTGCCCGTGGACTGGCGGCTGCTCCTGGACGACACCTGGAGCACCGACACCGTACGACGCGGGCGGGCCCGCGTACCGGACACGGAGACCGCGCGGACCCTGGCCGAGCACATGCGGGAACTGGTGACCGCGGCCACCGCCCTGCCGGGCCGCGGCGCGGCGCCCTGGGTGCTGGACCTGACCGAGACCCCGGACGCCGCCCTGGTCGTCGACGCGCTGACGGAACACGGGCAGGACTTCCTGTGCGAGGTCGGCCCCGACCAGCGGATGCACCTGGCCGCCCTGGGCCGGCGCCCCGTGTCGGCCGCGACCGCCATGACACACCGCCGAGGACAGCCGGCCCTCGCGTCGGCGGTCCCCCCGGGCGACCGCCGTTCGGGGCGCTTCCTGCTGCACACCGGACCCGCCTACCTCGCCGGAGGACCGCGCCGCGCCCCGCTGTCCCACCGGCTCGTCATGCAGCCCGCCTCGCCCTTCCACCGGGACGGGCGGTACTGGCTGACCAACATGGCCACCCGGATACACGAGGTGCCGACGCTGGCGGAGACCGTCACGGCCACGGACTGCGCCATCGCCGACCTGATCGACGACTTCGGCGTCCAGGACTTCGAAGGACGCTCCTATCCGGGCTGGCACCACCACATGACGATGGCCGCGGCCGCCTACCTCTTCAGCCGTCTCCACCACCCCGCGCCACGGACCTGCCGGCACGGTCACCACCCGACCCCGAGGGGGGCGCTGCTCGAACTCACGTCCTAGACGACGTCACGCCGATGCCGTATCCGAGCCGAAAGGCAGGGGGAAGGAACGACAATGGCCCACCGGAAGTCGTCGAACGCCGGCGGACCTCCACCCGACCACGCACCACGGACCGACGCGGCGACGACGGAGGAGCACGCCGTCCTCGCGGCGGTCTCCCCGACCGTTCACACGGTCGACATCGGTGACCTGCGCCCCGCGGACTCGCCCCGCAGCGTCCAGGCGGACGACGACCACGTCCGCACCCTCGCCGAGAGCGACACGCCACTGCCACCCGTGATCGTGCACGCCACCACCCTGCGCGTCATCGACGGGACGCACCGCGTGCGCGCCGCCGAGCTACGCGGACAGACGACGATCCCCGCCCGGTTCTACGAAGGACCGGACGACGGCGCCTTCGTCCTGGCCGTGGCCTCGAACGTACGGCACGGGCTGCCGCTGTCCAGGGCCGAGCGACTGACCGCCGCCGAACGTGTCCTCGACTCGCACCCGCACTGGTCCGACCGTGCCGTCGCCCACGTCACGGGCCTGTCGGCGACCACGATCGGCAAGCTCCGCCACAGGTGTGCAACCGGCCAGGACGAGCAGTTGCACGCCCGGATCGGCCGGGACGGGCGGGTCCGTCCGGTCGACGGGGCGGACGGCCGTGAGCGCGCGGCGGCCTTCCTCCACCGGAACCCCGACGCGTCGCTGAGGCAGGTGGCGCAGGCCGCGGGAATCTCCCCGGGCACCGCGCGTGACGTACGCCGGCGATTACAGCGCAGCGAGGATCCGCTGCCGCCCCGGTTACGCCGGCGGGGGGGGGGGGGGGGGGGGGGGGGGGGGCAGCCCCCCCCCCCCCCCCCCCGGGGGAAGCGAGTCCGTCGGGATCTCCGAAGAGGGGCTCGGTCGTGGGGTTGTTATTGTCCCCAAT
>NZ_JBVHWM010000045.1:0-78683 GCF_055564375.1 Streptomyces sp. NPDC029138
GGCTGCTGCCCGTACCGCCCATCGCCGAGGGCACCCGACTCGAACGGCCGGGCCGGCGACTCGGCGGCCGGGACGGCCGGACCGGTGCCGGAGACGACCGGTGGGACCGGGCGCGGAGAAGGCTGCTGCCCGTACCGCCCATCGCCGAGGGCACCCGACTCGAACGGCCGGGCCGGCGACTCGGCGGCCGGGACGGCCGGACCGGTGCCGGAGACCACCGGTGGGACCGGGCGCGGAGAAGGCTGCTGCCCGTACGGCCCGTCGCCGGGCGCACCCGACTCGAACGGCCGGACCGGCGACTCGGCAGCCGGGACGGCCGGACCGGTGCCGGAGACCACCGGTGGGACCGGGCGCGGAGAAGGCTGCTGCCCGTACCGCCCATCGCCGAGGGCACCCGACTCGAACGGCCGGACCGGCGACGCGGCGGCCGGGACGGCCGGACCGGTGCCGGAGACCACCGGTGGGGTCGCGGACGGCGCCGGCCGGTGGGCGGAATCCGGGGCGGCCGACAAGGGCTGCGGACCATCGGCGGAGAGCGGCGGACGGCTGCCCGCCCCCGACAGCGCGGGAACCGGCGGTTCAGCGGACGACGGCACGTCGGAACCGCCCGGCACGGCCGCCCCGGGAGCATGCGCCGCACCTGACCGCGCCTCCCGCGCGGGTCGCGGCACGCTCGACCGCTCCCCGCCCGACGGCCCGGACACCTCCGTCGGCCCGGTCAGGCTCTCGGCGGACGCGCGCCGCGCGCCGGCGGTCTCCGGCTCGGCCGTGTCCAGCCGGCCCCCGGCCGCACCCGGTGCGCGGCGGGCGGTGCCGTCGTCGGCCGCCGCCCACCAGTCCGTGTCGCTCCAGCCGAGGGCGGCACCCGGCGCGTCCGCCGGGGCGAGGCGGAAGGCGTCGCGGAGCGCGGGGTCGAGCTGGCGGAGCATGTCCTCGGCCAGCAGGCGCAGCCGTGCTCCGCCGTCCGGGGTCCGGCGGTCGTAGAGGATCGCCGCCCGTCCCGGCGCCGCCGCCACACGGCGCACCCGGTCCCCGTCCGCGGGCTCGGCGGGGGGACGCAGCCACAGCCCGCTCTGCACCACCTCCAGGACGGTGTCCGGGGTGTAGTCGTACACCCCGGGCGAGGTCTGCGCCGCTCCCGGCACCGGTGCCCGCAGGCCCAGGAGGATGGGCGGCGAGGGGGTGCCGCCGGTGCCCGGCACGTACAGGACCTCGGTGACGAAGGGCTGCCACGCGGCCGTACCGTCGTGGTTGGGGACTTCGATGCGCAGGCCGTCGCCCGCGTGCGGCGGCAGGGCGGGCACGCCCGCGTAGAAGACGACCCGTTCGCCGACGGCGTCGGCCAGGCCCTGGCCGCAGGAGTCCACGTTGCCGGGCAGGGTGACCGGCCCGAGCTGGAGGAACCTCAACCACGCCCGGGCCGAGGGCAGCACGCTGTGCCACAGCCGCACGGTGGCGGCGAGACTGACCGGGGCCGTGCCGGGACTGCCCAGGACGACCGTCAGCGTGTCGGGTCCGGCGGGGATGCGGTCGACCAGCCAGTGCCGGGCGCCGATGCCCCGTTCGTCCTCGGTGCTGCGCAGCCAGATCCCGCCGGCGATGGGTTCCACGACGGTCCCCGGTTCGGGACTCCACGGCTCGTCCGCCGCGGCGAACTCCCACTGGGGTTTGGGGAACCGGCGGGAGTCCGGCGCGGGCGGCCGTCCCGGCTGGAAGCGCAGCCAGCCCGCGCCCTGGTCCCGCGGGACGAAGAGGCCGCCCCCGGCGAGCATGCGGGGCGTGCCGTCCGCGGCCAGTACCGCGGCTCCCGTGGTCTCCGCGACGGCCTGGCCGATGCGCCGGGTGTCGTACGACGCCGCGTGCGCGAAGACCAGGCGGATGCCGTCGGTCCGGCCGGCGAGCAGCCGGCCGGCCGCCTGCCAGTCAGCGAGCGGTGCGTCGGCGGGCAGGTCGGCGACGACGACGCGGTGGTGGGTGTCCGCCGCGATGCCCTCGGCCAGGGCGAGAGCGGCCGGGTCCGGTCCGCCCTTGCGGTGCACCAGCAGGGTGTGACCGCTCTGGCGCAGCCGCAGACCACTGCGCAGACGTGCGGCCAGCGTGCCGTCGAGTCGCACGCTCACTTCTCCTTCACGGTGGCCGTGGCGGCGTCCGGGGACAGCAGGGGGCCGTCCGGCAGCAGCTTCAGCACCCGCGTGGGCATCGCGGTGGTGGGGCCGCTGAGCCGGAGGTCCTGGGCTGCCCTGCCGGAGAGCCGGAAGAGGGTGCCCTGGTCGTCGATGAGATAGGTGCGCGGCGAGGCGACGCGTGCGCGCAGCTCGTCCTGGTCGACGACGAGGACGCCGTGCGCGGGAGCCACCAGCGCCGGGCGCTCGGTGGTGAGCACGCCGCCCCGCTCCTGTACCAGGCTGTTGGTGGTGCGGACGCCGGCCGTCGTCTGGCGCAGGCACAGCAGCGCGCCGTCCGCGCCGGGCAACGGGGCCCCGCGCAGGTCGGGGAGGGTCGAGGCGGGCCAGTGCGGGGCCACGGGCGCGGCGGCGAGCGAGGCGGCGTCGACGGTCGTCGGTGCCGGCGCTCCCGGCCGCGCGGCCAGCAGAGCGGCCTCGGTGGCCGTCACCTTCGTGATGCCGTCCTTGAGCATGACGTAGGCGGGTTCCTGGCCGGCGGAGGTGCGCAGCACTTGGCCCACCCGCACCGGGCGGCCGCCGATCCGGCCGGCCGGGTCGCCTTCGTGCGGGACGGCCGGGGCCCGCAGCGGCGCGCCGGAGGGCACCTCGGCCAGCCAGTCGTCGGGGGCGGTCACCGGCCGCCCGCCGTCCAGGCCGAGCGCGATGAGGGTGCTGTCCGTGGGCACCGGGTACTTGACGCCGCGCCACAGCACGAACCGGTGGCCCGCACGGTCGGCGACGACGGCGGCGGTGCCGGCGGACACCGGTGTCGTCCCGGCCGGCGTCAGGTCGAGAACCTCACCGGCCGGCAGATCGGGGCGCAGACAGCGGGTCCAGCCGCCGGAAACCACGTTGCCGGGGGCGGGCAGCGAGTCCGGGGCCCCGTCGATACCGATGGGCGAACCGTGCGGTACGGCCTTCAGGGCGTCCTGGGACGCCGTGCGGACGGTGCCGGAGAGCCCGGTCAGCAGCAACGCGGACGCGTAGTTGCGTACCGGCCGCAGGGTGCCGTCGAGCAGCAGGTAGCGCGTGCCCGTCTCCTTCTCGACGATGATCGATCCGGGCTGGCGCCAGGTGTCCTTCTCGACCGGGTCGATCAGGCCCCACACCGCGAAGCCCGCACAGAGCAGCAGGACGAGGACGAAGCCGAAGAAGGTGCCGACCGAGCCGCGCCGGTAGGGGCTGCCGCCGTTGCCGGGCTGTCCCGTCACCAGTGCCGCGGCCAGACGGCCCATCGCGAACTGGTAGGCCTGGAGGTGGTCCCGTTGTGTCTGCACGCCGCTCCCTCAGCTTGCCAGGTAGCGGAACTGACCGTACGTGTGCACCAGTTGCAGCAGCAGCGGCAGCAGTGCGATGGAGCAGACCCACTCGGCGATGTCGCCGGCGTGCCCCCACACGGGCAGGAGCCGCCCGCCGGGCAGCCGCTGCGCCGTCCACAGCAGCAGTACCGCGGCGAGGAGCAGTGCCGCCAGTTCCGCCGCCCACGCCCCGGTGCCGTGGCGTGTTCCCAGGGCGAGTCCGACCGCGACGGGGGCCGTGGCGCCGCCGAGAGTGGTCGCGATCCGCTGGACCACACCGGTCAGGGCGCGGGCGCGCAGCAGCAACGCGGCCCCGAAGACCAGCGGCAGCGTCCAGTCGATCCAGCCCTCGTCCAGGGACAGCAGCCACCAGGCGGCGGTGCAGATCACCGCGGCGGTGAGGGCCAGGACGTCCAGCAGCAGGACCGCCACGACGGTCCGGCGCTGGACGTCCTCCTCCGCTTCCGGCTCGATGTCCTGCTGCAACTGCTCGGCGTCGTGCGGCAGATGAGGAACGCGCAGGCGGGCGGTGCGCAGCGCGACGCGCGGAGCGAGATGGCCGAGCACGAACAGGGCCCCCGCCACCAGGGTGGTGGCCTGCGCGGTCGAGCAGCCCGCGGCACGGACCGCGCACACGGCGGCCGTGGTGACCGCGAGGGCGAGGGCCGTGGCCGGTACCAGCGGCGGCAGGGTGCGCAGCGCGAGGAGCCCACCGGACAGGACGACGAGCCAGGCGGCGGCGAGCAGCAGCCCGGTGGTGCCCGGTGCCGGGGTGAAGACGACTCCGGTGAGCAGGCCGAGGGCCAGGGCTCCGCAGCCGGCGACGGCGACGACGGCCCGGTCCGCCCGGCCGCGCTGCGCGACGACGGCGGCGGTGCCCAGGGCCAGGGCCGCCAGGCCGGCGCCGGCGGCCGTGGTGCCGCCCGGGGCGGCCAGCAGTACGGCGACCGCGGCGGCGGCGACGGCGAGGCAGGCCGTGACGAGGGCCAGCCACCGGGTCGCCCCTGGCGACCAGCGACCGGGACGGCCTTCGACGACGTGCGCCACACCGTCCGCGACGTCGTCGAAGACCAGCGGCGGCAGGGCTTCCGCCTCGGGGCGGAGGTACAGCACCTCGCCGTGCCGCAGGCCGAGGGTCTGCGGGGTGCCGTCGAGGTCCAGCGGTTCCTCGCCGAACCGCTGGAGTGTCCAGGAGGCTCCGTCACCGGACGGTTTCCCGGCCTGCCGCAACAGCACCGGCAGCAGCGCGGCCAGTGGCATGGTGACCGGTACGGCGAGGTCGGCCCGGCCCGCGAGGCCCTCGACCGTGAGACGGCACAGGTCGGGGACGGCCGGGGTCAGCGGGGGTGGGGTGGTCATGGGGTTACTCCGCTGCGGGAAGGGGTGACGGGAACGGGTTCGGGCGGGTGGCGGTCACGAGGAGGTCACCAGTCCCAGGTGCACCAGGCCGATCGAGCGCCGGGTGACCAGCTGGGCGCGACCGGGCGGCAGCAGGCGCGGCCGGGCCTCGCCGATGAACTTGCCCTCTTCCTTGGGGTAGGACAGGAGCAGGGCCGGGTTGCCCAGTTCCCACACCCGCCGCAGCAGGGGGTCCATCATGGCGCGGGCGGCGCCGGAGGAGCTGCGGGCGACGATCAGGTGCAGGCCGATGTGCTGGCCCTGGGCAAGCAGGTCCACCAGCGGTGAGGTGGGTGAGGTCATGCCGGGGCTGCTGGAGAACAGGTCGTAGTCGTCGATCACGACGAACAGCCGGGGTCCGTGCCACCAGTCGCGCCGGGGCAGCTGTTCGGGGCTGATCTCCGGCCCGGGAACGCGTTTGCCGAGCGACACCGCGGCGGACTTCATCAGTTCCGTGAGGGCGGGTCCGTCGACCGCGTAGCCGACCCGGTAGGCCTCGGGGATGTCCCGGAGCAGGCCGCGTCCGGGGTCGGCGGCCAGGATGCGCGCCTCGTCGGCGGTGTAGCGGGCGAGGACGGCACGGATGGCCAGGCGCAGGGCGTTGGTCTTCCCGGTCTCACCGTCGCCGAACACCATCAGGTGGGGTGTCGTACCGAAGTCGTGCCAGGCGGGCGCGAGACGCTGCTCGTCCAGGCCGAGGCACAGCCGTAGTTCCTCTCTGTCGGCGGGCGGCGGCGGCAGCTGGCCGGCCGGCAGCCGGGCGGGCAGCAGCCGGACCTCGGGGGCCGGGCGTCCGGTCCAGAAGGTGTTGATCTCGGCGGCGGCCGACCGGGTCGCCGTGGTCAGGTCCTCGGTCTCGGCGGAGCCGTCGATCCGGGGCAGCGCGGACAGGAAGTGGTGGCCGGACGCCACCAGGCCGCGGCCCGGCTGGTGGGGGACGGTGGCGGCGATCCGCGAACCCACCTCCGACTCCACCGAGTCGCCGAGCCGCAGCTCCAGCTTGGTCCCCATCAGGTCGCGCAGCCGTGGCCTGAACTCGGACCAGCGCACGGCGGAGCCGACGAGATGGAGCCCGAAGGCGAGGCCGCGCGCGGCCAGGTCCATCAGGACGGTTTCCGCGTCCTCGTACTCGGCGCGCAGTGTGGCCCAGCCGTCGACCACCACGAAGACGTCGCCGTAGGGGTCGTCGACGGCGCCCTCGGCACGCAGCGCCCGGTATGCGGCCATCGATTCGAGGCCGCGTTCGGCGAAGGTCCGTTCACGCCGTTCCAGCAGCTGGGTCATCTCGGCGACGGTGCGCAGCACGCGGTCGCGGTCGAGCCGGCCGGCGACGGAACCGACGTGCGGCAGACCGCCGACCGAGGCCAGGCCGCCGCCGAAGTCGAGGCAGTAGAACTGCACGTCCTGGGGGGTGTGGGTGAGGGCGAGCGACATCATCAGGGTGCGCAGCAACGTCGACTTGCCCGTCTGCGGGGCGCCGACGACACCGATGTGCCCGTTGGCACCGGACAGGTCGGTGGTGAGCAGTTCGCGCGCCTGCTCGTAGGGGTGGTCGACCATGCCGAGCGGCACCCGGGTGAGGGCGGGGGCGGAGTGTCCCTTCGCGGTCATGCCCCGCCGCGGGTCGGGCTCGATGCCCGGCAGGAGTTCGTCCAGGCTGGGCGAGACGTTCAGGGGCGGCAGCCACACCTGGCGGGCCGGCGGGCCGCTGTCCTCCAGCCGGTGTACCAGCACCTCCAGCAGGCTCTCGCCGCTCTCCTCCGGCTCCTCGGGGCCGGTCGCGGCGGCCTCGGCCCGGGACGGCACGGGGAGGGGCTCGGGTTCGGCGGCGTCCAGGCGCTCCAGCCCGAACAGGGCTATCTCCTGGGCGGGTTCGGCGGTCCCGCCCGTGGGGTCCTCGGCCGAGCGGGGGGCGGGGGCGGGCCCGGAGACGTAGGCGGCCTTGAAGCGGACCAGGTTGGTGGTGTCGATCTTCAGGTAGCCGTTGCCGGGAGCCGAGGGGAGTTCGTAGGCGGAGGAGACGCCGATGACGCTGCGGGACTCCATGGAGGAGAAGGTGCGCAGCGCGATGCGGTACGACAGATGGCCCTCGACCTTGTGCACCCGGCCCTCGTCCAGCCGCTGCGAGGCGAGCAGCAGATGCACGCCGAGGCTGCGCCCGAGCCGGCCGATCGACACGAACAGGTCCACGAACTCCGGTTTGCTGGCCAGGAGTTCGGAGAACTCGTCGACGATGACGAGCAGTGACGGCAGCGGGCTGAGCCAGCTCGCCCCGGACAGCCGGGCCTTCTCGTACTCGAACAGCGAGGAGTAGCCGGCGTCGCGCAGCAGCTGCTGGCGGCGGGTCAGCTCGCCGTTGATGGAGTCCCGCATCCGGTCGACCAGGTGGATCTCGTCGGCGAGGTTGGTGATGACGGCCGACGTGTGCGGCAGGCGGTCCATGTTGAGGAAGGTCGCCCCGCCCTTGAAGTCGACCAGGACGAGATTGAGCACCTCGGAGGAGTGGGTGGTGACCAGGCCCATCACGAGGGTGCGCAGCAGTTCGCTCTTGCCCGAACCGGTGGCGCCGATCAGCAGTCCGTGCGGGCCCATGCCGCCCTGCGCGGACTCCTTGAGGTCCAGTTCGACGACCTCGCCGTGCTCGGTGACGCCGAGCGGCACCTTCAGCCTCGCCGACTGGGCCTGCCGGGCCCGCCAGGTCGCGGCGACGTCGAAGGTGTGCGGGTCGCGCAGCCCGAGCAGCGCGGTCAGTTCGAAGTCCGCCTCCAGCGAGCTGTCGGACAGGTCGATGGCACCGCTGGGGCGCATCGGGGCCAGGGACCGGGCGAGGAGTTCGGCCCGTACCCGGCTGAGCGAGTCGGCCCGGATCCGTGCGGTGGTGTCGCCGGAGGGGTACTCGGCGTGTCCGTCGCGCACCGTCAGCCGCAGGACGCGCTCGCCGCCCGGCAGCGCGCCGGTGGCGTCCAGCAGCACCAGGTTGCGGATGCCGCCGCCCAGCAGCCTGGACGACTCGGGAACGCGGATGTCCTGGGCCACGACGACCACGAACGGCTCGGCGGTGCTCGGGGACGCGTCCGGGTCGTGGTCGGGCCGGTCCCGCACCTCCGGCCCCAGCAGCTCCATCAAGGCGTCGTGGTCGTCGGCGGCCAGGCGCACGGGGCCGGCCGCGTCGGTCTCCTCGGGGTGCTGGTTGTGGGGCAGCCATTTCAGCCACTCCCATTCCGTGGCCGCCATGCCGCGGCCGAGCAGGGCGATCCGCAGATCGTTCGGCGCGTGCAGTACGGCCAGCTGACCGACCATGGCCCGCATCAACGCCAGCACCTCGGCACCGGACCCGGCGAACTCCACGCTGGTGAAGCGGCGCAGGGCCACGGGGACCGGCAGGTGCGGCACGCGCTGGTGGGCCCGGGTGAAGCGGCGCAGCGACATCGCCGTGAGCGGTTCCAGGTCCTCCACCGGCCGGGTCTGCGGCGGCAGGAACTCCAACGCCGCCCGGCGCGAGCCGGTGCCGATGCGGATCCGGGCGAAGTCGTCGTGGTTGGGCCGGCGTTCCCACAGCCGGCTTCCCTCGGCGAGCACGGGCAGCGCGGCCGGGTCGGGGTTGTTCCACAGCAGGGCCTTGCGCTGCTGTTCGGCGGCCTCCCGGGCCTGCTGGCGCTTCTGCGCCAGGTAGCGCAGGTAGTCGCGGCGCTCGGCGCGCATCTTGCGGCGCCGTTCGCTGCCGGAGCGGCCCAGCTGGGTCAGGGCCATGCCGGCGACCGAGGCACCCATCATGCCGGACATGAGATAGGTCGTCGGTCCGGGTCTGCCCTGGGTGAACATCAGCATCATCGCCCCGCTGCCCAGCCCCATCGGGATGTACATGAGGGCGGAGGACATGTCCGTCACCACGGGTTCGCCGAGCACCGGTGGTTCGGCGAGTTCCACCTGGCCCTCGGGCATGGCGGGGCCCTCCTCGCGCGGGGCCCGCTTGGCTACGGTGGTGCTCAAGACCTGGGTTTCCTTTCGCGGGCAGGGCCGGCGGCGCGTGCGCACGGGCCGCCCTACCGTGCCTCGTACGGGCGGTCAGATGAGGCCGGAGCGGATGGCGAAGGAGACGGCGTGGGAGCGGTTGCGCAGCCGGTGCCGTTTGATGACGCCGTAGAGCACGTTCTTGATGGTGCGCTCCGAGTAGCCGAGCTGATTGCCTATGTCCTGCAACTCATGGCCTTCGGCGACGAGTTGCAGCACCTTCGCCTCCCGTTCGGTGAGTCCGCCCGGGGTGAGCCCGCGGGGGACGAGCACCTCCTGGTAGGTGTACTGCATCTGGTCCATCAGCCGGCCCTGGAGCGCCGGCGGCAGGTCCGCGTGGCCCGCGCGCACCTGCCGCAGGGTCTGGGTGAACGCCTCCCAGGTGAAACCGCTGCGCGGGAGAACGGCCCGCACTCCGAGGACGACGGCCTGGTGCAGGTTGGCGCGCCATTCCCCGCCGACCACGAGCACCAGCGACACCCGCTCCCCCACCTGCTTGCGCAGCCGGGCCACGGCCGGGGTGTCCGGGCTGTGCAGAGCCGCCACGACGACGTCGGCCGTGTTTCTGTCCGCGGTCCACAGCAGGTGCGGGCACTGCCTGACGAAGTTCTCCAGGGCGAGTTCCGAGATGGGGTCGCCGGTCGGCAGCACGCCGACCACCGGCCGTCCCGTCGCGGTCCGTCCGTGCCCTCCCGCCACAGCGGGTTCGGGCTCCGCCTGCCCGCGCTGCTCCGCCGGTCCTAAAGAATGCTCACCAGCCGCGTCGCTTGCCCCTGAACGGTGGTGGGACGGGCGTGCGCTCTCCGCCTCGTCCGCCGGGTACGGGCTTCCGGCTCTGCGGGCCACTCGGTGTGTCCGGCTGTGCGCACCGAGTCCGTGGACGGCATCGATCTCACGCGCGTGGGGTCCAGACATGGGGTCCTCCCTTCTGCAATGGCCCGGGAACCGTTCCGGCCGCACGCCCGCACGGCCTTGCCGCCGCGTGCCCGGAGCACGGTGGCGGAAGGGACGTGCTGCGGGGCCGGACCGGCCCTACGGGACCTGAGGCCGTCGGCCGCGGCGCTCAGTCTCCGGTGGGCGCGGAGGCCGGCCGGACGTTGTGGTTGCGGCGGAAGACGTTGGCCGGGTCCCAGCGCCGCTTGGCCGCCGCGAGCCGCTCATAGCGCTCGGCGCCGTACAGCCGCCGGACTTCCGCCTCGGACACGGCCTCGTCCGGGGCGACGAAGTTCACCACGTTGCGGGGGTCGGCCCACGGGGACAGGGCCGCCGCGTACTTCGCCAGGTGTTCGTCCATGAAGGGCAGGTCGGGGGGTGCGGCGACGCCGAAGGCGAAGGTGACGTACGGCAGTCCGCGCGAGGGTACCGCGTTGGGCGTCTCGGGCTCCCGGTCGAGGGCGCCGCCGAGGGCCCGCACCTCCACGGTCACCAGCGGGCAGTCGGAGCCGGGGCCGACCGCCTCCACCAGCGCGGCCAGCGCCTCGGCGGAGAACTCGCGCAGGCCGAAGCCGGTCTCGACGTACGGCAGCGGGTCGACCGGGTCGACGTGGATGGCGCCGATGTCCGGGACCGGGCGCGGGGCGATCGAGTCGAGGACGGGGGTGCCGGCGGCCCGCAGGGGGGCGAGGAGTTCCTCGGCCTCGCCGGCCTCACCGAGGTACGAGAAGCGCACGTGCAGCACGAAGGCGCCGCGCAGCGGGCCGGGCAGGGCGTCGTCCTGGGGCAGCCGCTGGACCGCGAAGGAGGTGCTCGCCGTCTCGGGCAGGGTCGGCGCCCAGGTGCGCCAGACCTCCAGCACCTCGGCCATGTCCTCGCCGGGGAACCAGAGTCCGCCGCCGTAGAAGACGGTCAGCTCGACGGCGGTGAACTCGATGCGGGTGACGACGCCGAAGTTGCCCTTGCCGCCCAGCAGGGCCCAGAACAGCTCCGGTTCGTCGTCCGGGGTGACGGTGCGGATGACTCCGTCGGCGGTGACGACCTCGATCCACCGCACGTGGTCGGCCGCGTAGCCGTGGGCCCGGCCCAGCAGCGGGCTGAGGCCGCCGCCGAGGGTGTAGCCCACCACTCCGACCGTGGGGGTGGAGCCGGCCAGCGGGGCGAGGCCGGCCTTGGCCGCGGCGGCGAGCGCCTCGCTCCAGCGCACGCCCGCGCCGACGCGCAGGGTGCGCGCGGACTCGTCCACCTCCACGCCGGTCAGGCGGGTGGTGGTGATCAGCAGCGTGTTCTGACCGACCGACGGCACCACCTGGTGGCCGGCGTTCTTGACGGCGACCGCGAGGCCGTGCCGGGTGGCGAAGGTGACGGCGTGAGCCACGTCCTCGGCGCTGGTGGCGCCGACGACGACGGCGGGCGCCGTGGGCTGCGCGAGATTGTAGGTGGCGCACTCGGTCGCGTAGGCGGCGTCCGCCGGCTCCAGTACGGGACCGGTGACAGCCGCGCGCAGACCCGCCACGTCGTCGGGCGTGAAGAGACCGTCCGCCGCGGCGGCAGCATTCTGGGACATCGCATCCATCTCGATTGTGGGGGTGGGCGGCGTGACGCCTACGGGGAAGTGGACCACACCGTCCCCTTGGACCTTAGACGCTTGGGGTCACTTCATGGGTGACCGCAAGACATCCACTTACTCAATTGATACCTGAGTCCACGTCAAGTACTGGCAAAGAGGAGACACATGCATGTAGCAAGTGAGTCAACACGCGTCGAATCGTTTCGTATGTAACTCTTGTTTCCACGCGGAGCTAACTTCGCATGTCTACGAAGGAGTACTCATGGTGGACAATCCTCGCCGACTGCCCGCTGCGGCTCTGCTGGCCGGTACCGCCGCGCTGGCGGCACTACTGACAGCCTGCGGCAACGGCGGAAGCAACCCGTCGGCGTCGCCCGCGACGGACACGGCGACGGC
The DNA here is from genome assembly GCF_055564375.1 of Streptomyces sp. NPDC029138. Lineage (NCBI taxonomy): Bacteria > Bacillati > Actinomycetota > Actinomycetes > Kitasatosporales > Streptomycetaceae > Streptomyces > Streptomyces sp. NPDC029138. The sequence continues at coordinate 11,772 of NZ_JBVHWM010000045.1, forward strand.
CACCGCCACCGCCACCGCCTCCGGCCCCCCGACGCGGACGCCCTCAGCGGGTGAACCGTCCGTGTCCGGCGGTGCGGAGTCGTCAGCCCCCGGCAACGGGGCCGAAGGTGGCCGGTGTCACACCTCCGAGCTGCGTGCCTCGCTCGGCGGAGACGATCCGGGGGCCGGCCAGGAGAACTTCCCCGTCGTGCTGACGAACACTTCCGGCCGCACCTGCACCGTGACCGGGTATCCCGGAGCCGCGTTCACCGACGCCTCCGGTCGGCAGCTGGGCCCCGATCCGGCCCGCACGCCCGGCCGGGCGACGCCGGTCACCCTCGCTCCGGGACAGAGCGCGTGGTCGGGGCTGTCCTTCACCAACCCGGGGGTGAGCGGAGCCAAGTCGGCGAAGCCCGCCTGGCTCCTCGTCACTCCGCCCAACGAACGGGACTCCCTGCGCGTCGCGTGGACGGGCGGCGCGGTACCGGTGTCCGGAACCGCCTCCCAGGCGTCCCTCACCGTCCTCGCCCCCGGCACCGGGGCTTGAAGAGACCGGTCTCCGCGCGGCGCCGGGCCCCACAGAGGGCTACGGCCGTGCCGCCCGGGCGGGCCGATGCGGCACGGCCCGGCACGGCACTGCGCGGCGTGCGGGCGGCAGGGACCGGTGCACGCCCCTTGCCGCCCGCGCCGGCACCACCGGCCCTGACCACCGGACAGGGACCGCTGGACGGGGAGCACCGGCACGGCACTCACACGGCGACACGGCGAACACCTACTGACGACGCGGCGAACACGACCTGACAACACAGGAAACATCGCCTGACTGCACGACGCTCGCCCCGGCCAGGCGGCGCTCATCCCTGCCCGGAACGGCCGCCGTTCACCGCATAGCCCCGCAGGAAGTGCGCCTCGGCCACGGCCAGCCGGCGTAGTTCGTCGACGCTGACGCTCTCGTCGGCGGCGTGGATGTTGGCCTCCGGCTCGCTCAGGCCGATCAGCAGGATCTCGGCCCACGGATACAGCTCGGCCAGCGCGCCGCACAGCGGGATGCCGCCCCCGAAGCCGCCGAGCCGCATGGTCTGCCCCGGGTACGCCGTGCTCAGGGCCTGGGCCATGGCCGTGTACGCCGGTCCCGAGGCGTCGGCCTGGAACGGCTCCCCCTGTCCCAGCGGCTCGATCGAGACACGGGCGCCCCAGGGGGTGTGCTTCTCGATGTGCGCCACCAGCAGCGAGGTCGCCGTCCGCGCGTCCTGGCCCGGCGGGATGCGCAGACTGAGCGCGGCCCGTGCCGTCGCGTGGATCGTCGGGGTGGCGCCCTCGACGGCCGGGCAGTCGATGCCCATCACGCCGACGGACGGGCGGGCCCACAGCCGGTCGCCGACGCTGCCCGCGCCGGTCAGGCGCACGCCGTCGAGCAGGCCCGCGTCCGCGCGGAAGTCCGCCTCGGGGTAGTCCAGCCCCGGCCAGTGGCCGTCCGCCGGCAGCCCGTCCACGCGGGCCGTACCGTCCTCGTCGGTCAGGGAGGCGAGGATCTTCAGCAGTGCCGTCAGGGCGTCGGGCGCCGGGCCGCCGAACTGCCCGGAGTGCAGGTTCGCGCGCAGCGTGTCGACCCGGACGCGCAGCATCGTGATACCGCGCAGGGCCGCCGTCACGGTCGGCACCCCCCGCCGGAAGTTGCCCGCGTCCGCGACCAGCACGGCGTCCGCCGCCAGCAGGTCGGGGTGGGCGCGGGCGTACTGTTCGAGGCCGCCCGTGCCCTGCTCCTCGGAGCCCTCCACGATCACCTTCACGTTCACCGGCACCCCGCCGTGCGCCTTGAGCGCGCGCAGTGCGAGCAGATGCATGACGACGGCGCCCTTGCAGTCGGCGGTACCGCGCCCGTACCAGCGGCCGTCCCGTTCGGTCAGTTCGAAGGGCGGGCTGGTCCAGGCGGTCTCGTCCAGCGCGGGCTGCACGTCGAAGTGGGCGTAGAGCAGGACGGTCGGCGCGTCCGGCGGCCCGGGCAGGAAGCCGTACACGGACTGCCGGCCGTCGGGCATGTCGAGGACGGTGACGTCCTCGAACTCCTCGGCGCGCAGGGCGGTGGCGATCCACTCCGCGGCCTTCTCCGACTCGCCGCGCGGGCTGACCTCCGGGTCCGCGACGGAGCGGAAGGCCACCAACTCGGTGAGTTCCGTCCGTGCCGCCGGGATCATCGCGGCGATCGTCCCGGCGATCGGGTCCTGGTCCACGGGGACTCCTCTCGGGCTGATGACTGGCACCGGTGAGACATTACGTCAGTCACTCATGTCATAAATGTTCAGGTCCGAACAGGTCCGAACTCAGGGGTGAGTTAGTTTTGCTCCATGACTCTGTTGATGACCTGGCCGGACACCGGTCCCGCGAGGCTCGTCCGTCGCACGTCCGATCCCGCGCGGATCGCCGCGGCCCTCGACGCGCTCGGCGTGCGCTTCGAGCGGTGGCCGGTCCTCGATGGCGTGCCGGCCGACGCGGACAGCGCGGCCGTGTTCGCCGCGTACGGCCCGCGGATCGACCGGCTGACCGCCGAGGAGGGCTTCACCACCGTCGACGTCCTCGGCCTCCACCCGGGCGACGACCCCGAGTACCCGGCGAAGGCCGAGGCCGCCCGCGCGAAGTTCCTCCAGGAGCACACGCACGACGATGACGAGATCCGCTTCTTCGTCTCCGGCTCCGGCGTCTTCTACCTGCACATCGGCAGCGAGGTGCACGCGGTGCTCTGCGAGCGGGGCGACCTGCTGGGCGTGCCGCGCGGCACCACGCACTGGTTCGACATGGGCACCCGTCCGGCGTTCACCGCGATCCGCTTCTTCCACAAGCAGGACGGCTGGACCGGCACCTTCACCGGCTCCTCCATCGCCGCCCGCTTCCCGGACCACGACACCATCGTCGCGGGGGAGGCGGTCACCCGGTCACGAACCGTGTGACGGCCTCCGCGAAGCGCTGGGGCTCCTCCAGGTGGGCGAAGTGGCCGCTGTGTTCGAAGACGACCAGTTCGGACCCTGCGATCAGCTTGTGCAGCTCCTCCGCCCAGCGCACGGAGCAGATGACATCGTGGCGGCCGACCAGGACCAGCGCGGGCAGGGCGAGCCGTGGCAGGGCCTCGCGGTCGTCGATGACGTCCGGCTCGCCGTTGTCGTCCAGGCCGGAGACGTAGACCCCGCCGGTGCTCCGCCGGAAGGCGTCGAACTCCGCCTCACGGTTCCAGTAGTCGGCGAAGTAGGCGGGCAGGAGGCCGCGGAGCGCCGCCGTGATGCCCGCGTCGTCACGGGCCGCCGGCACCGACTGGAGGGCGGCGAGCACCGACGGCAGTTCCGGCCGGTCCGCGTGCCGGGCCGCGAACGCCCGCACCTGGCGCATGGCCTCGGCGCCGTGCTCCCGCCCGGTCACCGGCGCGCTGTCGTACAGGATCACCCCGGCGACCTGCTCGGGGTGGTGCAGCGCGTGGTACTGGACGACGAAGCCGCCGTGCGAGTGGCCCAGCAGGTGGACCGGGCCCACGCCGAGGTGGTCGATCAGCGCTTCCAGGAAGCGGCTGTAGCGGGCCCGGACATAGCCGTCGGGGTGCCGGGGCAGCCTGCCGGAGGCGCCGGTGCCGACGGGCTCGACGTACACCATCGTCAGGTGCCGCTCGGCTGCCGGCACGCGCAGGTACTCCCAGGGGATGCCGGGGCCTCCCGGGTGCGCGACGCACACCGGGCCGGTGCCGTGCACGTGGTACGCCTGGACGGTGCCGTCCACCTCGATGGTGTGCGCGCCCGCGGCCAGTGGTGCGGTCGGCTGGGTGGTCATGGGAACTCCGTTCCGTGGTCGGTCGTCGGGGTCGACGCCGACAGGACGCGGTCGCCCGGGGGAAGTTCGACGCGTACGGCGTGATCGTCGTCACACCAGGAGGGCGGCTGCCTCCGGCAGCCTCGCCTGGTCCGGCCGCAGCGGCCTGGAGTGGTGCAGGCGCACGCGGCGCACCCGGCCGCCCTCGTCCAGCGTCAGCAGCCAGGCGACGGCCGGCGGGCAGTGCTCCGGGTCGTCCGGCGGGCTGATCAGCTCCATCTCCCACACGGCCAGCGAGCGCCCGGCCACGATGTGGTCGGGTCGCTGGCGGACGCCGTCGGCCAGATCGCACTCCATGCCCCGGACCAGCGCCTCCCGGCCGCCGACGCGCCGGCCGCCCAGACACAGGTCGACGTCCGGGGACCAGCGCCGCGCCGTGAACGAGCCGAACCGGCCCAGCTCGGCGGCCTCCAGCGTGTCCCGGGCCTCCAGGCGGCTCGCGGCCGTGCGGGCGGCGGCGTCGCTGTGCGCGGCGGCCGTGAGGTCCGTGAGCAGGGCGCCGAGCCGGGCCCGTGCCTGGCTCAGCCGGCTGCGGACCGTGCCCACCGGTGTCCCGCAGGCGCGGGCGATGTCCTCGTACGACGTCACTCCCCGGCTGAAGTGCCGGAGCACCAGGGGCATGCGCAGCGTCGGCGAGAGCTGGTCGATGGCCTCCCACACCCAGTCACGCAGCGCGCTGCGCTCCAGCCACCGCTCGGGATCGGCGTCGGCGGCCGAAGGCGGCGTCGGATCGCCGACGGGCTCCGTGCGCGCCCGGCCGCGCAGCAGCGAGCGGCAGGCGTTGCGCACGATCATGCGCAGCCAGGGCCCCACGGCCTCGGGATCGCGGACGTCCCCGATCCGGCGCAGCGCGGTCAGCGCGGCTTCCTGCGTCATGTCGTCCGTGTCGGGGCCCGGCCCGAGCAGGGCGAGGGCCACCGCGCGCATCCCCGGGGCGTGCCGCTCCAGGAGCAGGGCCAGGGCGGTGGCGTCCCCCCGCTGGGCCAGCCGGACGAGGTCGGCGTCCTGGCGCCGGTCCGCCGCTTCCGCATCACGCATGACGCTCCCAGGGACGCCGGAAATATGAGTCCGCTCAGCCTAACCACGTGTATGTCATGGCTGTGTACGGGTGACTGCGTACGGGAGTACGGCGACTGCCATGACCTGCCGCACGAAGCACGCGAGCCACGGGCCCGTGGGGAGCCGGGTCCATGGCTCGCGTGCGGCTTGCCGCGACGCGTCAGGGCGCTCAGGCTCAGCGCTCGCTGTCCAGCGTGGCCAGCAGGGGGGCGGCGTACCGCTCACCCGCCGCCGCGCCCGCCGGGACGGCCTCCTCGATCTCCTTCAGCGTCTCCGCGTCGAGCGTCAGCGAGGCCCCGCCCAGCGACTCCGCCAGCCGCTCCCGGCGCCGGGCGCCGACCAGCGGCACGATGTCCTCGCCCTGGGCCGCCACCCAGGCGATGGCCACCTGGCTGGTGGTGGCGCCGAGCCGCTCCGCGACCCGGCCGAGAGCCTCGACCAGGCGCAGGTTGGCCTCCAGGTTCTCGCCCTGGAAGCGCGGCGAGTGGGCGCGGAAGTCGCCGCCGCTCAGCTCGCGCGAGGGTGACCAGTGGCCGCTGAGCAGGCCGCGCGAGAGGACGCCGTACGCCGTCAGACCGATGCCCAGTTCCCGCAGCGTCGGGATGATGGACTGCTCGGGGCCGCGCGAGAGCAGCGAGTACTCGATCTGGAGGTCGCTGATGGGGGCGACGGCGGCGGCGCGGCGGATCGTGTCGGCGCCCAGCTCCGACAGGCCGATGTGCCGGATGTAGCCGGCCTGGCGCATCTCCTCCAGCGCGCCGACGGTCTCCTCCACCGGGATGTTCGGGTTGAGCCTGGCCGGGCGGTAGATGTCGATGTAGTCGGTCTCCAGGCGGCGCAGGGAGTACGCCAGCCGGTCCTTCACGGCCTCCGGCGAGACGTCGTAGGGCACCGGCTGGAAGGCGCCGTCGGGGGTGCGGCGGGAGCCGAACTTGACGCTCAGCACGACGTCCTCGCGGCGGCGCTCGCGCAGGGCGCGGGCGATGAGCATCTCGTTGGCGCCCGAGCCGTAGAAGTCGCCGGTGTCGATCAGGTTGATGCCTCCGTCGATCGCCGCGTGCAGCGTGGCGATCGACTCGGCGTCGTCGGCCGGGCCGTACAGGTCGGACATTCCCATGGCGCCCAGGCCGATGGTGGAGACCTCGGGGCCGGAGCGGCCGAGCTTGCGCCGGTTCACAGACATGGTGTTTCTCCTCGTACGAAGGGGTTACGACGGTGGGTGCGGGGGTCGCTCGGGTTCAGCGGGGTTGTCTCGGGTTCAGAGGCGGCCGAGCAGGCCGGTGACGCCCATCCGGCGGGCCAGGCGCAGCCGCAGTTCCTCGGCGGCGCCGTTGATGATCTCGGCGCCGTAGTCGGAGCCGTCGGCGATGGCCCGGCGCGGGCGCTGCCCCACGGGCAGGTCGACGACCCGGACGACCTCGTCGGCGACGATCTGCGGATCGGCGCTCACACCGTTCACCATCATCCGCTCGGTGTCCTCGCCCATCGAGGCGAGGAAGGGGGCGATCTTGTCGTACGCGGCCGTGCGCTCGGTGTCGGCGGGGAAGGCGGCGTTGGCGAAGTGGGCGGTGCCGTGGGTGAAGACGCCGGGCATGAGGATCGTGGTCTCGATGCCGTAGGCGGTGACCTCCCAGGCGGTCGACTCGGCGAAGGCGTCGAAGGCGGCCTTGGCGGCGGTGTACGGCGCGAGGAAGGGCGGGATCGCGCGGGTGGTGCCGGAGCCGATCCAGAGCAGCAGGCCCGACTCCTGGCGGCGCATCACCGGCAGGACGGCCCGGTTGACGCGCAGGGCGCCCACGGCGTTGACGTCGAAGGCGCGCAGCACCTCCTCCGGGCTGAACGCCTCGGTCACGCCGACGAGCAGGTGGGCGGCGTTGTGCACGACGACGTCGATGCCGCCGGCCTGCTGCACGACCTGCTCGACGGCGGCGGCGGCAGAGTCCTCGGACAGCACGTCGAGTTCCACGACCGACAGTTCCCCGGGGGCGCCCTTGGCCTGGTCCACCAGAGCCTGGGCCTTGTCGGCGTTGCGGCCCTGCGGGTCGCGCATCGAGGCGAAGACGCGGTGGCCGGCCTGGGCGAGCGAGACGGACGAGAGGGCTCCCATGCCGGTCCCGGCACCCGTGACCAGAACCGTGTGCGAGGTCTCAGCGGACATTTCTTCCTCCTTCAAGAGGGCGTTGACGTGCCGGTTTTCAGCCGGATCGCCGCTCACCCGTTTGATACATCGACGATAACACACCATCGATCACAGTCAAGCGTTATCATTGATTGCATGACAGCGATCGACACGACCCCGCAGCCGCGCGAGCGCATCCTGCGGGCAGCATCGGACCTGCTCGCCGAGGGCGGACGGGAGGCGGTCTCCACCCGTTCCGTCAGCGCGGCCGCAGGAGTACAGGCCCAGACGATCTACCGGCAGTTCGGCGACATGCAGGGCCTGCTCGACGAGGTCGCGCGGCGGGGCCTCGCCGCCTACCTCGCCGGCAAGAAGGCCAACCTCGCCTCCGGCGACCCCGTGGAGCAGCTGCGGCGCGGCTGGGACCTGCACGTGGCCTTCGGACTCGCCAACCCGGCTCTGTACCGGCTCCTCTACACCGACCCCCGCCCCGGTGAGGGCGCGGCGGCGATGGACGAGGCGTACGGCATGCTCGTCCAGCTGGTCACCCGGGTCGCCGAGACCGGCCGACTGCGCATGGGCGTCGAGGCCGCGGCGGCGATGATCCAGGCCACCAGCATCGGCGTCACGGTCACCCTGATCGGCGCCGCGGCGGCCGGGCGGCTCGCCGAGCACGAGGGGCTGTCGGAGAGCACGCGGGACGCCGTACTGGCGGCCCTGGTCACGGACGCGGAGCGGGCGGCCCCCGTCGAGGACCCGCGCGCCGCCCGCGCCCGCCATGCGGTGGCCCTCAAGGCCCTGCTGGACGAGGCCGAGGAAGAGCGCTCCTTCACCCCGGGCGAGCACCTGCTGCTCACGGAGTGGCTGAACCGTCTCGCCTCCACGACACCTGGCGGCACCGCCTAGCCCGTCCGTCGCTCCGGTCCGCGCCGCTCCCCGTCCCCGGCGCGGGCCCGCCCCCACTTCGCCGCACGTCCGAGGCTCCGGCCGGGCGCCGGCCCCGGCCGCCGCCCGGTGACCAGCTCGGGGAAACCCGCACTCAGCTGCCGACGCGGTCAGCGCTCGCCCTCCGGAGCCGACCCGGACCACTCCGCCGGCCGCGGCCACCGGCTCGGGCCACTCCCCCAGCGCGAGCCACCGGCCGGACGCCGGGACACCCCCGGGACGAACACCCCGGCCACGGACAGCGCCGTCGCGCGGCGCCCACCGGCCCCCGGAAAGCCCCGGCGCCCACCAACCCCCCGTGAGACCCGGCGCCCACCAACGCCCCGTGAGAAACCGGCATCCGGCGGCGGCCCCCGCGCTCATCGGTCGTCCCCCACGCTCCTGGGCGGAAGACCCGCGATGCGGTACGCGTCCGGCTCCTCCAGCGTCTCGTGTTCCAGGAGGGCCCCGGCCAGGGCGTCCAGGCGGTCGCGGTGGTCGCGGAGGCTGCGGCAGGCCTCCTCGTAGCACTGCTCGACGATCCGCCGCATCTCGGCGTCGATCACGTCCAGGGTCCGCGGCGCCGCCGACAGGCCGTACGGCTGCCGGCTGTCGCCCGGCAGGGCCGACAGCCGGCCGACCTTCTCGCTCATGCCCCAGCGCGACACCATCCCGCGCGCGATACCGGTGACCTGCTCCAGGTCGTTCTCCGCACCGGTCGTGACGACCCCGAACACCACCTGCTCGGCCGCCATCCCGCCCAGCGCGCCGATGATCCGGCCGCGCAGGTACTCCTCGGTGTACGCGTACTTGTCCGCGTCCGGCGTCGACAACGTCACCCCGAGCGCCCGCCCTCGCGGCACGATCGTGATCTTGCGGACCGGGTCGGCGCCCGGCTGGAGCATGCCCAGCAGCGCGTGCCCGCTCTCGTGGTACGCCGTCCGCCGTCGCTCCGCCTGTGGCATCACCAGCGGCCGTTCGGCACCGAGCTGCACCTTCTCCAGCGCCTCGGAGAGGTTCTTCCGCGTCACCCGGTCCTGGCCGTACTTCACCGCGAGCAGCGCCGCCTCGTTGGCGAGGTTCGCCAGCTCCGCGCCCGTCATGCCCGGGGTCGTACGGGCCACCTGCGCGAGGTCCACGTCGGCGGCGAGCGGGATCGCGCGGGTGTGGATGCGCAGGATCGCCTCCCGGCCGCCCCGGTCCGGCGGCGACACCTGGACCACCCGGTCGAACCGGCCCGGCCGGGTCAGCGCCGCGTCCAGGACGTCCACCCGGTTGGTGGCCGCGATCACGATGACACCCTCCGAGCCGGAGAAGCCGTCCATCTCGGTCAGGATCTGGTTGAGCGTCTGCTCCCGCTCGTCGTGCCCGCCCACGCTCGACCCGCCCCGCGACCGGCCGATGGTGTCGATCTCGTCGATGAAGACGATCGACGGCGCCACCTTGCGGGCCTCCGCGAACAGCTCCCGCACCCGGGACGCGCCCACACCCACGATCATCTCGATGAACTCCGAGGCGCTGGCCGAGAAGAACGGCACCCCCGCCTCCCCCGCGACCGCCCGCGCGAGCAGCGTCTTCCCGGTGCCGGGCGGGCCCGCCAGCAGCACACCGCGCGGCATCTTCGCGCCCAGCCGCCGGTAGACGTCGGGGTTCTTCAGGAAGCTGACGACGTCGTTCAGTTCGCCTTCCACCTCGTCGATGCCGGCCACGTCCGCGAAGGTGGTGCGCCTGCCGCCCGGTTCAAGACCCACCGGCTTCGGCGGCTTGCGGCCGAGCACCCCGCCCGCCCCGCCGAGTCCGCCGCCCAGTCCCCCGCCCATCCGCCGGGCGACGAACACCCATACGGCGATCAGCAGCACCGTCGGCAGCAGCGACACCAGCAGGGTCTCGCCGAGGCCCGGCCCCTGTGCCAGCGGCTCCGCCGCGACCGCCACCTTCTGCCGGGTGATCTCGGCCCACAGCTGCCCGTCGTCGGCGAACGCGGGCTTGTACGTCTTGAAGTGCGTGTACGTGTCGCGCTTGCCACCCCCGGGCACCTCACCGGGCTTCTTCAGCGTCCCCTGGATCTCGGAGCCCTGCGAGTAGACGCTCTTGACGTTGCCCGCGTCCAACTGCGCGGTGAAGGCTGTGTAGTCGACCGAGGTCGTACCGTCCCCGCGCACATTGTTGTAAAGGAAGCCGAACGCGGCGTAGACGACGAGCAGGATCACCAGTTGCACCAGGCAACCGCCCCGGGAGCGCCACCCGTTCGGCGCCGGCGACGATCCGCCCGGCATTCCTTCGGTGCGCCAGGACTGACGTGGGTCATGACGCGGCGGGACGGGATCGGTCATCGGGCTTCTTCTCCTCGGGAAGCGGCACGTGAGTCGCGGAGCGGATCGCCGCATCACAGAATTCGGTTGGCACGGCGGACCATGGCCATGGACATCAGTCCCAGCGCCAGGGCGAGCACGCCGAGGGTCACCCCGTCGACGGCCGCGGCGCGGCCCGGATGCCGGTCCACCACCCACGGCGACACGCCCATCCAGACGCCGATCAGAACGAGGGCGCCGCTCATCCCGGTCATCCGCTCCGGTGCCACGGTGAAACCGAGGGCCAGAAGGCAGATGGCGCCCCCCACGATCAGGTCGTGCACCGCGAGATCACCGTTCGCCGCGGCGAAGTGCAGAATCCAGGGGGACGCGGCGTAGAACAGGCCGACCAGGAAGACCGGCCCGTTCACCAAGGCCACGTCGTGCGCCCCGAGCACGCGGGCGTAGCGCTCGCGCATCTCGAAGGCGTCCGGGTGGCCCGCCATGTCGTCCCTGCGGTGGGGGAAGCCAGACATCCGAGGACTCCTCACTGCTGTCCGAGACCTCATACTGTCGCGGGGCTTCCGACCGGACATCACACGTTCGCGCGATAAGCAACTGATGCATGTGGGTACGACACTCATAGGCCTGACTTATGACCCGATACATGAGAACGCACTACCGGCCGCCCTGGCTGTCATGGATGTTTCCTGTATGACTACGTCGCTCACCCCACTCGCCCACGCGCCGCACTCGCACCGCCTCTCCCGCCGGTTCCTGCGGGATCTGGACCGCCCCGCCGACGTGTTCCGCAACCTGGGCCCCAACTGGTACGCCTCGGTCATGGGCACGGGCATCGTCGCCAACGCCGCCGCCGTCCTCCCGTTCCACGTGAGCGGCCTGCGCGTGTTCGCCACGGCCGTCTGGGCCCTCGCCTCCGCGATACTCGTGGCGCTGACCGGCGCCTGGGCCGTGCACTGGACCCGGCACCGGGACATCGCCCGCGGTCACGCCCACCACCCGGTCATGGCCCACTTCTGGGGCGCCCCGGCGATGGCCCTGATGACGGTCGGCGCGGGCACCCTCACCCTGGGCAAGGACTGGATCGGCGCCGAGGCGGCGGTACGTGTCGACTCCGTGCTGTGGGCCGCCGGCACCCTGCTCGGCCTCGTCACCTGCGTGTGGATCCCCTACCTGGCCATGACCGAGCACGAGGTCGGCGAGGACTCCGCCTTCGGGGGCTGGCTGATGCCGGTCGTGCCGCCGATGGTGTCCGCCGCCACCGGCGCGGCCCTGGTCCCGCACCTCGCACCGGGCCAGGAGCGGCTGACCCTGCTGCTGGCCTGCTACGCCATGTTCGGCATCAGCCTGTTCACGAGCCTCGTCATCATCACCCAGCTGTGGGGCCGGCTGGTGCGCCACAAGCTCGGGCCGGCGGCGATGGTGCCCACGCTGTGGATCGTCCTCGGTCCGCTGGGCCAGTCGGTGACGGCGGCGAACGCGCTCGGCGCGGTGGCCCACCTCGCCCTCCCGCGGCCGTACGCGACCGGTGCCGCCGTCTTCGGGATCGTCTACGGCCTGCCCACCTGGGGCTTCGCCATGATGTGGCTGGTGCTGGCCGCACGGCTCACCGTGCGCACCGCGCGCAACCGCCTGCCCTTCGCCCTGACCTGGTGGAGCTTCACCTTCCCGGTGGGCACCTGTGTCACCGGCACCTGCGCGCTGGCGGCCCGGCTGCACTCGGACGCCTTCGACGTGGCGGCCGGAGCCCTGTACGTCCTGCTCCTGGCCGCGTGGGCGGTCGTCGCCGTCCGCACCCTGCGCGGCAGCTTCCGCGGCACCCTGTTCCTGGCGCAGGCGCCCGCGCCCGCTTCCGCGCGGTGACAGCGGAGTACGGCGGCCAGGCGTGTGACCACAAGGGCCCGGCCGCCGTACGACTGTGCGGGATCAGTCTTCGTCCGGACCGTGCACCCTGCGTCCCCGCACCCAGCGAGCGTGCGAGATCGGATCGTCGACACCGGGGTGCGGACCACGGCCGTACCGTTCGGTGAACCGGTAGACGGACTCCCCGGACACCTCCCAGCCCGCCCCGGCGAGGGCTCGCGCGGAGTCCGGGCGGGCGTCCGCGCTGAAGAGCCCGCTGAGGTGAACGCCCATCTTCTCTTCCGTGTCCGCGTACAGGGAGCTGTCGCGGATCTCCTCGGTCTCCTGGTCCTCCAGGATCTCGTAGGCGATCGCGCTGCCCGGCGCCGACAAGGCCGACACCGTGGCGATCAGGCTTCGCTCCACGGAGGCGGACAGGTAGGGGATGACCCCTTCGACGACCCACGCGGCGGGCCGCAGTGGATCGAACCCGGCGGCCCTCAGCCGCTGGGCCCAGTTGCTCTCCAGGTCGGCGACGACCCGGTGGTGTTCCACGGCCGGCCGGGCGCCCATGGCGTCGAGGACGTCCTGCTTGAAGGCGAACAGGTCGGAGCGGTCGACCTCGTACACCACGCTGCCCGCCGGCCAGTCCAGACGCAGCGCCCTGGTGTCCAGTCCGGCACCGAGCAGGACCAGTTGCCGGATACCGTCCCGGTGCGCACAGTCCAGCAGGAAGTCGTCGAACACCCGGGTGCGCAGGGCGAAGTACTGTCCGCCGCGGCCCCACACAGGGTCGGCGTCGCCTCCCGCGACCTCCTCGATGGAGACGGGCAGCGGTACCGGTGTCTCGGCGGCCTTCACGAAGGCCTCGGCGTACGGATCACTGACGATGCCGTCCGGGTGCCGGGTCTCGATGGCCCGCGCCGCCGCGACCAGCAGCGCCGTCAGCGCGACGCCGGCGGAGAAGCGAGAGGGGGACCCGCCGTCATTCATGTGCGCTCCGTTCGTTCGTCCCGTTCGTTCGTCAGCGGGAGCACGGCGCCACGGCCCGGCTCCTCGCGGTGCCGCAGCCCCTCCAGGAGGAGGGACACGGCGTGCTCGCGCTGTCCGCCGGTGAGGAACGGTGACACCGCGAGGGACACCACAGCGCGGAGGAACACCTCGGCCTCCGCTCCGCAGTGGGCGGGCAGCGCCGTCCCGGCCTGCGCCAGCAGCTCGGCGACCGCCTCGGACAGCACCTTCCGGCAGGGCGACAGACACAGCGCCTCGGGACTGAACACCCCGCGCAGCGCGGCGTCCTCGGCGACGGTCCGGGTGAACCGGTCCAGCCAGTCCCCCACCGTCCGCCAGGCCTGCTCGGCATCGGTGCCCGCCGTCGGTGCCGTACTCGCCGTACGGCACAGCGCGTCGACCGTGTCGGCCACGTCATCGGCGTAGACCGCCTCCAACAGGGCCGTGCGCGTAGGGAAGTTGCGGTAGAGGGTGGCGATACCCACCCCCGCGCGCCGGGCTACGGCCTTCAGGGGAGCGTCGGTGCCGTTCTCCTCGAACTCCTCGCGGGCCGCGGCGACGAGCGCGTCGTAGTTGCGCGCGGCGTCCAGCCGACGGGGGCGACGCGGCGCGGCCTCGTCGGGTTCCGCTCGGCCGCGGGCTTCCACGGTCACGGTGTTCTCCTCTGGGTGTCCCGGTCCCGGCCACGGGCACGCCCGGCCGGGGCCCGCCACCGGGCGTGGCGTGGAACGCGTCGCGGCCGCCACCGCCGGACGGCGACCGCGACGCGGCTCGGGTGAACGGCCGGAGAGTACGGGCCGGTCCCGGACTCTCCGGGCCGCTCCGTTCAGGCGACCGGCTCGAAGACCTTGCGGGCGTACCGGGCGTAGGCCTTCGGGCCGAGGACGGGCATCAGCAGCCGGGGCACCAGCGGCGCCGTCGACAGCATCAGCTTGACCACCTCGTCGTCGGCGAGCGAGGCGAGCATGCCGAAGACGACGGGCAGCTTGTTCTTGGGCAGCGCGTTGATCGCGTGGTCCCCCAGCTCGTGCCACTCCTTGGCCGTCACGTACTCCGGGACGATCGGCAGGACGTCCTTCTCCTCGATGCCGAGGTGTTCGGTGAGCAGGGCGCCCAGGCGTTCCAGGGAGCGGGCGAGCTGCTCGCCGTGCTCCTTGGTGGGCTGGCCGCGCCAGATGGCGAGCCGCTGGGACGACTCGGTGAGCAGTGCCGCGATCTCCTCGTGCTGGCTCTCCAGCAGGTTCACCGTCTCACCGAGCCGGTCGCCCGCGCGCTCCAGCAGTTTGGGCCACAGCAGTTCGTCCTCACCCTTGTGGTGCAGGTGCAGGAAATCCTCGATGAGCTGCGCGTGATCGGCGACGACCGCGGCCCGCTCCGTGTCACCGCTGGTGACCGCCCTGACCAGCTCGGGCAGACGCGAGTAGTTCCGCCGGAAGGCCTCGTGCACGACCAGCATGTCGCGGACGTCGGCACGGTCGGTCGGTGAATGGGGCATGGCACTACCTTCTCGGATCAGGGAGTGACGCTGACGCGTCGGGCCGGCATGTCGACACATGCCGGTACAGGGGGGTGACTCACATGAGTCTAGTTGAGTACGTCAGCCCGAATGACCGAACCGGTGTCAAGGAGTGGTAGAGATTGACACAATGAGAGCCAGTCACTTCGAGAGGCCTTGAACCTATGACAGAGCGCGACGCCAACCAGCCCACCGCGGACATGGACCTCAGTGTCATGCCGGACGAGGTCTGGGTGTACGACCAGGCACGCCTGGTCGAGGCGGCGACCGAGTCGGGCACCACGGAGAGCATCGCCGTGGAGTACGACGGCACACGCGCCCAGATGGTCATCCTGACCACGCGGGGCGCGAAGACGGGCCGGTACCGCAAGACGCCGGTGATCCGGGTGGAGCACGAGGGACGGTACGCGGCCGTCGCTTCCAAGGGGGGCGCACCGACGAACCCCGCGTGGTACCACAACCTCCTCGCGCACCCCGAGGTCGAGGTGTGGGACGGGACGGAGCACCGCCCCTACCGGGCGCGACGGACGACGGAGGCGGAACGGCAGGAGTGGTGGGACCGGGCGGTCCGCGCCTGGCCCTCCTACGACGACTACCGGACCAAGACCGACCGGCTGATCCCGGTGCTGCTGCTGGAACCGGTGGCCTGACGGACGCCTATCGGTGACCGCGCCGCCACGCAAGGCCCTGGGTGTACTTATCGCGTCTCTGCACATGCTGACCGGTGGCGCCTAATCTCAGGATCTGGTGGCGTCGCTGCGGATGGATCCGGAGCGGCTCCGCCTGTTCCACTTGGGTCAGGCACTGTCGTAGGGGGCGTCTATGCACAGGCCGGAAAGCTCAAGCGGCAACCCGACCGGCGGGTGCGGACAGCGGTGCGGCTCTCCGTTCACCGCATCCGCCGGTCTCTTCAACAGGCTTGTCCGAAACCGACTTGTCTGACCGCCGGTACGCCGTTTCCAGCGCGTCGCCCGTCGTCTCCGAAATCAGCGACTGAAGCGACTGAAGCGACTGAACTTCGGCATAATGCGCTCGCCCGGCGGCCCGTGACAGGCGGATGCACGCCAGGTAACGCACGCGTGAAGTGTGTGTGAGATGTGCGTGCTCAGAGCCACAGAAGCCTACGAAATTTACTCCAGTGACTACACCTGGCTCGGTTAAGCGGCTCATCTTGACATGAACGTGCGATGCCTGTTGCCGGATGGTCGGGCACTCTCGGGTCATCGTCATGCGCCCGGGAGGAATCCGTGTCCGTGTCCCTCGCACAAGAGCCGGCTCGTACCGAGCGGAGCCGGCTGCTCAGCTTCGGCCGTCGCTGGGGCTGGCTCGCCGTCCTGCTGGTCGGCCTGCTGCTGTTCTGGCTCATCCACTCGGCGCTGGTCTCCACCCAGAACCCCAACCTGGTGCCCGCCCTGATCTTCTTCGGGGCGGCCCTGGTCCCCGCGTCCTTCGTCGTCTTCGTGGCGGGTCGGCGGCTCGACTTCGGCGTCGGCACAGGCGTCGTCGGCGCCACCGCGTTGGCCGGCGGTGCGATCGGCGTGACCACGGCGGGGTTCCTGGAGTACCGGACCCTGCTGCTGATGGACGTTCTGCCGATGGTCGCCGTGGGCGTGATCGAGGAGGCCGCGAAACTCATCGTCCCGTTCCTCCTGATGCTGGTCATCCGCGACCGGCACCCCGGTGACGGACTGCTCATCGGGGTCGCCTCCGGCGCCGGGTTCGCCGTGTTCGAGACCATGGGCTACGCCTTCGTCGAACTCATCAACTCCGGTGGTGACCTGCACGCCGTGGACGATCTGCTCGTGCTCCGGGGCCTGCTGAGCCCCGCAGCCCACATGGCGTGGACCGGGCTCACGGCCGCCGCGCTGTGGTCCGTGGCGGCGGCACGGCGCCACCGCAAGGCGGCGGTCGCCGTGTTCGTCCTGGTGTACGCCGTCGCGGTGGGCCTGCACACGGCGTGGGACAGCTTCAACAGCGACACCGCCTACGTGATACTGGCGGCCCTCAGCCTGTCCTTCCTCATCTACGCCACGCACCGCCTGGCCGCGCCGCGCCGGGCCCACGCCCGCGTCCCCGCACGGGCATAGCCCCCGGCCGACACCCGCGTTCCCGGACAGACGCAAACCGGCCCCGCCCGGAGGTGCGGGCGGGGCCGGGGTCGGCGGAGATCCGGGTCAGCGCGGGCTCAGCAGCCCGCGCTCCAGGATCTCCCGCGTCTTCTCCGTCCACGGCTCGGGTGCCGCGGTCTTCGGGTCGATCTTGACGATCACCCGTCGTCCGTGCGCGTGCGTGTGCCCGCCGGAGTGGATCCGGAAGGCGAACTCCGCGCTGGTACGGCCCAGTCGGGCGAGCCGGAACGTCACGTCCACCGGCCCGATCCGGGTGACCGGCCGCTCGAAGACCACCAGCAGCTCCCGGACCACCACATTGAGGTCGGGGTGGCCCAGCGACATGCCCAGCCCGGCGAAGTACCGGGTGATCGCCCGCTCCAGCAGGGCGGCGAACCGCCCGTGGTAGAGCATTCCGAAGGCGTCCAGGTCGTCGAAGAACACCTCGACGGCCTCGGTGTGCCCGTCGGCCTCGCCGGAATCTCCGGACGGCACCCGGGTGCCGGATTCGTCAGTCATCTCGTCCTCCGTCGCATCCACGGCCCTCGGGGTGGTCAGCTGTGCCCGCCGACGTCGGACCAGGACCGGAAGACCGCGGCCTGGCCGTGCTTGTGCCCGTCCGCGTCCACCAGGTCCCACATGCAGACGTCCTCGATCCAGAAGAGACTGCCGTCCTTGCGGACCCTGCGGCCCCGGTAACCGTCCGCGAAGCCCTGCCGGTTCACCGCGGCGACGAACGCGTCGCGGTCCTCCTGAGCGTCGGGCGCCGCGGACAGCCGGGACGGCAGACCGGTGAACTCCGCCTCGGTGTAGCCGAAGCAGCGCTGTGCGGTGCGGTTGGCGTAGATGAAACGGGGGTCCGCCGAGGTGTCGTGCGCGAGCAGCCCGAAGGGCGCCTCGTCGTACAGCCAGTCCGCCGCCTCCGCCGCGTCCGGCCACCGCCCCGGGCACAACGGCGTGCCCACGAGCCGCAGATGGCTGCCGAGGAGGAGAGCGGCGAAGTCCGCGCCCCGGGCCGTGACAGCGGTACGGTCAGACATCGCCGTCGCGCACCCAGCTCATCAGCTTGCGCAGCTGCTTGCCGGTGGTCTCCAGCAGCAGTTCGGAGTCCTGCTGCTTGTACTCGTTGTACTTCTTCAGGCCGCCGTGGTACTCGTCCATCCAGTTCTGGGCGAAGGAGCCGTCCTGGATCTCGGCGAGGACCTTCTTCATCTCGGCCTTGGTGGCGTCGGTGATGATGCGCGGGCCGGTGACGTAGTCGCCCCACTCGGCGGTCTCGGAGATGGACCAGCGCATCTTCTCCAGGCCGCCCTCGTACATGAGGTCCACGATCAGCTTCAGCTCGTGCAGGCACTCGAAGTAGGCGATCTCCGGCTGGTAACCGGCCTCGGTCAGCGTCTCGAAGCCCGCCTTGACCAGCGCGGTGAGGCCACCGCACAGGACCGCCTGCTCACCGAACAGGTCGGTCTCGGTCTCCTCGGTGAACGTGGTCCTGATGACGCCGGCCCGCGCGCCACCGATGCCCTTGGCGTACGACAGCGCCAGCTGGAAGGCCTTGCCGGAGGCGTCCTGCTCCACGGCCGCCAGACACGGCACACCACGCCCCTCCTCGTACTGCCGGCGCACCAGGTGACCGGGGCCCTTGGGGGCGACCATGCAGACGTCCACGCCCGCCGGGGGCTTGATGAAGCCGAAGCGGATGTTGAAGCCGTGGGCGAAGAACAGCGCGTCGCCGTCCTTGAGGTGGGGCGCTATGGACTCCTCGTACACCTGGGCCTGGATGGGGTCCGGGATGAGCATCATGATGACGTCGGCCTCGGCGGCGGCCTCCGCCGGGGTCACCACGCGCAGGCCGTCCTCCTCGGCCTTGGCCTTGGACTTCGAGCCCTCGTGCAGACCGACACGCACGTCCACACCGGAGTCACGCAGCGACAGTGCGTGGGCGTGGCCCTGGCTGCCGTAGCCGATGACCGCGACCTTGCGGCCCTGGATGACGGAGAGATCGGCGTCGGCGTCGTAGAACAGCTCGGCCACTGGATTCCTTTCGCGGCCCCGCGCTGCGAGGCCGATGTGTTTCATCTGAGTACGCCGCGCCCGGCTCCGGGCCGGGGCGGGGGTCGGCTACGCCGCCGGCCTGATGTTGTGGTTGCACCGGAACATGTTGGCCGGGTCGTAGACGCGCTTGAGGGCGGCAAGCCGGGCATAGCGCTCGGCGCCGTAGACATCGCGGACCTCGGCCTCGTTCAGGGCCTCGTCCGGCGACAGGAAGTTGATCACATGGTGCGGGGCCCGCCACGGGGCGAGGCCGCGGGCGTACGCGCGGGTGAACTCCGCCATGGCCGGCAGCTGTGCGGGAGAGCCGCTGCCGACCGCGAACGTCATGTAGGGAATGCCCCGGGAGGACACGGAGTTGGGCCGGGCCGGCTCCCGGTCCAGCGCACCGCCCAGCGCGCGCACCTCGACGTTCTTCATCGGGCAGCCCGAGCCGGGCCCGGTGAGTTCCATGAGGCGGTCGAGGGTGCCGGTGGAGAACTCCCGCAGGGCGAAACCCGTTTCGACGAGCGGCATGGCGCGAACGGGGTCCCGGTGGATCTCGCCTATCTCGCCGAAGAGACGCTCGGCGAGCGTGTCGAAGACCGGTGTGGCGGCGGCCCGCAGCGGCGCGGCGATCCGGGCGCCCTCCGCGCTGTCGCCCAGATGCCCCAGCCGGACGTGCAGGACGAAGGCTCCGCGCAGTGGCTGCGGCAGCGCGGCGGCGTCCGGCAGCCGCTGGACGGAGAAGGAGGTCGTGGTGTCCTCGCCGAGTTCCGGGACCAGCGCCCGCCATGCCTCCAGCACCGGGAGCATCTCCTCGCCACGGAACCACAGGCCGCCGCCGTAGAAACGGGGGAACGGGAAGACGTCGAACTCCATACGGGTGACGACGCCGAAGTTGCCCTTGCCGCCCAGCAGTGCCCAGAACAGGTCCGGGGCGCTCTCGGGGGTCACCTCGCGGACGGCTCCGTCGGCGGTCACGACCTCCATCCAGCGCACATGGTCGGCGGCATAGCCCAGTCTGCGGCCGAGCAAGGGGCTCAGTCCGCCGCCCAGGGTGTAGCCGACGACGCCGACGTGCGGCGCGGAACCGACGACCGGTGCCAGCCGGACCTTGTCCGTCTCGGCGAGCACTTGGGCCCAGGTGACTCCTGCGCCCACCCGGACGGTGCGCCGCCCGGGGTCGACGGATATCTCCTGGAGGCGGTTGGTGGTGATCAGCAGGGCGTCCTCGGCCGTGGGCAGCACCATCTGGTGGCCCTGGTTGCGCACCGCGACCGGCATGCCGAGACGGCCCGCGTGACGTACGGCAGCTGCCACGTCGTCGGTCCGGGCGGCACCGACGACGACGGCTGGAGTCAGCGCACGGGAGAGGTTGAACGTGCGGCATTCCTCCCCGTAGCCGAGGTCGTCGGGCAGCAGCACAGGGCCTTCCACCGCGGCGAGCAGCGAGCCGTGACCGGCCGTGGCCGACGTCGGCTCCTTGGTGTTGTGCACGACGTTCGATCCGTTGTTGAGCATTGAATCACCACGAGTCGCCAGAGGGGGGCGGAAGCCGAAGGCGCACGGCCCCTCGGGGACGACGGCGTCCTCACCGCTCCCAGGAGGGGAGGCAGAGAGCCGGGGCGCGACAGACTTGCTTCCGCGAACGACCCTAGGCGATCTCGTTGCGCCTTCAAACCAATTCCGGGTGGGTGTACGCAGTGGGTACACCTTCACCAGCCCCGCGGAGGCGTTCAGGCGCGGGATGTGGGTTTCCTGCGAGGAAGGTCCGGGTAGCGCTTACAGATTGCTCACGCGAGGGGCGGGTTCAGCTGGTGCCGCGTTCGGCATCCCCATGGCCCGCACCCAGGATGCCCTGACGCTCGCCGGCCGACATCCCTCCCCACACTCCGTACCGCTCCTTGTAGTCGAGGGCCATGGCGGCGCAGGACTCGACGACTTCGCACCGGCCGCATATCCGACGGGCCCGCTCCTCGCGCTTCCGCCGGTCGCGACCCCTCTCCCCCGCGGGGGAGAAGAAGACGGCACTGCTCATCCCACGGCAGGCCGCTCGTTCCTGCCACTCCCAGTCACTCAGCAAAGGCAGCAGTCGGGTTCGCATCTTCTTCCTCCTTCCTTCCCCGCACGGCCCGAACTCACGGTCGCCACACGGGGTTTCACTGGCTTTATCCTCTTTTACGCGGCAGCCGTGGAGCATCTGTCAGATGACTGACACTGGATGTGGAGGCCTTAGAAAATGGCAGGAGCATGACAAACACGCTGCTCATGCGCGCCGACGGAGCGGGGACCACGCTCACCCCTGGGAGGGGGCATGGTCCCCACGGCCCGTGGCGCGGGCGGCCTCAGCCGTCGGCCGAAGAACGGCCGGCGGGGGCGCCCTCACCGGTGTCGATTCCCGCCGGGTCCTCCCCGGGGTTCTTCTCGAGACTCATGTAGAACACCGAGTGCCCCTGCTTGAGCCGCTGCGCGCTGCTCCGGGCGACGAGCCCCTCCAGCGTGGTGCGCACCACGGTCGTCTTGATGACGCGGTCCGGGTGCGCCTCGCTCAGCGCGGCCGCGACCTCCGCCGCGGAACACGGCTCCGACTGCTCCGCGAGGTACCTCCGGATCAGGGCCACCAGAGTCGGTGTCTGCTGCTTCCTCCTCGTGGCGCCCGGCGCGGAGACGGGGGGCAGGTCATAGCCCTGAGAGGGGGACGCCATGCGGACCTGTTGCAGGGGGATGCCACTTTCCAGGGCCTGCTGCATGGTCGCGAGCACAGTGTGGTCGCGTTGCAGGGTCAGCAGACGAGCCTGAAGTGTTTCGATCTCACTTCGGACCCTGTCCTGTTCCTGCACATTCTCTTCGAGGTCTCTTGTGAGCTGGGAACTGTAATGCGTCAGCAGCTCAGTGGTGGTCAGCTCGGCGTCAGGCATGCCGCGGACCCTCCTTGGTTCGGCTCTGGGACGAAGGCTCTATGTCGATGTGTGTCATGCGGTTACTGAGGGGGCGTGTCTCAGGCGCTCCCACAGATACTACGCCTCGTCTCATTGGCTGGGCTGACCGGTCGTGCCGCGGACTGTGTTACCACCGCACGAAAGTGAACCGAGCGCCTGTTCCCCTAAGTCAACTCACTGACTGGCCACGACGCCCGCAGTAATGAACTGACATCGCTTGTCGATAGGTGAATCCCGGACCACGTCACTGGATCAGTTGCGCCAGCTCGTCCCAGTCCACGTCCGCCATCTCCCGGCCGCGCGGGACCAGGTCGTAGCAGCCGGCGAGCCACTGGGCGACCGGCTGAGCCGGCACCTCGAAGAGCGCAGTATGGCCGGTACAAGCGTTCCCCACCTGTATCCACAGGAAGCGCCGACCCTCGCAGTGGACCGGCCACATCTCCACGTCTCCGTGACCGGATCTGGCGGTGAGACCTTCTGTCAGCAAGTCGCGGGCGAACACCCACCGCACCGGATACTCCCCCTCGGAGTCGAAGATCAGGGTGACGGCGAGGGGATCACCGGAGTCGAACGAGAACTCACACATAATCGGCACGGGAAGGCGCCGGGCGATCCAGTGAGTGATCTGAACCCTGAGGTGGCACTTCGTCATTTGAAACCTCCTGAAGACCGACTGACTCGCCCGCCGCACCGCGCCGGGAATCGCCTTGTACGACAAAGTGAATCGCCCACACGAAAAATCATGTGTTACAGCGAACCGCTTATTCAGTGCAGTGGGCGCAGCACCCCGCTGCGGCGGCGAGAGGCGCCGATCGCCTCCACCAGACCGGTAAGAACCAGGGCAAAACCGGCAAGGTAGGCGAGTTGGTCGAGGGATGAGAAGGGAAAGGCGGTCATGAAAAGGCCCACCGAGACGATCAGCGCATTCAGCAGGTCGTCGTAGGCGACCACGTGACTGACCGAGGACGGCATCATCGACACCGCCATGGTGAAGCCACGAAGGAGCAGACCGAAACCCGTCCACAGGCCCAGCAGGAACACGGAGTCGGCGTGGCCGCGGAAGAAGGAGACCGCCAGGAACAGGACGAGGAGCCCGCCGGCGCTCAGGAGCCAACGCACGGGGCGCGGCACCCTCGCCTCCTGTGCGGCGAACAGCTGGAGCACGCCCTGTGCAGCGAACTGCACCCCGAAGACGATCCCCATGGTGGTCCGGGTCAGTCCCGGGGTCACCATCAGGGTGGTGCCGACGCTCACGGAGATCAGGGCTCCAGCCAGCCTGGCGGCGCGGCGGCGTACCCGGAAACCGCGGACCGCGCTCACCATCGCCCGGTGAGGAACAGTCTGGTCCTCGAACCGCGCGGTTTGCAGCTGTGCCATCTGTTCACTTCCCGTTTCTCCAGGCCGTCCGCGAGCAGCGCATCCGGCAGGGTCCTCATCGTGTCGCCGGTCCCGCCGGCCACCATCCGTTGTCGATAGTCAGTTTCGCGACCGGTCCGCCGCCCCGGCTGTAGTGCGACCTCGACACCGCCCACGGGACATCCCGGCGCTCGGCCTGGGGTGGACCCCACAGCCGGGTGGGCGGACCTGCGACGACGCCCGCGCCGTACGCTGCCCGCGGCACCCGGCGCGGGCGACGGCGAGCCCGCTGCGGAGCCGTCATGTGGGGTTGTCCCGACATCTGCCCTGGGGAGCGCCCGGACCACTTCTCAGGCGCTCTCGACAGCCAGACGGACTGGGGACTGCCCACTATGTCTGATGACGCGGGGAAGGCCACACCCCGGTAGGGGAACCGCGGCCTTGTACCCGATCGGCGGGCTACGGGGGTACGTGTACCCGTCCTGCCATCGGTTGCCGGCTCCCCCGGCACTGACGCCTTGCGGCTTCGCGCCCCCGTCGGTCGCAGTGAACACGGACCCCTGGAGGTTGCCTTGAGCCAGGCGATTGAGACCCTGTGGACGATGTCCGGCGCCGTCGCCGAGGCGGCCTCGTTCCCCGTACGCGGGCGCAGAGCGGAACAGGAGCGGCTCACCCAGTGGGTACGCCGGCATGTGCACCGCAACGGCGGCGGAGTCCTGTGGATCGAGGGACCGGCCGGAGCGGGAAAGTCCCGCATCCTGGCCTGTGCCGGGAACGAAGCGGCTCTGGCCGGGGCACGGGTGCTCACGGGAGCCGCGATGGCTCGCGGGCAGGTGACTCCCCTGGCTCCACTGCTGGACGCCCTCACCGTCGAGCCCGACGACTTCGCCCACGGACCGAGCGCCGGCGCGGAGCAGGAGGACACCTCCTACTGGCTGCTGCGGAAGGTCGCCGGCCGTCTGCGTGAACTCACCCGCGAGCGGCCGGTCGTCCTGCTCGTCGACGACGTGCACGACTGCGACGACCTGACCCTGCTGGCCGTGCGCACGCTCACGGTGCAGCTCGCCGGCCTTCCGCTGCTGTGGGTGCTCGCCTCACGGACGCACCCGGACGCACCGGCCGTGCGGGCACTGCGCCGGGACCTGTTCACGAGACAAGCGACCCAGCTCGAGCTGCCCCCGCTCGCCCCCGACGCGGTCCGGCAGATGACACAGGACCTTCTGGGCCCGCAGGCCGCCGTAGCGGCGCCCTTCCTGTCCTACCTCGACGGACTCCCGGGAACGGTGAGGCAGTTGTGCGCGCACCTCCAGGAGGTCTCCCCCGTCGCGCAGTACCCGCCGGCCGGGACGGACGACGTGCGGGAGGTGGTCAACTGGCTGGTCACCCGCCGTCTCGACCAGCTCTCCGAGGACGGGCGGGAGCTGGTGCTGATCGCCTCGGCGTTGGGCGACACGTTCACCGTCCAGCATCTGTCCCAGGTGCTGGACCGACCGGAACCCGCACTGCTCGCGCCCATGCGTGAGGCCCTGTCCGCTCAGCTGCTGAGGGCGGGAGACGACCGCTTGTCCTTTCCCCACGCGCCACTGCGCGAGGCGGTCGCGGCAACGCTGCCCCGGCCCATACGCCTCTCCGTCCGCAGGCGCTCGGTCGAGGTCCGGGCGAGGGCGGGCGTGCCCATCGTGTCGCTGGCCGCCGAGCTGATCGACATCGCCGAGCCCGGGGACGCCTGGGCGGGACGCATCCTGCGGCAGGCCGCGCAGGAGCTGGCTTTCGTCGCACCGGCCACCGCGGCCCGGTATCTCCAACATGCCATGGAGATCACCACGGGGCTGTGCCCCGAGCGTCAGCGCCTCTCGGTGGAGCTCATTCCCTTGCTGTGGCAGGCCGGTGAGATCGCCGAGGCTCGTGATCTGGCTCGCGGCGTCGTCCGGACGCCGCCCGATCCCGTCGCCCACGCACAAGCCTGCCTGGAACTGGCCCGCATGGGCAGCCAGTTCCACCTCCCGCAACCTGACGCCCACGTCCGCCACGTCCATCGCCGGCGTGACGTCCCGGTTGCGCTCAAAGACCAGTTGCTGTCGATGACCATGCTCAACCGTCTGCTCACCGGCGATGCCGACGAGGCCGGCGGCGCCGTGACAGAGGCCCTCATGCGGACGCGCGGTGTGCACCCCGTCAGTGAACTGACGCACCGGACCCTACAGTCGATCAGCGCCGTTCACCGGCACCATTGGGCGGAGGCGATCAAGCACAGCGACGCGGCCACGGCGGGCGTCGCGCAACTCGACCACGGCCGCGCAGCCGACCTTCCCGAGGTGGCCCTCGCCACCAGTTGGCGCGCCTCCCTGCTGAGTGCGACCGGAGACGACCGGGGCGCGCTGGACCTGGTGGAGGCGGCGGCCGAAGAAGCCGAACAGCGAGGCCGACGGGCGCTCACACCCCTGTGGCGGACCACTCGGGCCCGCCTACTGCTGGACACCGGGCAGTTGGCGGCCGCGGCACAGGAACTGGCGGCCGCCGAGGACGCCACCGCGGCCACCGGACTGTCCTTCACCGGGGAGCCCGCGGCGCTGTGCACCAGGGCGCGGGTGGCCTTCCACCTCGACGACGACGCGGGGGTCGAGGCCTGCGCGGCACGAGCCGAAGAGTTCCTGTCGAGCACCGAGCCGCAGCAGCGCCGGGTCGGTGCATGGATCATCGTGATCACCGCGGCCTATCGAGAGAGGGAACTGACGGAACGTCAACTATTGAGCGCAAAGGCGCACTTGATGCGCGGGTACGTTCACGCGGCCGGTATCGATCCCGGGGACGCGGTCACGCTCGTCCGTGTCGCGCTGGACTCCGGACTGCGTGAAGTCGCCGCGTCCATCGTGGAGTTCACCGAGCAACGGGCGCAACGCAACGCGCGCTTCCCGCTCTTCGAGGCGACGGCCAGGCATGCACGAGGACTCCTGGACGGTGACCAGAACAGGCTCATGGAGGCGGCCGAGCGCTACGGGAACACGCGACCGCTGCTCAGGTCGCAGGCGTGGGAGGACGTCGGCGCGCTGATGACATCGGCCGATCCCTCCGAGGCACGGGCCTGCTTCGGGCGGGCACTGGAGGGGTACGAGGCATGCGGCGCGGAGCGTGACAGCCGGCGCACGCGCAGCCGGTTGCGCAAGCTGGGCATCAAGCCCACCGCGGCCGGCGGCGCACCGGACGCCGGGTGGCGCGGACTGACTCCCTCGGAACTGGGCGTCGTACGGCTGATCGCTCGTGGGGCGACCAACCGGCAGGCGGCGGAACGGCTGTTCCTTTCACCACACACAGTGAACACCCACCTACGTCATGCCTTCGAGAAGCTCGGCGTCCGGTCCCGGGTCCAGCTGGCCCGCCTCTACCTGCGGGAAGTGGACCAGCCCGCCGATGTGTCCTCCTGACCTGCACGGCACCGCCGACGAAGGACTTGTCGGGTAAACCCCACACGAGCCGTGTGGGTGGCGCTCAACCGACTCTGGAGCCGTCTCGACAGATTGCGGTCCGTGATCTCAGCAGACTGTGGACCACGGCTTCGACACGAAAGCGAGAGCACCATGTCCCATCACCTCGACTCCCCCATCGCCCGCCAGGACCCGCGCCTGGACATCACGGACCTGTACGTGTTCCGGGGGGAACAGGGCACCGTGTTCGTCACGGACCACAGTCACTCGCTGGCCGGCGAGGACATCCCCCGTGGCCTGCACCCCGAGGGCAAGTACGAGTTCAAGATCGATTCCAATGGCGACGCGGTCGAGGATGTCACCTACCGCTTCACGTTCGCCGAGGCCGACACGAACGGCGTCCAGACCTACGAAGTACGCCGACTGGCAGGGCCCGACGCGCAGGACGACTTCGCCGAGGGCACGGTCATCGGGCGGGGCCGCACCGGCGAGACCCTGGAGCTGCCCGGCGGCAGCCGCGCCTGGGTCGGCAAGGCGGGTGACCCCTTCTGGATCGAGCCGGACGTGCTGCACGCCGTCGGCCACGCCTTCCAGGACGGGACCAAGGTCGACCTGTCCGCCTGGGACTCCCAGCGCGCGGCGAACCTCTTCGCGGGACACACCGTGTACTCGATCGTCCTGGAGGTCGCCGACGAGGAGCTGCTGCCCATCGCCGGTGAGGACCGCAAGATCGACATATGGGCCGTCGCCTCCCTGGCCACGGACGCCGGCGGCTGGCGTCCGATCAACCGGGCCGGCCTGCCGATGATCCACCCGCTCTTCACCCAGTACAACGAGACCCTCGGCGACCAGCTCAACGAGAACGTACCGAGCCAGGACGTCGAGCTGTACGGCAAGGCCCTCACCGAGTCGGTCGCCGGTGTGGTCCGCGCCTACGGCACGGCCGAGGATCCCGAGGCCTACGCCAAGACGGTCGTGGACCGGATTCTCCCCAACGTCCTGCCGTATGTGGTCGGCACCCCGGCCTCGTACGGGTTCGCGCAGTGGAACGGGCGCACCCTCACGGACAACGCGCCGGACGTGATGTTCTCCTTCGCCAGCAACACCCCGGTGACCCTGGGCATCGGCAAGGAGTCGATCACCGCGAAGCCGTCGCAGACCTTCCCGTACGTGCCGCCGGCGGCCTGACGGTCTGAACGCACCGAGCCGTGCGGACCTGGAGCAGGTCCGCACGGCTCTTTTCATGAGCGCGTCCCGGCGCCCGGCCGCGCCCGCACCCACGGAAGAGGAACCACCATGTCCGCTCCCACTCTGAGGCCACTCTCCTCCCCCGGCCGACTGTCCACAGTCCGCCGCTCGTTGACGAAGGCCGAGTGGTCGCGCCTGGGGGCCGTCTTCGCCTTCATCACCGCGTTGCACATCATCGGCTGGGGCATCCTCGTCAGCGTCGTGGCTCCCCACCACTTCACCGTGGGGCAGAAGAGCTTCGGCGTGGGCATAGGCGTCACCGCCTACGTCCTCGGGATGCGGCACGCCTTCGACGCCGACCACATCGCGGCCATCGACAACACGACCCGGAAGCTGATGAACTCCGAGAAACGGCCCCTGTCGGTCGGCTTCTGGTTTTCCCTGGGGCACTCCAGCGTCGTGTTCGCCCTCTCCCTCCTCCTGGCGTTCGGGATCAAGGGCCTCGCCGGCCCGCTTCAGGACGACAACTCCACACTGCACACTCTGACGAGCTGGATCGGCACCCTGGTCTCCGGGGCGTTCCTGTATGTCATCGCCGTCATCAACCTCCTTGCCCTGGCAGGCATCTGGAGGGTCTTCCGAGGCATGCGCTGCGGACGCTACGACGAGACAGAGCTGGAGGAGCACCTCAACAAACGGGGCTTCCTCAATCGCCTACTGGGCACCTTGATGAAGTCGATCACCCGCCCCTGGCAGATGTACCCGTTGGGCCTGCTGTTCGGGCTCGGCTTCGACACGGCGACAGAGATCGCCCTGCTGGTCCTCGCCGGCTCGGGCGCCGCCTCCGGCCTGCCCTGGTACGCCATCCTCTGCCTGCCCGTCCTGTTCGCGGCCGGGATGTCCCTGCTGGACACCATCGACGGCACCTTCATGAACTTCGCCTACGGCTGGGCATTCTCCAACCCGGTCCGCAAGGTCTACTACAACCTCACCGTCACCGGCCTGTCCGTCGCCGTCGCCCTCCTCATCGGCACAGCCGAACTGCTCGGCCTACTCGCCGAGAAGCTGCACCTGCGCGGCGCGTTCTGGGACCGGATCTCCGGTCTCGACCTCAACACGGTCGGCTTCGTCATCGTCGGCCTGTTCTTCGCCACCTGGGCCGTCGCCCTGCTCGTCTGGAAATACGCGGGCGTGGAGGAGCGGTGGAGCCGGAGCGGGGCACGGCGGCGCGTCCCGGCGGAGTGAACCACCATCTGTCTAGTCCAATGAATCGCTGTCGGCGTCGCGGGCCTGTCCACCGCGTGGCAACGCGGAACTGAAGATCTCCAGAAGATCAGTCGGCATGCGATAGCCCTGCACCTTCCCGAAGCCCGGCCCCACCGGACTGACAGGAGCACGCATCCCCTCAGGCCACCAGCCCAGGCGGACCCCACGCTCCAGCGTCTGCTTCAACGCTCCGGCATGGCCACGCAGACTCGCGTCAGGAGTGAGGCGCAATGCGTCGGCGGAGACGAAGCCGTCGCCCGCCACAACACCCTGGACGATCCGGCGAGCCCGTCCGGGCAGCGCCTCATAGAAGCGCGCCGCGCGCTGGACATCCCAGTCCATGTCCATCCGCACCTGGTCGGCGTGCTTCGCCAGCAGCACCAACAGGTCCCTCTGGAACTCTCCGCTGGGCTCCTTGACGGTCAGGATGATCTCCATCGTTACACCCGTCTCTTCGTCTCATCTCGTTTATTCACGTTTATTGTAACGGGTAGCTCATCTTGCGAACAGCAGAACCGCGCTGGAGCGGCCATCGCCGTCTCTGACGCCCTCCGGAGGGGGGATGCGAGGCCGACGAAGCCGCGCATTATTACGCCGTAATAGCCAGAGGCCCGGCTGGTAGCCGACGAGTACTGAAGACCGCTGTTGGCCGCCTGACCAGGAGCGCGCTATTACGCCGTAATAGCTCTGACTGAGGGCCGCGCTGCTCGTAGACTCCTGGTGTGGCATTCATGAGCACCCCGCACTGCTGCTTCCTGTGATCGGAAGACATCGAGGGCGACGCCTGGTGGCGGCGCCCTCCTTGGTGTGCCTGCTGCGTGAACCAGGGTGAGTTCTGAGCGCATGCACAGGCACGGTCTCTTCCCCTCATCCTTGCCAGGAGTGCCTCGTGCCCATGTCGCTTCCCCCTGCCCTCGAACCGTTCCTCGACTTGCTGCGCTGCCCGACGTGTCGCACGCACCGCCTGTACCCTGACCGCGGCGCCCTGCGCTGCCCGACGGGGCACACCTTCGACATCGCCCGTCACGGCTACGCCAGCCTGCTGACGGGCACCCGTGCCATCAGCGGCGATGACTCGGCCATGGCCCAGGCCCGGGACAGATTTCTGTCGACCGGCACATACGCGCCCATCCGCAAAGTCGTGGCTCGCCTGGCAGCCGGCTCCGCGCCTGAGCGAGCCACGGTGGTGGACGTCGGGTGTGGCACGGGCTACTACCTGGCCGGCGTGCTCAACCAGTTGCCGGGCGCCCATGGCCTGGGGCTGGACACCTCAGTGCGGGCACTGCGCGCGGCGGCTCGGGCCCATGATCGAGCCGCCGCGGCGGCTTGGGATGTCTTCCGTCCTTTTCCGCTTGCCGACGGGGTGGTCGATGTCGTGTTGGACGTGTTCGCTCCACGCAACCCGGCTGAGTTCCACCGAGTGCTGCGCTCGACCGGCCGACTGATTGTGGTCCGCCCTACCAGGCGACACCTGGCCGAGCTGCGCGGCCGGGTGCCTGCGATGGTCACGATCGACCCGGACAAGGAACAGCGCCTGCACCGGGCGCTGAATCCCTTCTTCGAGGCCGCCGTTACCGAACAGGTCGACTACACCGTGCACCTGACCCGGCAGCAGGTCCTCGCCCTACTGGGGATGACACCAAGCGCACGCCACCTGAACCGTGCAGACCTGGCCGGGACGGTCTTCTGCCCAACCAGGTCACCGTCTCGATACTGGCCACCGCCTACCAGGCTCGGTGACCCGAGCGGGCAGATGTGCCTGCTCCATCACTCGCCGATAGGTGCCCACCCTGGGGCCGGGCCTGCTTGCGCTAGTGCTGTGACCACATAGGTTCACCGGGTTCAGGCTGTAGTTTCGAGAGGGCGTCCGCCCCAGCGGATGCCCTTCTCGCTTCGGATGCGGGCACGTTCTTCAGCGGCCCGAAGTGGGCCTCGACGGGGCTCGCCCAAGAGGCGTAGGTCGGGGTGAAGCACAACTCGACCTTGTTCTTCTTCGCCCAGCAGTGGATGTCGGCGCCCCTGTGGACGGACAGGTTGTCCGGGACCACGTAGATGGGGGCGCCATCAATCCGGGCTGACCGGATCGGCTTCAGCGCGGCCAGGGGGGGCGGCACCCTTTCTGCGGCGGTTGACGCCCCACAAGCGGTCGTCGCCGATGGAGTAGCGGCCGTGGAAGTACCGCACCCCGTGGGTGCGGTGGTAGGTGGCCAGCAGTCGGTCGGGGTGTTTGCGTGCGGCCCAGGTGATGCCGTGGCGGGCGAGCAGGCCCCGTAACGCCTCACGGCCGATGAGGATCACCCGGCCGTGCACTTTCCGCAGGTAGGCGACGAGCTTGCGCAGGGACCAGCGGGGGAGGGGCTGGCCCAGTTCGGGGGGCGGGTGGTGGCCGTCTGGACGACGAAGTCTTCCTCGTCAGGGCTGAGTTCGCGGGGACGGCCTCCCGCCCACCGAGGGTCCAGGCAGGACAGGCCGATCTCGTTGAACCGCGGTCGGTCAGTCTGCGCGCACGGACAGGCTCGGCCACCGTGCCTCCAGCAGTCGGGATCGGACGTCACCACGCATCCAACCGCCGGAGCAGCCGACCGTTCCCAGTCAGAGCACTACTTCTCGCGCAGGTTCTCGACCTCGGCGGCCAGCACTGCCATCTTGCGCACGTGCGTGTACTACCTGCTCGCGTACTCGTTGTCGATCACCGGGAGGATCTTGCCGAACACGGTCGCCAGCCGCGTGAGGGCTGCGCGGTGCTGTTCGGTGAGAGGTCCTTTGAGAACGCTCGTCGCGTAGCCATAGGCGTCCGCGTCGAGCATCACCATGTCCTGATCCTCGATGTCCAGACCGCGGAAGCCGGGCAGGAACGGCATGGCCATGTGCTCGGCCGTCATCCGTGAGAGCGCATCCAACTTCTCTTCGAGCATGTCCGCGACCATCCCAGGCACACGCAGGCATCCAGGTACGGTTCACGTCACTGGATCGGACGTCACGGCACATCCGAACGCGCTGCGGACTCAGCCCAGTGAGCCTATGCGGTCACAGCACTAGATGTCGTGATCGTAGCCACGGTCGGCGGACAGCGAGTCCTGCTGGCGGCGGGGACAGCCGACCCGATCGCGGACCGGTGGAATCGCCGGTCCGCAGGACTGCGTGCAGCCCGTGCCAGACACCGGGCCCCGTTCCAGTCCCACACCCGCCGCCAGCACGTCACGCCCGAGCCGGAAACAAGATCCTGCGGCAGCGGTGACTCCAGGCGATCCCACAGTTCATCGGACACGATCCGCGGCGACGTCCCCACACGGGACCAACCGCTCAACACCGTTCTTGGAGCCGACAGCTATTACGGCGTAATAATCGACCGACCACAGTGGGGGAGAGGTAGCCCTCGGCAGGGCTGCTGCCACAATCGGGGGCGACGGCCTCGACGCGGGGTGGAGCCCGTCGCCGCGCCGCCGGCAGTCACGGAGGATCTTGTAACTCTTCCTACGGGAGAAGACTCGCCGCGGGACGATCAGGCCCGTGCTGATGTAGGTGCCGTCACCGAACACGGTCACACCCCCGCAGCGCTCGGCCGGACCGGAGTCCCGCCACGCCTTCACGACCGCGGTCGTCCCGGGCAGCGGACGGGCTGCGGCCATCACGAGTCGGGTCTCCGCGTCCACGATGACCTGCACTGGGCCATGTTCCCGGACCGCCCTCAGCAGCCGACCGAACTGATCATGCGCAGGCCGGTGAACATCTCCACCCACACACGCTCAGCCTCCAACACCCCGCCCATACATGGAAGACGCCCTGATCACGGCCTTCCGCAACACCCTTCGTATGCCGGTGTCGTCTGACGACTGTGCGGGAGATGCTGGGCCCCTGGTCCAACGGAAGGCGAGGGCGAGTCTGTGGCTTTGCATGGCCACACCACTGCCGCACGATCCGCAGGAACGGTCTGCGGCCGGTTCCCCGGTCTCCAAAGTCCGCTTCGCGCGACCCGGATGCCAGCCGTAATCGCCTCGAAGGAGGCTGCTGCGTCACCGGCCTGGCCAGCGGGGGAGGGAGGGCCAGCGCGCGGGGCGTCTGACGCTGGCCACATGGACTCTTGGCTCAGTCTCGTGAGCCCGACCCGGGGCCAACCACCGCCCGCAGACTGGATCGGCCGTGCGCTATGACACCTACGGCAAAAACGACCCCGCCCAGCTGACCGACGCCCCCGACGAGTCCCTGCGACTGTTCGACACCGCCGCACGCGAGGGGACCGTGCCAGCAGGCGCCGTACCGCCGACCGGTTGTCGGCGCTGGACCAGGACAAGGAAGCGCTGCGCCGGTACGTGGGGGCGGCCGAGCGCGGGAACGCCGGGGCGATGAACGCCGCAGCCCTCTGGGAGCGCGACGGCTTCGATGCCACACGGGACCCGGTACAGGCAGCTCGGTGGTTCCTCGTCATGCTCGCGGCTGGTTAGTGGCTGAATGGCCTTCTCCTGACAGGCCCGGTCTCGCACCCTGACCGGCCCCCCAACCGACCCGGTCGTCGAGCGGGCTCCCACTGCGCCAGAACAACCACCAGTGTGGTAAACTTCACCGCTTCTGACTGTGCAGACCGCTCTCGGCATATGACCAAACGAATCACAGCCAGCGGCAGGCAGGCGCATCCGCACAGTGCCCATCGCCCCCTCCGGTTCCTCACTCCCGATCAAGACCGCCCCCATGCCGGGATCAACGACCCGGGAGCCGGTTGGTTACGCCGGACGTGCGGGGGAGCGACTCCAGCGACCGTAGCGACCGGAAACTGAACATGTACCCAGCACGTCACTCCCGGCCCGCCGGCGTTCAGTCGCTGTCCTTGCGGCCCGTCTGCTCCCCGTCTGCCGGGAGCCGGGCAGCAGCGACTGAAGCTCAGCGACTGGGAAACCCCTTCGGTAGCTGGGTCCGCAGTCAAGAAAAGCCCAGGTCAGAGGCAGGGTGCTGTGGTCGGCAGCGACTGAAGCGACCGATGGTTGCCATATATGAAGGGATTATGCGCGTGCGTGTGCGCGTCATAGATAGAAGCCTTCAGTCGCTACAGTCGCTAATTACCCGGGTCCGACCTCTCTGACCTGGGCTTTTCTCAGCGACCCAACAGCAGCGACTGAAGTCGCTCAGTCGCTCGCCCTTCAGTCTCAGTCGCTCTGCGCGGCAGCAGACCCACCCAGTCCGACTTGCCCGCGTCTTCCCAGGTGGGCATTCCATGCTCCCCGCGCTCACGTTCGCTAGTCTGTGTGCGTCACTGGGTAGCTTCGGTCGCTGGTAGGGGGTGCGTATGTCCGCTGAACTGGGCTTTTCCACCAGCGACCCAAACCAGGCCTACCGGGAGCCTTCAGTCGCTGCCTCCGCCCTGGCGACGGCCCGCTGGTGCGCCCGCCGGGGCTGGCCCGTCCATCCTCTGGCTCCTGGGCGTAAGACGCCGGCCGCCAACTGCGCGGCCTGCCGTTCCGCGCCGCACTCCGCAGCGGAGTGCGCCTGTCTCCCGCTCGGCCGCTGGTGCCATGGCTTCCACGCGGCGACGCTGGACCAGCACCGCATCGGCCAGTGGTGGGGTGCCCGCCCGGACTTCGGGGTGGGAGTCGCCTGCGGCCCGGCCAACCTGGTGGTCATCGACATCGACGCCCACGCCGTTCAGCCGCCGGACAGGAACCGCATCCTGCCGGGCATCACCATCGGTGAGCAGGTCGATCTCAGCGGTCTGTCGAACGGGTTCCACACCCTCGCCGTACTCGCGGCGCTCCGCGACCAGGCGAGCCCCGCCGACGACGAGACGACGCTGCGGGTGCGCACCCCGTCGGGGGGGATGCACGTCTGGTACCGGGCCGGGGACTACCGCCGCTGGCAGTGCTCGTCAGGGTCCAGCAAGGGCCGTGCCCTGGCCTGGCAGGTCGATGTGCGTGCGCACGGTGGTTACATCGTTGCCCCGGGCACTGTGACCGACAAGGGAACGTACACTCCCATCGGAAGTGTCCGGGAACCTGCGGAGCTTCCGAAGTGGCTGGAGCAGGAACTGGAGCGGACCGGGCATCTGCCCGCTGCCAACATCCCGGCACCTCGTCCTGTCCCCCCCAGGGCCCAGCAGGCGGTTCTCGCGGCGGGCGGGGGAGCGACCGGTGTCGAAAGGGTGCTGAAAGCTGTCCTGGCGCCCGTGTGGGCGTGCGGGAGGCTGGCGGAGGGTGCCGGCTTCTCGGAGGCCCTCAACCGCGCCGCGTACACCCTCGGAGGCCTGGTGGCGGCCGGACGCGTGACGAAGTCGGAGGCCGAGCACATCCTCACCGAGACCGCCGAGGCAGTCAGGCCCGGACAACGCCGTCGGGCCGAACAGATCATCAGCAGCGGTCTGACGGCCGGCTCCAAACGACCCCTGTACAACGGCGGGGGACACCTGTGACATCGCCGAGCAACCCGAAACTCTTCGACTTCGACCCCGCCGCGGTCGCGGCCCAGATCCGGAGCCAGGTCGCCGTGCCCCTTCCGGCGCAGAACGACTCCGGCCGGGTGAGCGATCCCCGTGTGACCGCCGCGGGGCTGCTTCCCGACACCTTGTCGGACCGAGGCAACGCCAAGCTCTTCGTGAAGCTGTACGCCAATGACTACCGGCACGTCCCGGGAATCGGCTGGTACCGCTGGGACACCACCCGGTGGCAGATCGACGAGGACGACACGGTGCTGTGGGCGGCCGGGGACCTGGCGGAGAACATCGCGATGCAGGACCCCCGGGGTGTGTTCAGCTCGGCGTCCCTCCAGCAGCACCGCAAGCGCGCGCTGTCCACGGCGGGCATCAACGCCATGCTGGCCCAGGCCAAGTCGGCCCCCGGCATGGTGCTCAACGCGGCGCGGCTGGACGCCGACCCGTACGCCCTGTGCACCCCCGACGGGATCGTCGATCTGAAGACCGGGCTCATCAAGGCGCCCGACCCGAACAAGGACTTCCACTCCCGCTCGACCACGGTGGGCCCCCAGCATGTGCCCACCCCCCGGTGGAACCGTTTCCTGACCGACACCTTCGGCGACGACGCCGAGGGAATCGAGATGATCGATTTTCTACAGCTGTTGCTCGGTTATTCCGTCACCGGTGATGTCGGCGGTCAAGTTCTTCCGTTCCTTTTCGGTTCGGGAAAGAACGGTAAGTCGGTTCTTCTGGATGTTCTGATGCGGTTGCTCGGCGATTACGCCGATGCCGCGCCGCCCGGGTTTCTGATGGCCCGCCCCTACGAAGGGCATCCCACAGACCTGGCCGAACTCCACGGCCGTCGTGTCATCGTCTGTTCCGAGGTGAAACCCGGGGACAAGTTCGACGAGGCGCGGGTCAAGCTGCTGACCGGCGGTGACCGGATCAAGGCCCGGCGCATGCGGCAGGACTTCTTCAGTTTCCAGCCCACCCACAAGCTCTGGCTGCTCGGCAACCACCGCCCCGAGGTCGGGACCGGCGGCTTCGCCTTCTGGCGCCGTATGCGGCTCATCCCCTTCGAACGGGTGGTCTCCGACGACCGGAAGATCGACAACCTGGCCGACATCCTCGTCACGGAGGAGGGGCCTGGCATCCTAGGCTGGCTCATCGACGGGGCGCGACGCTATCTGAAGGGCTCCCGCGACCTCACGGGCCCGGAGCGGGTCAGGATCGCCACGAACGCCTACGCTGAGACGGAGGACCACACGGGCCGGTTCTTCGAGGAATGCTGCGTCCTGGCCGCCGACCTCCGCACCGAGCAGACGGGCCTCTACAAGGCGTACAAGGACTGGTGCCACAATGAGGGAGTGCCACCCATGTCTTCTCGTGCCTTCGCCGCACGGGCCCGAGAACTCGTCGGATTGGCGTCGCCGAAGGAGATGATCCTGTCCAACCAGCGGAAGTACTACCCGGGTATCGGTCTGCTCACCGGCGAAGAGAGGGAAGCCGTCGCATGAGCTCCTTGATCACCGAAGACGAGATCAGTCACGAGACGGATCTGGTCTGGTTGGAAGACATCGGACAGCTGGACTACGTTCGGCAGAGTCTCGACCGGCTGCCCACCCGGAGGGGAAGGCCGGCGTATCACCGTGACGGCCGCATGGTGGGATATGCCTGCCTGGGCACCGAGGCGAAGCCGTCGCGCTCCTCGGGGACGTTCAGGCGCCGGGTGTTCTGGCTGCTTCCGCACGACCGCGACAGCGAGCCGGAGGGCCTGTACGCCAAGGGAGCCCCCGCCGAGGCCGTCGATCCCCGCACCCTGTCGGCGCGGGTCAAGGGCTACAAGACGGAGCGCTCCGAGGGCGGACCGCCGTCCAGCGCCATGCAGGAACTCGGGATAACTCTCCCGCTCTGAGAGCGATCACCGGACATGCGAATAACGCCTGTACCAGGGTGTACGTACGGCGTCCTGTTTGGCGTGCGTGGTATCGGCGTATGAGCCTTAACATACTCGGGGGAACTGATTGACCGAGATTTCTGTAGCCGAACCCTGGTTCCTCCGGAGGAGATGCTCAATGGCCCGGGCCACCATCACCATCTACACGGATGACTTGACCGGGGAAACCGGTGACGATATCTCGGCGCATTCGTTCAGCATCGACGGTGTGACTTATGAAATAGACCTGGCTCCCGAGGGTCATCAGAAGCTGCTGGACGCGCTCGCCCCTTTCGTCGAGGCGGGCCGCCGTACCGGTAACCGTGCCCCCGGAGGACGCCGGGCGCCGGTACGGCGTGATGTGTCGAAGGCCGCCCGGGTCAGGGAGTGGGCCAGGAGCCAGGGCATCGAGGTGAACCCCCGGGGGCTGGTCCGGCAGGACATCGTCGACCAGTACGAGGCGGCCGCGGCCGGCCGCTAGGGTGCGGACCGCGGCCGCCTCCGCTCAGCCGTCCGAGGCGGCTTCACCGGAGGACGACTGCGGCGCCGCGGGCCGCCCCTTGCGCCGGTCGGTACGCCAGTCCGTCACCGCGAGGACCAGAGCCGTCAGGATCGCGAGGATGCCCGCGCCCACGGACAGGGCGACCGCGGCGGACGGACCGTCGTGCTCGCCTTTCGCCAGGTAGTACAGCCCCGGCAGGACGGCCGTACCGATGGCGCCGCCCAGCCGCTGGCCCGTCTGGAGCGCGCCGCCCGCGACTCCCGCCATGCGCAGGGGGACCTCGCGCAGGGTCATCGTCACGTTGGGGGAGATGACGAAGCCGCTGCCGATCCCGCTCACCAGGAGCGCCGGTACGACCGCCCAGATCGCGGTGTCCGCCGGGACCAGCCACAGCAGCAGCGCGGTGGCCGTCAGGCCCGCCGCCACCGCGACCAGGCCCAGGACCGTCAGCAGCCGCCCCAGGCGCTCCACGAGCCGGCTGGCCACCACGGCGGCCGCCGCGGAACCGAACGCGAAGGGGGTCACGGCCAGTCCGGACTCCAGCGGTGAATACCCCAGCGCGTCCTGGAAGTAGAGGGCGAACACCAGCCAGATGCCGCTGAAACCCACGAAGTAGACGGTGGCCAGCGCGGCCCCCGCCGCGTACCCGCGGACCCCGCGCATCAACTGCGGCTCCACCAGAGGCTCCAGGCCACGGGCGGAGACACGGCCCTCCCAGCGGGCGAAGCCGTACAGGAGCAGCGCGCCGACGGGGAACAGCCACCACATGCGGCGCAGCCCGCCGGAGTCGGCCTCGACGAGCGGCAGCATCAGCGCGAGGACACCGGCTCCCAGCAGGCCCACCCCGACGAGGTCCAGGTGCCCGTGCTTTCCGGGGGCGGACCTCGGCAGCAGCCGGCGGCCCAGGAGCAGCGCCGCCACACCGATGGGGACGTTGACGTAGAAGATCCACCGCCAGCCGTCCGTGCCCGTGGCCAGGGCGAGGATGATGCCGCCGGTGATGGGGCCGACGGCACTGGAGATGCCCACCGTGGCGCTGAACAGGCCGAAGGCGCGGGCACGTTCGGAGCCCGTGAAGAGCTGCTGGATCAGCGCGGAGTTCTGCGGTGCCAGGAAGCCGGCCGAGACGCCCTGGGCGAGCCGCGCCGCGACGACCATGCCGATGGTGGGGGCGGCGCCGACAGCCGCGCTGCACAGGACGAAGGCGGACAGCGAGACGAGGAAGATCCGCCGGCGGCCCACGGCGTCGCCCAGCCGCCCCGCGACCACCAGGGCGAGCGCGAAGGTGAGCGCGTAGCCCGACACGACCCACTGCACCGACGACGGCTTCGCGCCCAGGTCGCGCTGCATGGACGGCAGGGCCACGGACACGATCGTCACATCCAGCAGGATCATGAAACCGGCGACCAGGGTGACCCAGAGGGCGTGCCACCGGTTGGGGTCCGGTCCGGGGGCCTGCTGCGTGTCCGACTGGGCGCTGGTGCGGGACAGAGGGCTCACCGCGACTCCTTTCACCATTGGTCTCGCAGTGTGCTCCGCGCCCGTGCCATGAGGCATCGCACGAACATGTGCTTCGGGGTGCGCGTTCCGGTCCCTCGGCAAAGGCGCGCACGCCGTCAAATGACGGATGCTCCGGCGGCGGGGGCTGTCTAGGTTGAAGGGGTACGACGCAGTGTTCGCCGTGCTCCACGGGGGAGGCCCAGGGGAGCGATCCCTCGCAGGGTGAGGCAGGCGGTCGTGCGGCAGGCTTCTTACGCCACGACCTCTCCGGCCGAAAAGACCGGCGGTAACCAGTCCGGCAGGTACGCGCGTAAGCGCCGAACGCCCGCTGTCTCACTCCGCGCGGACCTCACAGGAGCACGGCCCAGTGCGTGCGACAAGCCATCCGGACACGGTGAGGACGTCATCGATGGGAAGAGCAGCGGTCGGCCGCAAGGTCGTCAGGGTGCGCCAGGGGAACGTCTCGGCGCGGGCGGACACGGTGGCCGCCGAAGAACCGCTGGAGATCCGGTTGAACGGGGAGGCGCTGGCCATCACGATGCGCACGCCCGGCGACGACTTCGCGCTGGCGGCCGGGTTCCTCGTCAGCGAGGGTGTGCTCGGCTCGGTCGGGGACCTCCGGACCATTACCTACTGTGCGGGTGCCACCGAGGACGGACGCAACACGTACAACGTGGTCGACGTACGGACGGCGGAAGGGGTCGCGCCCGACCGGTTCACGCTGCAACGCAACTTCTACACCACCTCCTCCTGTGGTCTGTGCGGCAAGGCGAGCCTCGACGCCGTACGGACCACCGCGCGCTGGCCGTTGGCCGACGACCCCTCCCTCGCCCTGTCCCCCCAGCTGCTGGCCTCCCTGCCGGAGAGCCTGCGGGAAGGGCAGAAGGTGTTCTCCCGGACCGGTGGACTGCACGCGGCCGGGCTCTTCGACGAACAGGGCACCCTGCTGGATCTCCAGGAGGACGTCGGCCGCCACAACGCGGTCGACAAACTGGTCGGACGGGCGTTCCAGAAGGGCCTGTTGCCGCTGTCCCGGTCCGTGCTGATGGTGTCGGGGCGGGCCTCGTTCGAACTGGTGCAGAAGGCCGTCATGGCCGGCATCCCGGTTCTCGCGGCGGTTTCCGCCCCCTCGTCACTGGCGTGTGACCTCGCCGACGAGGC
The DNA here is from genome assembly GCF_055564375.1 of Streptomyces sp. NPDC029138. Taxonomy (NCBI): domain Bacteria; kingdom Bacillati; phylum Actinomycetota; class Actinomycetes; order Kitasatosporales; family Streptomycetaceae; genus Streptomyces; species Streptomyces sp. NPDC029138. Next base: position 52,189 of record NZ_JBVHWM010000045.1, read on the forward strand.
CGGTATGACGCTCGTCGGCTTTCTGCGCGGTGACTCCATGAACATTTACAGTGGCGAAGGGCGGATTCTGCTCTGACGGCAGCCCGCACGGATCGGCCAGTGGTGGTACGGCGGTCAGAACGCTCCGGCTGCCGTCCTGCTGGACCACCCAGGCGGAACACACGGAGCGGTCCGTCGAAGCCGCCCGTAACACCAGGAAACGCGTGTCCTGCCTGTCCAGGGTGGTGAGGTTCAGCCCGCTGACCGGATACGCGAACAGCTCGTCGAGGTATCCGCGCGCGTAGTCGGGACCCACGGTGTCGCTGCGGAACAGCCGCTCGAACGCGGCGGGGTCATGTGCCCGGACGGCGTTCTCCGCCTCGGTCAGCAACTGGGCCGAGGTCGCTGCCCCGCGGGGGGCCGTGTGTGTGGTCTGCCGCTCGATGAAGTAACAGATCACCGCGAGCCATGCGGCGAAGATGCCGAACACCACCAAGGTCCACGGAATTCTCGGTGTGCGGCCAGGCATGAGGGTCTCTCTCCAGTCGTGTGCGTGGTGGTGAGGAGGCGCGGTCGCTTGAAGCCGGCCTGCCTCCGGCGCCCTAGTGCAGGGGGAAGTCGTGCTCGGGCCCGTGCTCGGCGGCCGACCGGGGGCCGAAGAAGCGCCGACCGGACTCGTTGATCTCCACGTCGTTGATGCTGGCCTCGTGCCTGCGCATCAGTCCGTGGTCGTCGAACTCCCACAGCTCGTTGCCGTAGCTGCGGAACCACTGACCCGCCCGGTCGTGCCACTCGTACTGGAAGCGCACGGCTATGCGATGGTCGTCGTACGCCCAGAGACTCTTGCGCGGCACGTAGTCGAGTTCCCGTTCCCACTTGGCGGTGAGGAACTCGGTGATCGCCGTCCGCCCTCTGATGAACTCGTCACGATTGCGCCAGACCGAGTCCGTCGTGTAGGCGAGAGCGACCTTGTGCGGATTTCGGGTGTTCCACGCGTCCTCGGCGGCCTGCACCTTGGCCCATGCGCTTTCCCTGTCGAACGGCGGGAACGGGGGGCGGGACTCCGTCATGTCTGATCTCTCCTTCGAGGGGCGGGAAGACGTGAGGGATACGAGGGGGTGTCACCGGGCACCCTTCCCATCCCTCACGAGTGCCCGGTGACCAGCCGCGGAGCCCCACCCACGTGATGCCGGGGCCCGCGGCCGACAGGGGGGTCAGGCCGCTCCTGGCCGCTGTTCGTGCTGCTGCGCGGAGGGAAGCCGCCATTCCGGGCGTACCCAGTGGCAGGTGTACCCGCCGGGATGCTTGCGCAGGTAGTCCTGGTGCTCCTCTTCGGCGGACCAGAAGGGGCCCGCCGGCTCCACCTCCGTCACCACCTTGCCCGGCCAGCGGCCGGAGGCGTCGATGTCGGCGATGGTCCGCAGCGCGGTGCGCCGCTGCTCGTCGTTCGTGTAGAAGATCGCCGAGCGGTAACTGCGTCCGATGTCGTTGCCCTGCCGGTTGCGCGTGGTCGGGTCGTGGAACTGGAAGAAGAACTCCAGAAGCTCGCGGTACGGCAGGCGCTGCGGATTGAAAATGATCTCCACCGCCTCCGCGTGGTCGCCGTGGTCGCGGTAGGTCGCGTGCGGAGTGTCGCCACCGGTGTATCCGACCCGCGTACGGAGGACGCCGGGAAGTTCCCGCAGAAGTTCCTGGGCGCCCCAGAAGCATCCGCCCGCCAGGAGCGCGCGTTCAGTTGCCATGGTTCAACACACCTTCGATCCCTTGCGCTTCTCTGGTCACGTCCGGCCACCGGGCCTGGGAACGCTCCGGTGGCCGGACGCCTTCGCGCGGCTGACGCGACGGACTCCAGATTCCCTCGTGGGCCCTGGTGCCGCGATGGAGCAGACCCCATGGGCGTCGGCTACCGCGCCTGGGGACATCCCCATGACCCCCTGGCGGATGCAGTCCAACAGACATCATCCAGCATTTGCAAAACACATGACTTAACTACCGAAGATATGGGTGGACCCATCACGTACACTCAGCAAGTGGCTATCAGTCGTATGCTTCTCACAACGGCGGAACGACCCGGTCCCCCCCGTCCGGGCCGTTCCGTCGTTTCGCTGAGTTGCCGTGGCGCCACGTGGGGGGGTGTCCCGGCCTCGGCGATCGTGAGTCGGCGGACGGCATTCCGCGTGGTGCGCGCCCTCATGCCGTCCGTCGGCTCGTCATGTCTGTCAGCCCATTCGCCGTAACGCAGGCAGGGCATCGTTGCCGTCACCGCCCAGGAGCCGGCGCCTGGATAGCATGACGCCACCTGGTCTCGTAGCCGTCGTCGATGTGCGTGTCTCACAATTTCCGCGGCGGTTGAGCAAGAGGAGTTCCAGAGTGCAATCGATCCGCATGGTCCTGCCCGCCATCCTGGACAGCGTCTCGCAGGTCGTCTGGGTCGTCGACCACCGGGGGAACATCCTCTACACCAACCCGGCCGGTGTGGCGGCGCTCGGCTACGACGACGCCGACGAGCTGGTGGGCCTGTCCAGCCACGAGACCCTGCACCCCTACCGTCCGGACGGCACGCCCTTCCCCGCCTCCGAGTGCCAGATGCTCCGCCCTGCGAGCACGGGGGTGCCGGCACACGGCAACGACGAGTGGTTCCAGCGGCGGGACGGTTCCTTCTTCCCCGCCTCCTGGTGGGCCGCCCCCATCGATCTGCCGGACGGGCGCGGGGTGGTCTACTCCTTCTTCGACGCCACGGAGAACCGCGAACTGGAGCGGGCCCGGCGGGAACGGGACGCGGCCCGCATCCGGGCGGACGAGTCGCGTGCAGCGCAGCGGCGGATCATGCAGAGCATCGAGTCGGTACGCCGGCAGACGGCCCGCGACCTGCACGACGGCGCGCAGCAACGGCTGGTCAGCCTGCTGATCGGGCTGCGTCTGACCCGCGATCTGGTGCCGGACTCCGCCACCGGGGCCGTCGGCCTCCTCGACCAGGCGATCGCCGACGCGCAGACCGCGATCGACGAGCTGCGCGAGCTGGCCTACGGCGTCTATCCCTCGGTTCTCCAGGCCAAGGGCCTGATGGCGGCCGTGGAGTCACTGGCCGAGCGCTGCGCGGTGCCGACGACCGTGGAGGGGGAGTATCCGCGCCGCCTGCCCGCCGAGGTGGAGTCGAACGCGTACTTCGTCATCGCCGAGGCACTGACCAATGCCGTGAAACATGCGGAGGCCACACATATCCGTATTTCCATCGAGCTGAAGGATGCGCTGCGCATCGAAGTGGCCGACGACGGGATCGGCGGGATCCCGAAGAACGCCGTCAGCAGCGGCCTGACCGGTCTCGGCGACCGTGTCGACACCTTCGACGGCGTCCTCGTCATCGACTCGCCGCCGGGCCGGGGCACCTCGGTGCGCGCGGAGATTCCCGTACCGGAATGAGCAGCAAATCGTGGGGCTGCCCCTATGGCCTGTCGGTCGCGATCCCGGGCATCCTGAGAAACATGTCCGTCAACATCGTGGTCGTCGATGACGACCCTGGGTTCCGTCGCATCGCGAAGACGCTGCTGACGGCGCGCGGTATGCACGTCGTCGCCGAGTCGGAGGACGGCGCTTCGGCCCTGGCGGCGGTACGTGAACACCGGCCCGATGGTCTTCTGCTGGACCTGCATCTGCCGGATCACGACGGGGTGGCCGTCGCCCGTATGCTCCGGGCGGAGGATCAGCCGCCACGGATCGTGCTGACCTCCACCGAGCAGTCGTTCTGGTCCGCGGACGAACTGCGGCAGGCGGGGATCGAGTCCTTCATCGCCAAGGACCGGCTGTTCGACGCCGACCTCAAGGGGATCTTCGGCGCGACCGCCTGAGCCCGCCGCCCCCCGGATCGCACCTACTGCTTCAGGTACCGCAGGACGGCCAGCACCCGGCGGTGCTGGTTGGAACCGGCCTGGCTGAGGCCGAGCTTCATGAAGATGCCCGTCACATGGCGCTCCACCGCCGGCACGGTCACCACGAGCTTGCGCGCGATGCCGGTGTTGGAGTGGCCCTCGGCCATCAGTGCCAGGACCTCCTTCTCCTTCGGCGTCAGCGCCGCCAGCGGATCCTGCTTGCGTTTGCGTCCGACAAGGGTGGAGATGACATCGGGGTCGAGAGCGGACCCGCCGGCGACCACCCGCTCCACGGCGTCGGTCAGGACCTGCGGGCTGGCGACCTTCTCCTTGAGGAGATAGCCCACGCCGCTCGGGTCGTCGCCGACCAGGTCCAGGGCGTAGGAGGCGTCCAGGAACTGGGAGAGGACGATGACGGCGGTCTCCGGCTGCGCGGCGCGGATCTCCTGTGCCGCCTGAAGGCCGTCGGCGTTCAGATTGGGCGGCATCTGAATGTCGGTGATCACGACGTCGGGCCGCTGTTCCTTGGTGACGCGGACCAGGTCCACCGCGTTGTCCACCGCCGCGACCACGGTGATGCCGGCGCTGCGCAGGATGGTCGCGATACCCTCGCGGACGATCGCCTGGTCTTCTCCGAGTACCGCTCGCAGTGGTTCACTCATGACGGCATCCTAATCCGTGGCTCTTGAATTGGGTCCATGGTGTGGTGGGCGCCAATCATGTCAGGCATGGCAGTTATATGACATCGGGGGCAGTCATGTCCTGCTCCACCCAGATGGTCTTGCCGTCGCCCGAGTACCGGGTGCCCCAGCGCCGGGCCAGTGCGGCGGCGATCAGCAGGCCCCGGCCGTTCTCGTCCTGGGCCCTGGCGTGCCGGAGGTGCGGCGCCGTGGCGGAATGGTCGGAGACCTCCACGGTGAGGCCGCCGTCCTTGATCAGTCGTACGCCCGGCTCCCCGGAGGCGTGCCGGAGCACATTGGTGACCAGTTCGCTCACGATGGTCTCGGTCGCGAAGGACTGAGCGGCCAGCCCCCACCCGGCCAGCCGCTCACGGACCCACCGCCGGCAGGCGGCCACGCCGGCCGGGTCCCGCGCCCCCGTCCAGGCGGCGACGCAGTCCTCGGCGAGCCGGTGCGTGGCCGCGGTGAGCACCGCCGCGCCCCGCTCGCGCGATCCGCCCATCATCCGGTACACGACGGTGTCGCAGGTGCCCTGCGCGTCGCCCGGCGCGGCGGCCACCGCGCGCCGGAGCCGGACGGCGGGCTCGTCGCAGGGAGGCTCCCGCAGGAGCGAGGCGGAGTAGAGGGTCAGCACGCTGCCGGGGGCGAGCCGGGTCCGGGCGGCCTCGTAACCGACCCCGCTGCCCAGTGCCGGGCCCGGGGGTACCGGCAGCTCGCGCACCGTGCCGTCCGGCGCGGTCACCAGCGGGTCGGGCCAGCCCGCGGAGGCCACGGCGAGGTCGCCGGTGACGGGGTCGTAGACGCCGTACTGGCAGCGGGCCCGCTCGTTCTCGGTCCGGGCGTGCGCGTCCGGGGCGACGCCGGCCGTGCCCGCGAGGCCCAGGCGCGGTACGACGTCGTCCAGGTGCGCGAGGATCTCCTCCGGCGGCAGTTCCAGGCCCGCGAGCGTGGTCACCGCCGTCCGCAGCAGGCCCATGTCCACCGAGGCGTCCAGGCCCTGCTCCGGCACCTCCCCGATGACCAGGGCGACCCGGGCGCTGGACAGCGGCAGGACGTCGAACCACGCGGTCCGCCGGGGTTCCGGCAGCCAGAAGTGTGCCGTGGTCATCGCCGTCACCTCCGGCAGGGACCGTGGCAGCAGCCGTCGTTGCAGGGTCACCGCCGTGGTGTGCTCGCGCGTGAATCTGCGCGCGTTCTCGATGTGCGCCGACGCCTTGGCCGTGACCTGCTCGACCAGCGCGAGATCCTGCGCGTCGAAGGGGACGGGGTGCCGTGGGCCCCGGTAGAAGCACGCCAGGCCCAGCACGCGGTCCTGGTGCAGCAGCGGGGCGACGATCATGGAGTGGATGCGGGCCGCGCGCAGCGCACCCGCGCGGGCCGCGTCGTGCATGAGCCAGTCGGAGAGCGCTCCGGAGGGATCGACCAGCCGGGGAGCCAGGTCGGCGAGCACCTGGGTGTAGGGGGTGGGGAAGAGGAAGTGGCTGGGCTCGCCGACGGCGTACACGCCCTCCAGGCCGCCGGGGGCCTCGAAGGCCGTACGGCGCAGGGGAGTCGAGGCGTCCAGCGGGGCGCCGGGTGGCTCCGCCCCATGGAGTATGCCGTCGACCAGGTCGACCGACACGGCGTCGGCGAAGTCCCGGGTGAGGGTGGAGGCCAGCTCCTGGCTGGTGCGGGCCTCGCTGAGCGTCGTACCGATCCGGCGGTGGGCCGCCGACAGCAGTCGTTCCGTGGCGCGCGAGCGGGCCTCGCCGGTCACGTCGTGGATGAACGTGGCGGCCCCGACGACCGTGCCGCCGTCGCGCAGGCTCAGGGCGGTGACCCGGTAGACGCGGTGTCCGGCGCCCTTGGTCGGCACGCTGACGAAGCGTTCGGCCACCTGGTCCGGTCCCTGGACGACCTCCCGCAGCAGACGGCTCGTCGGCAGACTGGCGTCCAGGTCGGCCGCGCCGCGGTGCAGCACCTGGGCGGCGGTACGACCGCGGATGCGCAGGGCCGCCGCGTTGCTGCGCAGCACCCTCAACTCCGAGTCGTACAGCTCCATTCCGGCCGCGGCGTGCTCGAAGGCCGAGCGGGTGTACGCGGCCTGGACGCGCGCGAACGCGGCGGTGGGCGCGGTTCCCGCGACGGCGACGTGGGTGTACAACCTGTCCCGCCACACGTCGAGTTGGAGCACGGAGGACGCGTCGCAGCCCGCCCGGTCGAGCAGTTCGCCGAGGAAAAGGTGGGCGGGCTCGTGCCCGAGTCCGTCCGGCCGCCCTCTGTTCTCCGGCCGGACCGATCTGCCCTCCGCGTCGAAGGCGAAGGACTGCTCGCTTGTCATGTCGGGAGACCTCCTGGGCCGGGCGGCCGGTGGCGTCGTATTCTTCCTGTCGCCCGGAATGTCCGGGTTGATATGACTCCACGGTGACCACAGCTGGGCCGCAGGGGCAACCGATTGCCCGAAGAATGAGACAGGGGTGCCCGCACTTCCGGTGCGTCTTCGGTGAAAGCCTGCGAAATTCACTTGTTCATGCGATGCGCGGGCCGGGAAACCGGCTGAATCATGCGAGGCAGAATTCCTGCGAGTAAGGGTGCCCGTGATGGGTTTTGTGACGGTGGGTCGGGAGAACGGTACCGCTGGAGCACCTGGACCTGCGGGACGTCGTCCTCGTGGGGTTCTCCATGGGGACGGGTGAGGTGACCCGGTATCTGGGCCGGTACGGGTCGGAGCGGGTGTCGAAGGCGGCGCTGCTGGGCGCGATTCCGCCGTTTCTGCTGAAGACCGACGACAATCCCGAGGGTGTGGACGCGTCGGTGTTCGAGGGGATCAAGGCGGCGGTGCTGAAGGACCGTCCGGCGTATTTCAAGGACTTTCTCGACAATTTCCACACGGCCAAGCGGCTGCCCGGGCTGATCGAGGACCTGACGTTCGTGACGGTCGAGGGCGGCCCGCACAACATCGCCTGGACCGACGGGCGATATCACCCCGCCCGCCTTTTCCCCGACGGGTCATGCTTCGTCCGAGTAGCCTGGTGCGCATGGACAGCGTCAACCAGCTCGGCCGCTTCCTGCGCGCCCGCAGGGCGGCGGTCTCGCCCCGGGAGGCGGGGCTGCCGGACGACGCCCCACGCCGGACTCCCGGCCTCAAGCAGGAGGAGGTCGCCCGGCTCGCCGGCCTCAGCGAGGGTTACTACGCCCGCCTGGAACAGGCCCGGGAGAAGTACCCCTCCGACCAGGTGCTCCAGGCCCTCGCCCACGCTCTCCGGCTGAACCCCGACGCCGCGCGGTACATGCGCGGCCTGGTCCGGGACCAGGACCGGCCGGCGCCACCGGACGCCGAGGTCTCCCCGCACGTCATGCGCCTGATCGACGCGTGGCACGCCACCCCGGCCCTGGTCCTCGGGTCCTGCCTCGACGTCCTGGCCGGCAACGCCCTGGGGCGTGCCCTGTACGCGCCGGTCCTTCCCTACGGCAACCTCGTGCGGTTCACCTTCCTCGACCAGGCCGCCGCGCGCACCTTCTACCGGGACTGGCAGCTGATCGCCGAGGCCGGCGTCGCCTGGCTGCGGGCGACGGCGGGTGTCCCGGCGGGCCGTCTGCGCCTGGCCGAGCTGGTGGAGGAGCTGTCCGCGGACCCCGAGTTCCAGCGGTTGTGGAGCCGTTTCGACGTGCGGGACAAGGCGAGCGACGTCAAGCGCCTGCACCACCCGCTCGTCGGTGATCTCACCCTGAGCTACCAGATCTTCGACGTCGACGGTGCCCCCGGGCAGCACCTGTTCGTCTATCAGGCCGATCCGGGCTCGCCGAGCGAGCGGGCGCTGCTGCGGCTCCCGGAGTCGGCCGCCACGGACTGAACCGGCGCCCGACCGGCACCCCACCGCCCACGGCCCGCGTCGCGCGACAGTGGTGACTCCTTGTGCTTTCCTGAAAGTCATGCGTCACGCATTCCGCTGATGCCCTTCCGCTCGTGCCGTCCCGCTGTCGGGTGAACCCCACGGCGGCGCATGGCGAGCCATATTCCCGTTGCCCGGCCTGCCCGATGGTGGCCGGAAAGTGCTGACGGAAGACTTGTCGGTGTTCCGGGGGCGGCTCCGGTCGCTCGGAATCCCATCCCCTCCGCTCGGCGTTGTCATCGATGCTCACAGGAATGTGTTGTCGATGCTCTCAGGTCGTGTTATCGTCGATCACGTCAAGGCGTCAACGGCGATGACGGTGTGCGCGACTCCCCACGTGCCGAGCACCTGTCACATCACTCGAAGGACTGGTCATCATGACGGACACCAACACCCGCGTCGCGCTGGTCACCGGCGGCACCGGCGGCATCGGCCTCGCCGTGACCAACCGTCTCGCCCAGGACGGCTACGCCGTCGCCGTCCACTACGTGGGCAACAAGGCCAAGGCGGACGAGGCGGTGGCGGCCATCAAGGCCCAGGGCGGCAAGGCCATCGCCGTCAGCGGTGACGTGGCCGACGAGGAGGCCATGGCCGCGGCCTTCGACGCCACCGAGGCGGAGTTCGGCGGCGTCGACGTCGTCGTCAACACGGCCGGCATCATGCTGCTGTCGCCCATCGCCACGCTCAACCTGGACGACCTGGACCGCATGCACCGCACCAACATCCGCGGCACCTTCGTCGTCTCCCAGCAGGCGGCCCGGCGGCTGCGCCGGGGCGGTGCCCTCATCAACGTCTCCTCGTCCCTCACCCGGCTCCAGTTCCCCACCTACGGCGCCTACGCCGCGAGCAAGGGCGCGGTCGAGGCGATGACCCTGGTGCTCGCCCGTGAGATGCGCGGCAAGGACATCACCGTCAACGCGGTCTCCCCGGGCCCCACCGCCACCCCGCTGTTCCTGGAGGGCAAGGACCAGGCGGCGCTCGACAATCTCGCGAAGGCGGCTCCGCTGGAGCGGATCGGCACCCCCGACGACATCGCCGAGGCCATCGTCTTCCTGGCCGGTCCGGCGCGCTGGATCAACGGCCAGACCATCTACGCCAACGGCGGCATCATCTGACCACCGGCGCCCCGCCCGCCCGACGCGGTCCGCGGCCGAGCCCGCCGGACGGCGTCAGGACCGCGCCGGCCCGACCGCACGCGTCGCACTTCTCCCACCCTCACTCCCTTAGCCACCGACCCGCTTACGCGGCAAGGAGATTCCCATGAGCAACATCGTCGTCATCACCGGTGCCTCCAGCGGCTTCGGCGCGCTCACCGCCCGCGCCCTCGCCGACGCCGGCAACACCGTCTACGCCGGTATGCGCGAGACCGCGGGCCGCAACGCGCCGCAGGTGCAGGCCGCCGCCGACTACGCCAAGGAGCACGGTGTCGACCTGCGCTCCATCGAACTGGACGTCAATTCCGACGACTCGGTCGACACGGCGGTCAAGCAGGTGATCGGGGAGCACGGCCGTATCGACGTCCTGATCCACAACGCCGGCCACATGGTCACCGGGCCCGCCGAGGCCTTCACGCCGGAGCAGTTCGCGCAGCTCTACGACATCAACGTGCTGTCCACGCAGCGGGTCAACCGTGCCGTGCTGCCGCACCTGCGCAAGGCCGGCCGGGGCCTGGTCGTCTGGGTCTCCAGCTCCAGCGTCAAGGGCGGCACCCCGCCCTACCTCGCCCCCTACTTCGCCGCGAAGGCCGCGATGGACTCCCTCGCCGTCAGCTACGCCGGCGAGCTGGCCCGCTGGGGCGTCGAGACCTCCATCGTGGTGCCCGGCTCCTTCACCAGCGGCACCAACCACTTCGCCCACTCCGGCCACCCGGCCGACGGTGCCGTGGAGGCGGAGTACGAGACCAAGTACCCGGGCCTGCTCCAGCAGGTCTCCCAGAAGCTCGCGGCGCTCGCCCCCGAGGGAGCCGAGGCGTCGCTGGTCTCCGACGAGATCGCCCGCATCGTGGCCCTGCCCGAGGGCGAGCGTCCCTACCGCGTCCACATCGACCCGGCGAACGACGGCTCCGAGGAGGTCTCGGAGGTCGCCGACCGCATCCGCCGCCAGTTCCTCACCCGCATCGACCTGGCCGACCTGCTGACCGTGCACCCGGCCGGCGCCTGACATAGCGCACCGAAGGGCGAGGGGGCCGACGATGGGTCCGCCCCTCGCTCTTTTGCCGTCCACCCCGGCGAGGTCCACTGAAGTGAGTAAGTTACTGGGATCAACTGGACTTAGTCTTACCTAAGACATAGCCTCTGGCGTGACAAACACAGCCAACTAACTACAGGCCAGGCATATGCAGCATGCTGCTGCCAGAGGTACTCCATGACGGATCAGAATGCGTCGGGTACGCGGCTGTTCGGCCGTGACGCGGAGCTGCGAGCGCTCGATGCCTTCTCCTCCCGCGCCCGCCGGGAGGGCGCCGTCCTGCTGCTGAGCGGGGAAGCGGGCGTCGGCAAGAGCGTCCTGCTGGACGCGGCGGTGGCCGGCGCGGAGGCCGCCGGGGCCCGGGTCATCCGTGCCACGGGCGTGCAGTTCGAAGCCGATGTCAGCTACGCGGTCCTCAACCAGCTCCTGCTGCCCCTCACCGCGGGCTTCGCCCACCTCGGCGAGGACGAGCGCAACGCCCTCATGGTGGCGCTGGGTCTGTTGTCGGGCCGGGTGCCCGACCGCACGGTGATCGCCGGGGCCTGCCTGGACGTGCTGCGGCACGAGGCCGAGCAGCGGCCGCTGCTGCTCGTCGTCGACGACCTGCCCTGGATCGACCGGCCGACCACGATCGTGCTCGAACACCTCGCGCACCGTCTCGAGGGCAGCCGGATCGGACTGCTCGCGGCCTCCCGGACCGGCGAGGACAGTTACTTCGACCCCAGCGGCCTGCCCGCGTTGCACGTGGAGCCGGTCGACGCCGAAGCCGCCGACGAACTGCTGCGCACCGCCTTCCCCGAGATGGCCTTGCGGGTGCGGCGGCGGATTCTCACCGAGGCCAGGGGCAATCCCCTCGCGCTGCTGGAACTCGCCGAGGCACTCGGCCCGACCCAGCTGTCGGCCCGCGAAGCGCTTCCCGAGGTACTGCCGCTCACCGAGGGCATCGAAGCGCTCTTCGCCTCACGCATCAAACAGCTGCCCGGGCTCACCCGGGACGCGCTGCTGATGGCGGCGCTGGAGGGCAGCGGGGACCTGGGGCTGCTACGGCGCACCGCGACCGCGGTCAGCGGGACCACCGCGCTCGGCCCGGCGGAGACCGCGAAGCTGATCGAGATCGACGAGACGGCGGGCCGTCTCCTGTTCCGGCACCCGCTGGTGCGCTCCGCGGTGGTGGAGTCCTCGACGAACGTGGACCGGCGGCGGGCGCACCGCAGGCTCGCCGACTTCTTCGGACGTGACACGGAGCGCCGGGCCTGGCACCTGGCCGAGTCGTCCGTGGAACCCGACGAGGCGGTCGCAGCCCTCCTCGAGGAGGCGGCCCGCCGCAAACTGCACCGCGGGGACGCGACTGGCGCGATCGCCGCCCTCACCCGCGCCGCCCACCTCAGCCCCGAGGGCGTCGACCGCGGCCGGCGCCTCGCCGAGGCCGCCTATCTGGGCGCCGACGTCACCGGTGAGCTGGGCAGCGCGTCCCGCCTGCTCGACCAGGCCCGCGCCTTCGATCCCGGCCTCGGCGGTTCCCTGCACGCCGCCGCGGCCGCCGCCTTCGTCCTGGTCAACGGGGACGGCATCGTCGACACCGCGCACCGCTTGGTCGTCTCCGCCATCGAGAACGGCGACCACGGGTACGACGCCACCAACACCGACCTGACCGACGCGCTGTACACCCTCCTGCTCATCTGCTGGTGGGCCGGCCGCGAGGAGTTCTGGACACCGTTGTTCGACGCGATCGACCGGCTGGTCCCGGAACCGCCGGAGATCATCCTGCTGATGAGCAAGGCGTTCCCGGACACGGCCCGGGCCACGGCCGAGACCCGGCGGCGGCTGGCCGCGCTCATCGACCGCCAGAGCACCGAGTCCGATCCCGCCAGTCTCGTCCGGGTCAACACCTCGGCCGTCTACATGGACCTGCTGGGCGGCTGCCGGGCCAGCGCCTGGCGGCTGATCGAGAGCGGCCGGGCGGGCGGCACCGTCCGTAGCAGCCTGGCCTGCCTGATGCATCTGTGCCTGGACGACTTCGCCACCGGCCGCTGGGAGGAGGGCCAGCGCCTCGCCGACGAGGGTCTGGCGCTGTCCAAGGCGCACGGCTACGACTTCATCAGCTACTACTTCCTCTTTCACGAGGCACTGCTCGCCGCGGTGCGCGGCGAGGACGCCGTGATGCACCAGTGGGCCGACGAACTGACCCGCGTGACCACCCAGCGCCGGGCGTACGGCGCGGCCCGCTTCGCCCACCACGCCAGAACCCTGGGCGCGATCGGCCGCGGGGACTTCGAGGCCGCGTTCCACCACGCCTGCGACCTCAGTCCGGCGGGCACACTCGCCCCGTACACCCCGCACGCCCTGTGGGTGGCACTGGACCTCGTCGAGGCCGCCCTGCGCACCAACCGGCGCGAGCAGGCCGAGGCCCACGCACGTGCCATGTGCGAGGCCACCCTGTGGGACGTGTCGCCTCGCCTGGGCATGCTCACCCTGGCCGCCCGTGCCCTCGTGGCGTCCGACGCCGAGGCACCGGCGCTGTTCGAGGAGGCCATCGGCGGCCCCGGCGCCCGGGACTGGCCGTTCGACTACGCGCGCGTGCGTCTGCTGTACGGGGAACGCCTGCGACGGGCCCGGGCGCCCATCGAGGCGCGCCTGCACCTGAACGCGGCCCTGGAGATCTTCGAGGAGCTGGGCGCGGCTCCCTGGACCGCGCGGACCGCGGCCGAACTGCGGGCCGCCGGCCAGGCACGGCCGAACCCCGCCGTCCCGGCCGCCGCGGCAGCGGGGCTGACCGCGCAGGAGACCGAGATCGCCCTGCTGGCGGCGGAGGGCCTGACCAACAAGCAGATCGGCGAGCGGCTGTTCCTCTCGCCGCGCACCGTCGGCTCCCATCTCTACCGCATCTTCCCCAAGCTCGGCATCACGTCCCGGGCGGCCTTGCGTGACGCCCTGTCCGGCTGAGCGAGGCGGTATATGCCGTATGCACCTTTTTCGGTGCAGGCCGGCGAGTCTCTCGAGCGCCCTTGAAACGGCCGAAAAAACACGCCCTGACCTGGCCGGATTCTTTCTAACGTCAAATGACGGATGCCTTCGGGTGCCGCCGATTGCGACAGTCGTGTCATCAGCGGCGAAGAAGCCGGGCGCGATGAATCAGCCGGGCGGCGGGCGTGACCGACAGTGGGGACGGGTGGCGGGACCGCGGTCGCGGGCAGTGCCTGATGTTTCGGCGCCGTGATCGAGGCACGTTCTCGAATCCCTATGGGAAGGGGCAGTGCGATGACGTCAGTCGCCGATGACCTGGGAAGCATCCTTGACGTCATTCAGCAGCCGGCCTGGGCGGTGGACAGCGATCACCGGGTGTCCTACGCCAATCCACCGGCTGCCGAGTTCATGGGCTACGAGCGTCCCTCCGATCTGCTGGGCACCGACGGCAGACCGGCCGAACACGCTTACGGGCGGTCGCACAGCCGCGCCGTCCCCGATCCGGCCCCCTGCCACCGCGGCACGCTCACCCACGCGGACGGTTCACTCCTCCCGGTCGAGTGGTCCCTCGTCCCCCTGACCCGGCCGGGCGGCGCCGCCGCCGTGTACATCTTCCGCACGGGGACCGGCAGACCCGCTGTCCGCCGGGAACCCAAGGAGGAGGGACCACCGCGGACACTCGCCGCGCGGCACGACGCCGACCGGCACCACCGTGTCGCTGGCTCGCTTCAGCACGGCGCCCAGGAACGTCTGGCCTCGGCACTGCTCGGTCTGAACCTGGCCAGGGAGCACCTGGGCGGCGAGCGCGTGCCGTCGTCGGCGGCCGAGCTGCTCGACGGCGCCATCCAGGACGCCGAGCAGGCGCTGAGCCACGTCAGGGACGTCACGGCCGAGCTGTATCCGGGCGTGCTCAGGCTCCGCGGGCTTCCGGCCGCGCTCACCGTACTGGCGGGGCAGTGGCCGGTACCCGTCGGCGTCTCCGGCAATCTTCGGGAGCGGCTGCCGCACGCGGTGGAGATGCACGCGTACTTCCTGGTCAGGGAGGCGCTCAGCAGGGCGGTGCACGGCGCCCGGGCCAGCAGGGTCCAGGTGGTGGCCGAGCTGGACCTGGACCTGGTGGTCACGGTGGCGGACGACGGTGCCGCGCCCGGCGAGGCATGGGACTCGTCACCCTTGGCGGCCATGGCCGACCGGGTCGCCGTACTGGACGGGTCCCTCAGTGTGCGGCACGCGTCCGGGGAGGGCACCACCGTGTGCGCCGTCATTCCTGTCCAGCCGCACACCGGCTACTGAGCCGGCTTTTCACCGCACCTTTCCCACGGGAATCGACTTTCCAAGAGGAATCTGATGACCGACGTACGTGGCCGTCCGGAGCAGCAATTCCTCACCATGACGTCAAATGACGGATGCCTGCCCTCTGCGCCGAACGACAGGCTGGTCCCATGGTCGTCAGCAGAGCGAACGGAGCAGACCATGGATCAGCATCGTGAGCACGCGGCACGCGCGGCCGACCGGAGCCCCGTCGCCGGCCCCTCCGACACGGTACGCCACGACATCTGGGTGTGGCTGGCCCCCGCCGGCACGCTCCGGATACCCGTCCGGGCGCACTTCGACTACGACCGGTACGACCCGTGCGCGGTACGCGTCTCCTTCTGCCTCCCGCACCAGCGCCAGGTGACCTGGAACTTCGCCCGGGACCTGCTCGCCGACGGCCTGTACTTCCCCGTGGGGGCGGGCGACATCCACATCGCGCCGGACGGCGGTCCGGCCGGGAAGAACACGCGTATCACCCTGACGCCGCCGTCCGGCGCCGCGCTCATCGAGGTGCGCCGGGCGCCGGTGCGCGACTTCCTGCGGGCCACGGAACGGCTCGTCCCCCGGGGACAGGAAGAGATCGACATCGACGCGTTCCTCAAGGAATGCGTCGAGGAAGGCTGAACCGCCGGCCGTGTCCCGAGCGTTCTCGCACGTTCATGTGATGCGGCACGGCCGAACGGCTGCAAGGCTCAGCAGGAGAGATTCGACGAAAGGTGTGTGTCATGGGTTTTGTGACGGTGGGTCGGGAGAACTCCGAGGCGATCGAGCTGTATTACGAGGATCACGGCAGTGGCCGTCCGGTGGTGCTGATCCACGGGTATCCGCTGAACGGGCATTCGTGGGAGAAGCAGGAGCGGGTGCTGCTGGAGGCGGGGTACCGCGTGATCACGTACGACCGGCGGGGGTTCGGCCGGTCGAGTCAGCCGACGGTGGGCTACGACTACGACACCTTCGCGGCGGACCTGAAGGTGCTGCTGGAGCACCTGGACCTGCGGGACGTCGTCCTCGTCGGGTTCTCGATGGGGACGGGTGAGGTGACCCGGTATCTGGGCCGGTACGGGTCGGAGCGGGTGGCGAAGGCGGCGCTGCTGGGCGCGATTCCGCCGTTCCTGCTGAAGACCGACGACAATCCCGAGGGCGTCGACGCGTCGGTGTTCGAGGGGATCAAGGCGGCGGTGCTGAAGGACCGTCCGGCGTATTTCAAGGACTTCCTCGACAATTTCTACAACGTCGACATGTACGCCGGGACGCGGATCAGCGATCAGGCGTGGCAGAACAGTTTCAACGTGGCGGTGGCGGCGTCGGCGTGGGCGGCCTACGCGTGCGTCGACACGTGGCTGACGGATTTCCGTGAGGACCTGCCGAAGATCGATGTGCCGACGCTGCTGGTGCACGGGGACGCGGACCGCATCCTGCCGTACCAGAACACGGCCAAGCGGCTGCCCGGGCTGATCGACGACCTGACGTTCGTGACGGTCGAGGGCGGCCCGCACAACATCGCCTGGACCCACCCGGAGGAAGTCAACACCGCCCTGCTGGACTTCCTCGCCAAGTGACCACGCCCAGTCCCGCCCAGTCCCCGTGGCCCGGGCGGAGCGGAGCCACCCGGCACCTGCTCACCCTCGCGGCCGGAGCGGCGAACGCCTTCGGGTTCCTCGCCCTGGGCGGCGTCTTCACGAGCGTCGTGACCGCGAACTCCGCACTGCTCGGGCTTCACTTGGGGAATGCCCACCTCGCCGCCGCCCGCCTCGTCGCCGTAGCCCTGCTCGGCTATGTCGTCGGGGCGGCGGCCGGCGGCCTGGTGGCGGCCGGCCGGGGCCGGGTCCGCGGCGCGGGCATCCGGGGCGGACTGCTCCTGGAGGCCCTGCTGCTGTGGCTGGTGGTCTGCGGCTGGCTGGGCTGGCACATGGCACCGCACGGTGCGGCCCGCACCCTGCTGCTGTTCCTCACGGCCGTCGCCATGGGCTGCCAGAACGGCAGCGTCCGGGTCACCGCCGGCGGCGAGATCACCACCGCCTACCTGACGGGCCTGCTCACCTCCACCGTCACGGCGTTCGCCACCCGGGGACGCCTCCAGGCCCGCAGCGTCGGCATCGTGGCCGCGCTGATCGCCGGGGCGGCCGTCGACGGCGCGGCCTACCGCTGGCTGCGCCCCGGCGCCCCGCTCGTACCGGCCCTGCTCGTCACCGCGGCGCTGGCGGCCACCTGGCTCCGCGCACCGTCCCGCCCGGCCGCCGTCCCGCTGCGGCTCTGAGCCTTCCGAGCCCCCCGTCTCGACGTCACCCCCCGAGGCACGGACCCTTTCGACAGAGAGAGCGCACGACATGACCGCATCCGATGTTGACCCGACGCCGAACCCGCAGGACGGCGCGGTCGGCCGCTCGGCCACCGGCGGCGACGGCCCGGCCGGTGACAAGCGGCCGTCCCACCGCTCCTACCACCACCCGGCGGCCGGCTGGGGCGCCGCCAAGAGCGTGAGCCGGGTGCTGATCAAGGAACGGGCGCTGTTCGACGGGCCGCGGGCCATCCTCAAGATGAACCACGAGAACGGCGGCTTCGACTGCCCGGGCTGTGCCTGGCCCGACGACACCAAGGGCCTCAAGCTCGACATCTGCGAGAACGGCATCAAGCACGTCACCTGGGAGATGACGTCCAAGCGGGTCGGCGCCGACTTCTTCGCCCGGCACACCGTCTCCGAGCTGTCCGAGTGGTCCGACTTCGCCCTGGAGGACCAGGGCCGGCTGACCGAGCCCCTCGTCTACGACGAGACCAGCGACCGGTACGTCCCCATCACCTGGCAGGACGCCTTCGCCCTCGTCGGCCGCGAACTGCGCGCCCTGGACAGCCCCGACGAGGCCGCCTTCTACACCTCGGGCCGGCTCAGCAACGAGGCGACCTTCCTCTACCAGCTGATGGCCCGCGAGTTCGGCACCAACAACCTGCCCGACTGCTCCAACATGTGCCACGAGGCCTCCGGCCGGGCCCTGACGGCGGCCCTCGGCACCGGCAAGGGAACCGCCGACCTCAAGGACTGGGAGACCGCCGACGCCCTGTTCATCATGGGTGTCAACGCCGCCTCCAACGCCCCCCGCATGCTCACCGCGCTCGCCGAGGCCTACCGGCGGGGCGCCCAGATCGTCCATGTGAACCCCCTGGTGGAGGCGGCGGCCACCAGCACGATCGTGCCGCACGAGTTCACCGACATGGCCCTGTTCAAGGCCACCCGCACCAGCACCCTCAACCTCCAGGTCCGCGCGGGCGGCGACATGGCCCTGCTGCGGGGCATCGCCAAGGCGGTCCTGGAGGAGAGCCGCAGCGACCCCAAGGCGCTCGACAAGGAGTTCATCGAGCGCCACACGCACGGCTTCGAGGCCTACCGTGAGCTGTGCGAGGCCACCTCCTGGGAGGAACTGGAGGAGCAGTCCGGCCTCACCAGGGACGACATCCTCAAGGCCGCCAAGATTTACTCCCGCTCCGACCGCACGCTGATCAGCTGGTGCCTCGGCCTCACCCAGCACGAGCACGGCGTCGACACCGTCCGCGAGATCGTCAACGTCCTGCTGCTGCGCGGCAACCTCGGCCGGGAGGGCGCGGGCCCCTCGCCGGTGCGCGGGCACAGCAACGTCCAGGGCAACCGCACCTGCGGCATCGACCACCGGCCCCGGCCCGAGTTCCTGGACCGGCTCGCCGACGTCTGCCGCATCGACCCGCCGCGCGAGCACGGCATGGACACGGTCGACACCATCGAGGCCATGAACCGGGGCCGGGTGAAGGTCTTCGTCGGCATGGGCGGCAACTTCGTGCTCGCCGCGCCGGACACCGCGTACACCTCCCAGGGCCTGCGGAACTGCGAACTCACCGTGCACGTCAGCACCAAGCTCAACCGCAGCCACCTCGTGCACGGCAGGAAGGCGCTGATCCTGCCCTGCCTCGGCCGCACCGAGAAGGACCACCAGCGGCGCGGCCTCCAGTCCGTCTCCGTCGAGGACTCGATGAGCATGGTGCACCTGTCGGTCGGCATGAAGAAGCCCGCCTCCCCGCACCTGCTGTCCGAGCCCGCCATCATCGTCGGCATGGCGCGGGCCACCCTCCCGGAGAGCACCACGCCCTGGGAGTCGTACGTCGAGGACTACGACCGCGTCCGTGACACCATGGCGAAGGTCCTGGACGGCTTCGAGGACTTCAACCGCAGGGTGCGGCTCCCGCTGGGCTTCCGCATCAAACAGCCCGCCCGGGAACTGGTCTTCCTCACCCCGTCCGGCCGCGCCGAGTTCTCCGCCGCGCCGCTGCCCGAGGCGCCGCCCCAGGACGACGTGCTCATCCTCCAGACCATGCGCAGCCACGACCAGTGGAACACCACCATCTACTCGGACGACGACCGCTACCGCGGCATCAGCAACCTGCGCACCCTCATCCTCATGAACGGCGACGACATGCGCGCTCGCGGCATCAGGCCCGACAGCCTCGTCGACATCACCGCCACCGCCCGCGACGGCAGCACACGCCACCTCGAGCGGTACACGGCGATCGAGTACAGCATGCCCAGGGGCTGCGCCGCCGGGTACATGCCCGAGATGAACGTCCTGATCGCCGCGAGCGACTACAGCAAGCAGAGCAACCAGCCCCTGATGAAGAACATCAAGGTGCGGGTCGCGCCCAGCGCCGAGGACTGACCATGACGACAGCCGGCGCGCTCGCCCACCTGCCCGCCCTGGCCGCCGCGGACCCCGCGCAACTGCTGCCCGCGCGGGAGCAGATGGCCTTCACCCTCGGGTTCCACATCATCCTCGTGCCGTTCGGCGTCGCCCTGACCACCCTCATGCTCATCGCCCACTACCGAGGGCTGCGCAAGGGCGACGCCGAGGCGCTGCTGCTCGCCCGCCGCTGGTCGAAGGTGGCCGCCGTGCTGTTCGCGG
The DNA here is from genome assembly GCF_055564375.1 of Streptomyces sp. NPDC029138. Taxonomy (NCBI): domain Bacteria; kingdom Bacillati; phylum Actinomycetota; class Actinomycetes; order Kitasatosporales; family Streptomycetaceae; genus Streptomyces; species Streptomyces sp. NPDC029138. The sequence goes on from NZ_JBVHWM010000045.1 coordinate 71,970, forward strand.
TCGGCGCCATCACCGGGACCGTCCTCTCCTTCGAACTGGGCATCCTGTGGCCCCGCCTGATGGGCGACTACGGCTCCGCCTTCGGCTTCCCCTTCGCGATCGAGGGCCTGTTCTTCTTCCTCGAGGCCATCTTCGTGGCCCTCTACATCTACGGCTGGGACCGGATGCCGCCCTGGGCGCACTTCTGGACCGGCGTGCCCGTCTCCCTGGCCGGCGTCGGCGGAACCGCCTCGGTCGTCGCCGCCAACGCCTGGATGAACCAGCCCGGCGGCATCACCGTCGAACACGGCAAGGTGGTCGCCGTCCGGCCCGCCGAGGTGTTCTTCAACGACGCCTTCTGGCTGGAGTTCTGGCACATGCTCATCGCCGCGTACATCGTCGCCGGCTTCGTCGTGGCCGGCGTCTACGCGGTGGGCATGCTGCGCGGCAGGCGCGACCGCTACCACCGGGTCGGCTTCCTCACCGGATTCGTCACCGCGGCCTGCGCGCTGCCGGTGCAGATCATCGTCGGCGACACCATCGCCCGACAGGTCTTCGACGACGAACCGGCGAAGTTCGCGGCCATCGAACTGCTGCCCAGGACCGGCTCCCACGTCCCCGAGACCCTGGGCGGCGTACTGGTCGACGGGAAGGTGCGCTACGGCATCAAGATCCCCGACATGGCTTCCCTGCTGGCCGGCTTCAAGCCCTCGACCACCATCAAGGGACTGGAGGCCGTCCCGGCCCACGTCCGGCCTACCGACGCGCAGGCGAACATCGTGCACTGGGCGTTCGACATCATGGTCGGCACGTCCTTCCTCATGCTCGCCGTCGCCCTCTGGTTCGCCTGGCTGTGGTGGCGCCGCCGGCACACACTCGCGACCAACCGCTGGTTCCTGCGGGCGGCCTCCCTGTGCGGGATCGTGGCGATCCTCTGCCTGGAGAGCGGCTGGGTGGTCACCGAGGTCGGCCGCCAGCCCTGGATCGTCGTCGGCCATCTGCTGACCCGGGACGCCGTGGCCACCCGGGGCAACCTGTGGCCCTTCTTCGGCGCCGTCCTCCTGCTCTACCTGGCCGTCGGCGCCGCCGCCCTGTGGGTGCTGCGGTCCATGACACGGCGCTGGCGACAGCAGGGCGACGAGGCCGTGTCCGTGCCCTACGGTCCCGAACGCCCCGCCGGGACCGCCACGGGAAAGGCGTCCTGACATGCCGGATCTGGTCGCGGTCTTCCTCTTCATCGGAGTGATCGCCTACTGCGTCCTGGGCGGGGCCGACTTCGGGGCGGGGTTCTGGGATCTCATCGCGGGCGGGGCCCGGCGCGGCCGGGAAGCCCGCCATCTGATCGACGACTCCCTCGCCCCCGTCTGGGAGGCGAACCACACCTGGCTGATCTACTGCCTGGTCATGCTGTGGAGCGGCTTCCCCACGGCGTTCGCCGCGCTCACCTCCACCCTCTACCTCCCGCTGGGAATCGCCGCGCTCGGCATCGTGCTGCGCGGAGCGGGCTTCGCCTTCCGGAAAGCCTCGATCCGCACCCCCGAACAGCGCGTGTACGGCGCCGCCTTCGCGTTCTCCTCCGTGCTGACGCCCTACTGCTTCGGTTCCATCGCCGGCGCCCTGGCGTCCGGGCGCGTGCCCGCCCGGGGCGACGGGGACCCCGTCACCAGCTGGCTGAACCCGACCAGCGCCCTGGGCGGCGTGCTCGCCGTGCTGGCCTGCGCCTACCTGGCGGCCACCTACCTGACGGTGGCCGCCCGGCGGCACGAGGACCCGCACCTGTTCCGGTACTTCCGCGACCGCGCCCTCGCGGCGGGCGCCGTCACCGGCGCCGTCAGCATCGCGGGCGTCTTCGTGCTGCGGGCGGACAGCCCACGGCTGTTCCACCAGCTCAGCCACCGCGCGCTGCCGCTCGCCCTGCTCGCGGCGCTCTGCGGCCTGCTGGGCCTGGCCCTGCTGCGCGCCGAGCGGACCCGTGGCCTGCGCGCGACCGCCGCGGCGGCCGTCGCCCTCATCGTCAGCGGCTGGGGCGTGTCCCAGTACCCCTACCTCCTCGGCACCCACCTGCCGGTCCAGGACGCGGCGGCACCGCACGCCACCCTCGCCGTCCTCGTCGGCGTCGCCTGCGCCGCGGGCCTCCTCATCCTGCCGTCCCTGGTCCTGCTGTTCCGGGTCATGGGCCGCGCCGACATCGCGGACCCCGCCTCGCACGAGACACCGTGAGCGGCGGGACCCGGGCCGAGACCACCTCGCTGCGCGAGTTCCCGCGCACCGAGACGGCCGGCGCGTCGGTCCTGCTGCTCGCCGTCGCCACGGCCCTGGCCTGGGCCAATGCCGACCTGTACGGATACGAGGCGTTCCGGAACACGCCGGTGTCGGTGCGCGTCGGCGGACACGAGCTGCTGCTGACCGCGCGCGGCTGGGTCGACAGCGGCCTGATGACGTTCTTCTTCGTCGTGGGTCTGGAGGCTCGCCGCGCGGACACGTTCTCCGGGGCCGTCGGTGCCGCCCTGGACCGGGCCCGGGTGAAGCGGGCCAGAGCCGAGGCGTCCGGGCGCGGGCCGGCCCGGGACGGGTGAACACGCGTCCCGTACGGCGGTGACTCAGCGCTCGCCGGTGCCCCGCCCGCCTTCCGGCTCCGGGATCTCCTCGCCCGCCGGGTCCGGGCGGGCGGCGGTGGAGATGAGCCGGCGCAACGCGGCCTCGCTCGGTGAATCCGGTTCGGCCTGGTAGGTGCCGAGCTGGTGGCCGGGGGAGCCGTTGACGGTGAACGTCTGGTAGGTCAGCGTCAGCTCACCGGCCCGCGGGTGCAGCAGCCGTTGGGTCTGGTGGGTCTTGGCACGGACGTCGTACTTGGCCCACAGCTGAGTGAACTGCTCACTGTGCGTCGACAGTTGACCGACCAGGGCGTGCAGAGCGCGGTCCTCCGCGTCCAGTGAGGCCGCCGCCCGCAGACCCGCCACACAGGTCCAGGCGATCTCCTCCCAGTCCCGGTAGAACCGCCGGGCCGCCGGGTCCAGGAAGACGAACCGGAGCAGGTTGGTCTCCGCGCCCATGACACAGAGAAGGGTCTTCGCCGGGTCGTTGGCGGCCAGGATGTCGAACCGCGGCCCGAGGATCACCGCCGGAGTCCCCCAGGAGTCGATCAGCCGCACCAGGTGGGCGGCCACGCGGTCGTCGGCCGGGGAGCAACCGCTACCGCGCTTGCGCAGTCCCTGCCGCGCCAGCTTGTGCAGATGCTCGGCCGCCTCCGCATCGAGTCCGAAGACCCGGGTCAGCGCGTTGAGGACCTGATCGGAAGGGTGTCTTTCCCGGCCCTGCTCCAGGCGCGCGTAGTAGCCCTCGCTCACGCCGGCCAGCATGGCCACCTCATGGCGCCGCAGCCCCACGGTGCGGCGGGGGCCCTCGTCCGGCAGCCCCACTTGCTTGGGCGAAGTGGCAGCTCGGCGAGCTCGTATGAACTCACCCAGCGGGTTGACGCTTTGCATTTGACTAAGGTTACTTGCTGGGTTGACACATTAAACGTCACATCATCCTGTGTAGGTGTACGTGCCGCGTATACCCAGACCGTTCAAATGGCGTGTTCCAAGCATGATCCACACCGGGAGAATAGCGAGGAATTCTTCGTGCCCGCCGCGGGGAAATTGCGCGCTTTTTACTCGGCGGGCACCAGCGCGAGCAGCTCGCGCGCGTACGCGACGGACTCCTCCACCGTGTCCGCCTGATACATCGTGTCCACCATGAAGTGCTCAATGCCCGTCGCGTCGTGCACCGAGCGGATCGCCTCCGCCACCGCCCGCACGCCCGTGCCCGCGGAGACGTTGACGCGCAGCACGGTGCCGATGTCACCCGGTTCGCGCCCGGCGGCACGGGCCCACTCGTCGAGCAGCGCGCGCTGGGCGGCCAGGCCGCCGATGTCGACATAGTCCGGCACCACACACAGCGGCAGCCACCCGTCCGCGCGCCGCGCGACCCGGCGCAGCGCCCGTTCGGAGAGTGCCCCCAGATACACCGGGGGACGCGGGAGACGGGCGGGCTTGAGCGGTGCGTGGTGCCGCGGTACCGACAGCAGCGACCCGGAGTACTCGGCGGGGTCCTCGGTCCACACGGCTTCGAGTGCGTCGAGCAGCTCGTCCAGCAGGGCTCCGCGCCGGCTGAAGTCCCGCCCCGCTGCCTCGTACTCCTCCGGCGACCAGCCGATCCCGAAGCCGGGCAGCAAGCGGCCGCCGCTGATCAGGTCGATGGTGGTCAGCGCCCGGGCCAGCTGCACCGGCGGATACAGGGGCGCGATGAGCACATGGGAACCGAGGAGCACCCGTTCGGTCGCGGCGGCGGCCACTCCGAGGAGAACGAAGGGGTCGGCGGCGGGGTTCAGCTCCGGCGGAATGGTGGTGCCCTGCCCGCCATAGCCGACGCGGGGCCGCACCGCGGCCAGATTGCGGTCCCCGACCCAGAGACTGGCGGCCCCGGCGCGCTCCACCTCCCGCGCGAACTCCGCGACCCGAGCGATCTCGAACGCCTGACGGTGGAACTGGGGGAGTGCGAATCCGATACGCATGACTGCCTTCGCGGAGTGAGCTGACGGCTGGGCCCACCCTACAAGAGGAGAACACCTGATCAGTCACCACCGGCACACACCTGAAGTCACTAGTGGCTCACGTTATATGCCCTGGTCGGTTGCATCTGTCGCGACGGCGACCGGTTCGCCCTAGAGTGAGGCTGCTCCACGCACTCGTCTGCCGCCGCTCGGCTGGGAAGGGTATGACTCATGGCCCACGACGTTCCCGAACCAGTACCCCAGATGGTTCTCTCCCCGCTGACCAGCGCGGCGATCTTCCTGGTCGTCACCATCGACAGCGGCGGCGAGACCACGGTCCGTGAGCTGCTGTCCGACGTCGGCTCCCTGGAGCGGGCCGTGGGCTTCCGCGCCCAGCCCGAGGGCAGACTGAGCTGTGTCACCAGCATCGGCTCACACGCCTGGGACCGCCTGTTCGCCGGGCCGCGCCCGGCCCTGCTGCACCCCTTCCGCGAACTGAAGGGCCCGGTGCACCGAGCCGTGGCCACCCCCGGCGACCTGCTCTTCCACATCCGGGCCGCGCGGCTCGACCTGTGCTTCGCGCTCGCCACGGAGATCATGAGCCGGCTGCGCGGAGCGGTGACGGTCCAGGACGAGGTGCAGGGCTTCAAGTACTTCGACGAACGGGATCTGCTCGGCTTCGTGGACGGCACGGAGAACCCGACGGGTGCCGCGGCGCGCACGGCCGTCCTCGTCGGTGACGAGGACCCGCCGTTCGCGGGCGGCAGCTACGTCGTCGTACAGAAGTACCTGCACGACCTCGATGCCTGGGAGGCCCTGCCCGTCGAGGCGCAGGAGCGGGTGATCGGCCGGCGCAAGCTGTCCGACGTGGAACTCGCCGACGACGTCAAACCGGCCGACTCGCACGTTGCCCTCACCACCGTCACCGACCCGGACGGCACCGAGCACGAGATCCTGCGCGACAACATGCCCTTCGGCGCGGCGGGCCGGGGGGAGTTCGGCACCTACTTCATCGGCTACGCCCGCACCCCCGAGGTGACGGAGACGATGCTGGAGCGGATGTTCCTCGGCACGCCGACCGCGTCCCACGACCGGATTCTGGACTTCTCCACCCCGGTCACCGGGTCGCTCTTCTTCACACCCACCGCGGACTTCCTCGAAGACCTGCCCGAGCCGCCGGCAGCAGGGCCCCCCACCGCCGTCACACCGACCGACAGCCACGTCCGGTCCCCGGGGTCCTCCCTCGGGATCGGCAGCATGAAGCGGAGCTCGACCGATGAACAATCTGCACCGTGAACTCGCGCCCATCTCCGGTGCCGCGTGGGCCGATCTCGAGGAGGAGGCCCGCCGCACCTTCAAGCGCCATGTCGCGGCCCGCCGTATCGTCGACGTCCCCGAACCGGGCGGGGCCACGCTCGCCGGAGTGGGCACCGGTCACCTGGACGCCGTCGACGCGCCCGCGGACGGGGTCATCGCCCACACCCGCCGCTTCCAGCCGCTGGTCGAACTGCGCGTGCCGTTCACCGTGGACCGCCGGCAGGTGGACGACGTCGCCCGGGGCGCCAAGGACGCCGACTGGCAGCCCGTGAAGGACGCGGCGCGCCGGCTGGCGTTCGCCGAGGACCGCGCCGTGTTCGAGGGCTACCCGGCGGCCGGGATCGCCGGGCTGCGGGCGAGTTCCTCCAATCCCGCGCTGACGCTCCCCGCCGACGTGCGGGACTACCCGGACGCCATCAGCCAGGCGGTGACGGCCCTGCGGCTGGCCGGCGTGGACGGCGCCTACACCCTGGCGCTGAGCGCCGAGGCGTACACGGCCGTCAGCGAGACCTCCGACCACGGCTACCCGGTCATCAAGCACCTCGCCCGGCTCCTCGACGGCGACATCGTCTGGGCGCCCGCCATCGACGGTGCCTTCCTGCTCTCGACGCGCGGCGGTGACTTCGAACTGCGGCTGGGCCAGGACGTGTCCATCGGCTATCTGTCGCACGACGCGACCAGTGTCACCCTGTACTTCGAGGAAACCCTGACCTTCCTGGCGTACACGAGCGAGGCCGTGGTGGCCCTGTCGCCGTCGCCGGCTCAGTCGGGGACCTGATGCCCGGAGCCTGGGGGGGGGGGGGGGGGGGGGGGGGGGGGGGGGGGGGGGGGGGGGGGGGGGGGGGGGGGGGGGGGGGGGGGGGGGGGGGGGGGGGGGGGGGGGG
>NZ_JBVHWM010000046.1:0-17383 GCF_055564375.1 Streptomyces sp. NPDC029138
GACGCTTCGGTGATGGAGTTGTTGATGGGGTTGCCGTGGGGTGCCGCGTTGGTGGTGGCTCCGGCGGGCGTCGTCGCGGGCGAGGAACTCGCCACACTGATACGCGACCACCGCGTCAACCATGTGATGCTCCCCCCGGCCCTGCTGGCCACCCTGCCGGACACCGAACTGCCCGACCTCCGCACGGTCGCGACCGGAGCCGCCACGGTGGGGGAGGAACTGTCGCGGCGCTGGGCGGCGGGGCGGGCGATGTTCAACGCCTATGGTCCGACCGAGGCGACGATCTGCGCCACGCTGAGCGAGCGGCTGGAGCCGGGCGGGACGCCGCCCATCGGCGGTCCGATCACCGGCCAGCGGACGTACGTGCTGGACGAGGGGCTGTCTCCGGTTCCGGTCGGCGTGGCCGGTGAGTTGTACCTGGCGGGGCCGGGTCTGGCGCGTGGCTATGTGAACCGCCCCGGTCTGACGGCGGAGCGGTTCGTGGCCGATCCCTTCGGCCCGGCGGGTTCCCGGATGTACCGCACCGGTGACCTGGTGCGCTGGCGCTCGGACGGCCAGCTGGAGTATCTGGGGCGTGCGGACGACCAGGTCAAGATCCGTGGCTTCCGCATCGAACCGGGTGAGATCGAGGCGGTGCTGGCCCGCCATACGGGCGTCCGGAGCGCGGTCGTGCTGGCACGGGAGGACACCCCGGGTGAGGTACGGCTGGTCGCCTACGTGATCCCCGAGGACGGCGCCGAGATCGACCCCCGCGACCTGCGCGGGTTCGTCGGGGACCGGCTGCCGGAGTACATGGTCCCGGTGGCCGTGGTCGTGCTCGACGCCTTCCCCGTGACACGGAACGGGAAGGTGGACCGACAGGCCCTGCCCGCCCCGGTGCTGGAGGGCAGCGGCGAGAGCCGCGCACCCGAGGGACCGTACGAGGAGACGCTCTGCGCGCTGTTCGCCGAGGTGCTGGACGTGCCCTCGGTCGGTGTGGAGGACAACTTCTTCGACCTGGGCGGGCACTCCCTGCTGGGCACGCAGCTGATCAGCCGCATCCGGGCCGTGCTCGGCGCCGAGGTCTCCATCCGCGCCCTCTTCGAAGCCCCGACCGTGGAAGGACTGGCGCGCCGGCTGGAGGCCTCGGCGGACACGGGTCTGCGTCCACCGGTGGTGCCCATGGGCCGGCCCGAACCGCTGCCCCTGTCGTTCGCCCAGCGGCGCCTGTGGTTCCTCCAGCGGTTCGAGGAGTCGTCCACCTATCACATTCCCATCGCCCTCCACCTGAGGGGAGAGCTGGTCGTCGAGGCGCTGCGCTGGGCCCTGGACGATGTGATGGCCCGGCACGAGAGCCTGCGCACCATCTTCCCGGAGGTCGACGGCGCACCGGTGCAGCAGATCCTCCACGCGGCCGAGGCGGCCGTCGACTTCGCGGTCGTACAAGCCGGCGCCGACACCGTGGAGGACCTGGTCGGGGAGGAGTCCCGCCGGCCGTTCGATCTGCGCAAGGAGCCGCCGCTGCGCGCTCGGGTGTTCACGATCGACGGGGACACCCATCTGCTGCTCCTGGTGCTGCACCACATCGCCGGTGACGGCTGGTCGATGGGTCCGCTCACCCGGGACCTGGCGCGAGCGTACGGGGCCCGGTGCCAGGGGGCCACTCCCGACTGGGAGCCGCTGCCGGTGCAGTACGCCGACTACACCCTGTGGCAGCAGCGGCTGCTCGGCGAGCAGGGCGACCCGGACAGCGTGCTCACCCAGCAGGTCGAGTACTGGACGAAGACGCTGGCCGGGCTGCCGGACCGGATCTCGCTCCCCGTCGACCGGCCGTACCCGGAGGTCAGCTCCTATAGGGGCGCGTGGCAGCCGTTCGGCTTCGACGCCGACGTGCACCGGGGCGTCATCCGGATGACCCAGGAATCCGACGTCACGCTGTTCATGGTGTTGCAGGCGTCCTTGGCCGCGCTGCTCACCCGCATGGGAGCCGGTTCGGACATACCGCTGGGCAGCCCGATCGCGAACCGTACGGACCGGGCGCTGGAGGATCTGGTCGGCTTCTTCGTCAACACCCTGGTGCTGCGCACCGACACCTCGGGTGATCCGACGTTCCGGGAGCTGCTGGACCGGGTGCGCCAGGTCGACCTGGCCGCCTACGCGCACCAGGATCTGCCCTTCGACCTCCTGGTGGAGCGGCTCAATCCGCAGCGGACCCTCTCCCACCACCCCCTGTTCCAGATCATGCTCGCGCTCCAGAACACCGCGCAGGGGCGGCTGTCCCTGCAAGGGCTGTCCGCCACCTACCAGAAGGTGGACACGGGGACGTCGAGGTTCGACCTCTTCTTCAGTCTCTGGGAGCGGTTCGACGAGGACGGCGATCCTGCCGGTATCGACGGCACGATCGAATACTCGGCGGATCTCTTCGAGGCACCGACCATCGACGCGCTCGTGCAGCGGTGGGCCAGGGTTCTCCAGCAGGTGGTGGCCGACCCGGACCTGCGCATCGACGCGATCGAGATCATGACGGAAGAGGAACGGCAGTGGCTGCTGGGTGACTGGTCGCAGGGCGACTGACGCACGAGGGCCCCTCCTTCGCCGAGAGGTGAAGGAGGGGCCCTCGTCACTGTCTCGCGTCCGCGGCACGCCTGCGGACAGCGCGGAACGGTCAGAACGTCAGCGGCAGATGGGCCCGGCGCCCGCGCTCGTAGGCCGCGATCTCCTCCGCGTGGGTGAGGGTGGCCGCGATGGGGTCGAGCCCGGTCATCAGCCGGCGCCGTACCTCCGGGTCGACGGTGAAGGACTGCGTCCGGTCGAGCCAGCGCACCTCCAGCCGTTCGAGGTCCACCGTGACCTCGGTCGCCGGGTCGGTGGTGGTCGCCGCCCACAGCGACTCCACCACCTCGGTGGGGACGGCCACGGTCAGCAGGCCGTTGAGCGCCGCGTTCCCCCGGAAGATCTCCCCGAAGCGGGGGGCGATGACGGCCCGGAAGCCGTAGTCCTGGAGCGCCCAGACCGCGTACTCGCGTGAGGAGCCGGTGCCGAAGTCGGTCCCGGCGACGAGGACCGACGCCCCTTGGTGTTCCCGTCGGTTGAGCACGAAGGACGGGTCGTCGCGCCAGTCCGCGAACAGCGCGTCCGCGTGGCCGTGGCGGGTGGACCGGGTGCAGAAGCGGACCGGGATGATCTGGTCCGTGTCGACGTTGCTGCGGCGCAGCGGTACCGCGGTGCCCCGGTGGACGGTGAACCTGGCCATGGCTGCTCAGCCCCTTCCTTCCAGGTCGGCGGGCGCGGCCAGCCGGCCGGCGACGGCGGTGGCCGCGGCGACCGCCGGGGAGACGATATGGGTACGGGCACCCTTGCCCTGGCGTCCCTCGTAGTTGCGGTTGGTGGTCGACGCGGCACGTTGTCCGGGACCGAGCCGGTCCTCGTTGAGGGCGGCGCACATGGAGCAGCCGGCCGCTGCCCGGAAGTCGGCCCCGGCCTCCGCGAAGACCAGGTCCAGCCCCTCGGCGACGGCCTGCCTCCGCACCTGTGCCGAGCCCGGCACGATGATCACGCTGACGTCCTCGGCGACCGTGCGGCCCCTCAGCACCTGGGCCGCCGCCCGCAGGTCCTCGATGCGCCCGTTGGTGCAGGACCCGATGAAGACCGTGTCGACCCGGATGTCGCGCATCGGGGTGCCGGGCTTGATGTCCATGTACTCCAGAGCGCGTTCGGCCGCCGCGCGCTCCTCCTCGTCCTGGATGTCGGCGGGGTCCGGAACGGTGTCGTGCAAGGGCACGCTCTGCCCGGGGTTCGTCCCCCAGGACACATAGGGGCTCAGCTCGGCGGCGTCCAGGACGATCTCATGGTCGAAGACGGCGTCCTCGTCCGTGCGCAGCGACTCCCAGAAGGCGACCTCGGCGTCCCAGTCGGCGCCCTGGGGCATGCCGGGACGGTCGCGCAGAAACGCGAAGGTGGTGTCGTCGGGCGCGACGAGACCGGCCCTCGCCCCCGCTTCGACGGACATGTTGCACAGCGTCATCCGCCCCTCCATGGAGAGGGAGGTGACCGCCTCGCCCCGGTACTCGATGATGCTGCCCCGGCCGCCCGCCGTACCGATGCGGGCGATCAGGGCCAGGACGAGATCCTTCGCGGTCACCCCGGACGGAAGGGCGCCGTTCACGGTGACCGCCATGGTTCCCGGCCAGCGCAGCGGCAGCGTCTGGGTGGCCAGGACGTGCTCGACCTGACTGGTGCCGATGCCCAGGGCCAGGGCCCCGAAGGCGCCGTGGGTGGTCGTGTGCGAGTCGCAGCAGACGATGGTCGTCCCCGGACGGGTCAGGCCCAGCTCCGGCCCGATGACGTGGACGATGCCCTGCCCCGGGTCCCCGAGGCGGTGGAGCGGGATGCCGAACTCCCGGCAGTTCGCCCGCATGAGCGCCGACTGCTCCACCGCCCGGGGGTCCCGGATGGCGCGGTCGACGGCGATGGTGGGGGTGTTGTGATCCTCGGTCCCGACGGTCAGGTCGGGCCTGCGGACCGTGCGCCCCGCCGCGCGCAGCCCGTCGAACGCCTGAGGCGTGTTGACCTCGTGCAGCAGATGCAGGTCGACGTAGAGGAGGTCGTCGCCGCCCATGGATCTCACCCGATGGAGATCCCAGATCTTCCTGGCCAGTGTGGTGCCCATGCGTACGCGTCCCTCGGCCGGTGCCGCTCAGGCCCGGGCCGGGGCGCCGTCGCGTCCGGCGAACGCCGTGGCGAGACGCTCCTTGAGGACGTCCAGGCCCTCGCAGTCCGCGTCCACCCGCTCGGCGATGTGGACCCGGTACAGCTCGGCCAGCTCCGCGTCGTCGACCTCGACGCCCAGCTCACCCAGGAGGTGACGCAGCACCGCGCGCCCGGAGTGGCGCCCGATCAGCAGGGAGCGCTCACGGCCGAACCTGGCGGGCTCCACGTACTCGTACGTCGCCGGGTTGCGCAGCACGCCCTGCTGGTGGATGCCCGCCGCCGTGCCGAAGGCGTAGGTGCCGAAGACGGCCTTGGTCCGTGGCTCGGGAAGGCGGATCACCTCACGGAGCGCGGTGTAGGCCGCGTACATGTCCTCGGTCGTGATGGAGGTGTAGAAGCCGTAGTGGTCCTTCTTGTAGAGGAGCAGGGCGGCCAGCTCCTCCAGAGGGGTGTTGCCCGCCCGCTCCCCGATGCCGCCCAGGGTGACCTGGGCCTCGTCGGCGCCGGCCTGGAGACCGCTCACCGCGTTGGCGAGGGAGAGGCCGAAGTCGTCGTGACAGTGGGTGGAGACCCCCACCGACGGCGGCGCCCACTCCCGGAAGGCGGCGATGACGTCGGCGTACTGGTCCGGTGTCGCGTACCCGCAGGTGTCCGCCGGTACGAGGCGCGTGGCGCCGGCCTCGACGGCACCCTCGGTGTAGGCCCGCAGGAGATCGTGCTCGCCGCGACTGGCGTCCTCGATCGCGAGAGCGATGGACTCCACGCCACGGGAGCGTGCGTAGGCCACGGCGTCGACGACCTCACGGATGCCCTCGCGCCGGCTGATCCCGCGCTTGTGTTCCAGGTGCAGGTCGCTGCCCGAGACCAGTACCTGGATCTCGTGCCGCTCGGTGCCGCCCGCCCGGACGGCGGTCTCGACGTCCTCGCGGACCGCCCGGGAGAGGGTGGCGAATTTCGCTGTCGTCAGGTGCTGGGAGATCAGTTGGGCGGCTTCGAAGTCGCTGGGAGAAGAAGCCGGGAAACCCACTTCGATACGGTCGACGCCGAGCTTCTCCAAGTGGAGCGCGATATTCAACTTCTGCTTCGGAGACATGGCGTTTCCCGGCGCCTGTTCGCCGTCCCGCAACGTGGTGTCGAAAATGGATATGCGGCGCATGAAGCGGCCCCCCTTGGTGGACTCCGTGGCGCGATAGGCGATCTTGACGAAGGGTAGCCCATCGGGTCGCGGAATCGAGCTGAATGGGCATCAACTTACCTGGGAAACCGAGCGAGTTGGCTTTAACGTCGGAGCGTCACGGGAATTCCAGCCCGCCTTTCCGGAGCGCCGGGATCAGGGCCGCGACCCGTTCCAGCTGCTTTCCTCATCGAATCCGGCCGGTCCGTCCCCGTGGCGAGGAGGCCGCCGTAGCGTCGGTGGCCCGCCGCGTCCAGCGACGCGGCGGGCCGGTGCTCAGCCTTCGGCCGAAGACGCCGTACGGCCCTCGAAGGCCGCCAGGATGCGTTCCGCCGCCAGGGTGGCCGTCAACCTGCCCTCCCTGACCTGCTGTTCGAGGTCCGGAGCGGTCGCGCGGACCGCCGGGTCGGCGTGCAGGCGGCCGAGGAGTTCGTCGCGGACCATCGCCCAGGTCCAGCCGACCTGCTGGTCCCGCCGCTTGGCGGCCAGCCGCCCGGTGGAGTCGAGCAGGGTGCGGTGCTGCTCCAGGCGCTCCCAGACCGTGTCGAGGCCGGTCGACTCCCGGGCGCTGCAATGCAGCACCGGCGGGCTCCAGAAGGCGTCCTTGCCGTGCATCAGACGCAGCGCGCCCGCCAACTCCCGTGCCGCCGCCCGGGCGTCGCGCTCGTGCGGACCGTCCGCCTTGTTGACGGCGATGACGTCGGCCAGCTCCAGGACGCCCTTCTTGATGCCCTGCAACTGGTCGCCGGTGCGGGCCAGCGTCAGCAGCAGGAAGGAGTCGACCATGTCGGCGACCGTCGTCTCGGACTGGCCGACGCCGACGGTCTCGACCAGGATCACGTCGTAGCCCGCCGCCTCCATCACCACCATCGACTCCCGGGTGGCCTTCGCGACCCCGCCCAGCGTGCCCGCGCTGGGGGAGGGGCGGACGAAGGCCGCCGGGTCGACCGCCAGGCGCTCCATCCTGGTCTTGTCGCCCAGGATGGAACCGCCGGTGCGGGTGGAGGACGGGTCGACGGCGAGGACCGCCACCCGGTGGCCCAGCGAGGTCAGCATCGTGCCGAACGCGTCGATGAACGTCGACTTGCCGACACCCGGCACCCCGCTGATGCCGATCCGCCGTGCCCGGCCGCTGTGCGGCAGCAGCTCGGTGAGCAACTGCTGTGCCAGCGCCCGGTGCTGGGGCCGGGTGGACTCGACGAGCGTGATGGCGCGGGCCACCAGGGCCCGCCTCCCGTCGAGCACTCCCTTCACATACGTGTCGAGATCGATCGGGGCCATCGCGGCTTACAGCTCGTGGCCGAGGTCGGCCGACAGCCGCTTCACCAGGTCGTGGGCGGCGTCCGGGATCACCGTCCCCGGCAGGAACACCTCCGCCGCGCCCATCTCCCGCAGCGTCGGCACGTCCTGCGGCGGGATCACCCCGCCGACCACGATCATGATGTCCTCGCGGCCCTCCTCGGCGAGCTTCTCGCGCAGCGCCGGGACGAGCGTGAGGTGACCCGCGGCCAGCGAGGAGACGCCGACCACGTGCACGTCCGCCTCGACCGCCTGCCGGGCGACCTCCTCCGGCGTCTGGAACAGCGGGCCGACGTCGACGTCGAAGCCCAGGTCGGCGAAGGCGGTCGCGATCACCTTCTGGCCTCGGTCGTGGCCGTCCTGGCCCATCTTGGCGACCAGGATGCGCGGCCGGCGCCCCTCGGCCTCCTCGAACGCGTCCACCAGGGCCCGGGTGCGGTCCACGGACGGGGACTGGCCTGCTTCGTTGCGGTACACGCCGGAGATCGTACGGATCTGGCTCGCGTGCCGCCCGTACACCTTCTCCAGGGCGTCGGAGATCTCGCCGACCGTCGCCTTGGCGCGGGCCGCGCGCACGGCCAGCTCCAGCAGGTTGCCGTCGCCGTCGGCGGCCCGGGTCAGCGCGTCCAGCGCGTCCCGGCACGCGACCTCGTCCCGCTCCTCGCGCAGCCGCCGCAGCTTCTCGATCTGCTGGGCGCGTACGGAGGAGTTGTCGACCTTGAGGACCTCGATCTGCTCGTCGCTGTCGACGCGGTACTTGTTCACGCCGATCACCGGCTGCCGCCCGGAGTCGATGCGGGCCTGGGTGCGGGCCGCCGCCTCCTCCACGCGCAGCTTGGGGATGCCGGCGTCGATGGCCTGGGCCATGCCGCCCGCCCGCTCGACCTCCTCGATGTGCGCCCACGCCTTGCGGGCGAGGTCGTACGTCAGCCGCTCCACATACGCGCTGCCGCCCCACGGGTCGATGACCCGGGTGGTGCCCGACTCCTGCTGGATGAGCAGCTGGGTGTTGCGGGCGATGCGCGCCGAGAAGTCGGTCGGCAGCGCGAGGGCCTCGTCGAGGGCGTTGGTGTGCAGTGACTGGGTGTGGCCCTGGGTCGCCGCCATCGCCTCCACGCAGGTGCGCGTGACGTTGTTGAAGACGTCCTGCGCGGTCAGCGACCAGCCCGAGGTCTGCGAATGCGTGCGCAGGGACAGCGACTTGGTGTTCTTCGGCTCGAACTGGGAGACCAGCTTGGCCCACAGCAGCCGGGCCGCGCGCAGCTTGGCGATCTCCATGAAGAAGTTCATGCCGATCGCCCAGAAGAACGACAGCCGGGGCGCGAACGCGTCCACGTCCAGGCCCGCCTCGCGGCCCGCGCGGATGTACTCGACACCGTCCGCGAGCGTGTACGCCAGCTCCAGGTCGGCCGTCGCACCCGCCTCCTGGATGTGGTAGCCCGAGATGGAGATGGAGTTGTAGCGGGGCATCCGCTGCGAGGTGTACGCGAAGATGTCGGAGATGATCCGCATCGACGGCTTCGGCGGATAGATGTAGGTGTTGCGGACCATGAACTCCTTCAGAATGTCGTTCTGAATGGTCCCGGCCAGCTTCTCCGGCGGCACGCCCTGTTCCTCCGCCGCCACGATGTACAGCGCCAGCACCGGCAGCACGGCGCCGTTCATCGTCATCGACACGGTCATCCGGTCCAGCGGGATGCCGTCGAACAGCTGCCGCATGTCGTAGATCGAGTCGATGGCCACGCCCGCCATGCCGACGTCACCGGTCACCCGCGGGTGGTCGCTGTCGTAACCCCGGTGCGTGGGCAGGTCGAAGGCGACCGACAGGCCCTTCTGACCGGCAGCGAGGTTGCGCCGGTAGAAGGCGTTGGACTCCTCGGCGGTGGAGAAGCCCGCGTACTGGCGGATCGTCCAGGGCTGGTTGACGTACATCGTCGGGTACGGGCCGCGCAGATACGGCGCGATGCCCGGGTAGGTGCCCAGGAAGTCCAGGCCCTCCAGGTCACGGCCGGTGTACAGCGGCTTGACCCCGATGCCCTCCGGGGTCTCCCACAGCGGTTCCGTACCCCCGGCGGCCTGCTTCAGGGCCGCGTGCCACTCGCCCTCGGCGGCGTCGGCGACCGGGGCCCCCAGCTCGATGCCGGAGAAGTCGGGGATTCCCATCAGGACACTCCCATGCGGTCGAGGGTCGCGGACAGGACGTCCACGGCGTCACAGCCCGCGAAGACGTAACTGTCGATTCCGGCGTAGTCGCCCCGGCCCGCCAGGAACACATGCCGGGCACCGGCCGCGCGCAGCGCCTTCGCCGTCTCCTCGGCCTGTTCGGCGTAGAGCGCGTCGCTGGAGCACAGCACGGCCTCGGTCGCCCCGCTGTCCTCGAAGCGGCCCTCGGCGACCGGCTCGATGCCGCCGGCCTGGAAGAGGTTGGCGGCGAAGGTCGAGCGGGCGGTGTACGCGGCGGGGGAACCGAGCGTGGCGAGGAAGATCCGCGGCCGGGCGCCGGTCGCCGCCAGATGGGCGTCGGAGCGGGCGCGCAGCTCCTCGTAGGCCTCGTCGCGGCGCACGCGCGGCAGCCCGCCGGAGGGCGGCTCGGGCGCGGGCACGCGCTCGACCGGCTTCTCGGCCAGCAGCGGGAACTCGCTGACCCCGGTGATGGGTTCGCGTCGCCTGGCGAGCCGCTTGGAGCGCTCCGCCCAGGTCGTCGCCAGGTCGGTGCGCAGCCGGCCGGAGCGCAGCACGGCCGCCTGGCCGCCGTCGCGCTCGATCGACCGGAAGAACTGCCAGGCGGCCTCGGCGAGTTCGGCCGTCAGCCGCTCGACGTACCAGGATCCGCCCGCCGGGTCGATGACCCGGGCCAGGTGGGACTCCTCGATCAGGATGGAGGAGGTGTTGCGGGCGATCCGGCGCGCGAACGCGTCCGGGAGGCCGAGCGCGTGGTCGAACGGCAGCACGGTCACGGAGTCGGCGCCGCCCACCCCCGCGGCGAGCGTCGCGACGGTCGTGCGGAGCATGTTCACCCACGGGTCGCGGCGGGTCATCATCACCGGCGACGTCACCACGTGCTGCGCCTGCGCGCCGGCGGCCGACGCCCCGCACACCTCGGCGACCCGCGCCCACAGTCGGCGGGCCGCGCGCAGCTTGGCGATGGTCAGGAACTGGTCGGCGGTGGCCGCGTAGCGGAACTCCAGCTGGGCGGCGGCCTGTTCGACGCCGAGGCCGGCCTCGGTCAGCTCCCGCAGACAGGCCACGCCGGTGGCCAGCGAGGCGCCCAGTTCCTGCGCGGCCGAACCGCCCGCCTCGTGGTAGGGCAGCGCGTCCACGGTCAGCGCGCGCAGGCCCGGGTACCGCTCGGCGCAGCGGACGGCCAGGGCGGCGAAGGGGGCGAAGTCCAGCGCGGTGCCGGTGCGGGCCTCGTACCCGAGCGGGTCGCCCCCCAGGTTGCCGCGAACGGCCTTCGGGTCGATGCCCTTGTCGTCGTACAGCCGCAGCAGCGCTTCCGCGGCGGCCTCGGTGTCGCGGCCCGCGTCCAGGACGACCGGTGCCAGGTCGAGGTGGACGCCGTCGAGGGCGCGGCCCAGCTCGGAGACCGGGATTCCGCCCTCGCCCAGCACCAGCCACAGGGAGGTGCCGCCGTTCTCCAGGTCGGCGAGCACCGCGCCCGCCGCGCCGTCGGCGAGTGTCGTGTGCCGCTGCCGTACGTCCCAGCCGCTCGTGCTGGTGCCCTCGGGGCGGCTGCCCCGCACGAAGGGGGCGAAGCCCGGCAGGCCGGGGTCGGGCGCGCTGTCGCGCGCGGTGTACAGAGGCCGGGTGCGCAGCCCGTCCTCCAGCGTCGTGGACAGGGCGTCCTCAGCTGCCGCGCCGGTCAGTTCCTTGCCCGACTTGCGCAGTACGCCCTCGACCAGGCGTTGCCACTGCTCATGTGTCGCGTCAGGGAACTCGGCGGCCAGGGAGAGCCCGTCGTCAGGCAGGACCGTCATGGCTCGGATGCTAGGGCAGGGTGCTGGAGCCCAGGCGGAGCACGGGCTGTGAGGTTTCTCTTCTTGCGGTGGTGATGTGTGCCGCTCCGGTGGTGATGTGTTGCCGCTCCGGGTCCGGCGGGTCCGCCCGGCGGCTCAGCGGGACTCGGTCTCCAGGTCGGGTACGAGGGCGCACATGGCCGCTCGCTGCTCTGGGCCCATGGAGTCGGCGAGCGCCTGGCGGACGGTGCCGGCGAGCAGGGCGGAGGTCTCGCGCAGCAGGTCGCGGGCCTTGTCGGTGAGGGCGACCTCCACGCCCCGCTTGTCGCCGCACACGGACCTGCGGCTGACGAGACCGGCCCGCTGGAGGCAGGCGATCTGGTAGGTGAGGCGGGTCTTGGGGCGGCCGAGCAGATCGGCGACCTGGGTCATCCGCAGTCCGGTGCGCGGCTGCTCGGCCAGCAGGCACAGGATCAGGAACTCGTCGTGGGAGACGTCGAGGGTCTCCTTCACGACCGACCGCAGCCGCTGCTCCGCGGCGCCGGTCGCGGCCAGCAGGACCATCCAGGCGCGCAGCTCGTCCGGGAGCAGCCCGTCGCCGTGCGCGAGGGGACAAGAGGGCTGGTCGGCGGTGTGCGCGTCGGAGGCGGACATGTGTCGAGTCTACCCGTTGTCCAAATTTGTACGAGGGTGGCGAGACGGGTTGTTCAAATTTGGAGGGCGCGCTAGCGTGAGTCCCTCCAGTCATCCAAATTTGAACATCTGGAGTACGCCCATGACCGTCGCCGTGGAAACAGGCCTCTGGCAGCTCGACCCGACCGCGTCCACCGTGGGCCTGCGACACAAGACCCTGTGGGGTCTGGTCACCGTGAAGGGCACCTTCACCGGCGTGCGCGGCACCGGCGAGGTCCGGCCCGACGGCTCGGCCTCCGGCACCGTGACCCTGGACGCGGCCTCCCTGGACACGAAGAGCGCCAAGCGGGACGTACACCTGCGGTCGGCCGACTTCTTCGACGCCGACCGCCACCCGGAGATCACCTTCGCCGTGAGCGGCGCGGACCGGCTCGACGGCGACACGGTCCGGGTCACCGGACAGCTGACCGTCCGGGACATCGCCCGGCCCCTGTCCCTCAGCGCCCGCCTCACCGGCGTGAGCGCCGAGGCGCTGACCCTGGAGACGGAGTTCGGCGTGGACCGCGAGCAGTTCGGCATGGGCTGGAACCAGCTCGGCATGATGCGCGGCCTCACCACGGTGACGGCCACGCTCCGCTTCACCCGCGCGGCGGCCTGAGCCCCAGCTCCGCCCGGCGCACGTCCCGGGTGGACAGCGTCTGCGGGTTCGCCGTGAAGGCGCGCAGCCGAAGCCGGGTGCCGGGCTTCGCCGGCACTTGGAAAGCACCGGCCGGCGCCCAGAGTTCGACGGTCGCCGTGCTGTGCGCGGGAATCGTCGCCGGTCCGCGCATCAACGACCAGTACCGGCTCATGCCCTGGCCGGTGGTGAGCATGTAGTGCGGGGTGAGCGCGGTGCCGCCCGTGTTCGTGACCCGCAGGGTCAGCCGGGACAGGGTCTGTGCCGAGGGGTGCCGGGCCCCCGTGACATCCATCCGCAGCGGCGGTGTCCCCGTCGCCGCCAGGGTCGCGCTCACCAGCGCGGGCGTCACCAGCGCGACGACGGCCACGGCCAGCGCGGACCGGCGGCGCGGGCCGGTGAACGGGCTGGGCCGCGGCTGCCAGGCGTGGGCGAACTCCGGCAGGGGAGCGGTGACCGCCGCCGCCAGCCACAGCGGGGTCATCATCAGGTAGTAGCCGTCCTGGGACCGGGTCGCCAGGTAGAAGGCGCACCACGGCAGCACGGTCGCGGCCGGCCCTAGCCGCCGGACGAACAGCGCGAACACCGCCAGCAGGGCGGCGGCGAGCAGCACGCTCGCCCGGCCGTACCAGTCGAGCCGGTCGCTGCCGGGGGTGAAGTACAGCGAGACGTCCACCAGGCCCTGGCCGTGCAGCGTGGCGCCCTGGGTCAGCGGCAGGGCGATGCCCCGCAGCCACGGGCCGGGCTCGCTCACCACGAAGTACACGTCGATCAGCAGCCAGGTGAGCACCGCGGTCCCGGCGATCCGCAGCACCACCCGTGCCGCCGCCCGGCCGCCCAGTTCGCCGCGCCGCACGCAGTAGATCCCGGTCAGCAGGAACGGCGTGACGAACCACGGCAGTTGCTGGGCGGCGCACGCGGCGCCGAGACACGCGGCCCGCGCGATCCCGGCCGCGCCCAGCCGGCCGCGCGCGCCGAGCCGGGGCCAGCGCACCACCACCGGCAGCAGCAGGGCCAGGCCCACGATCGCCGGATATCCCTGGCGCGCGTACATCGGCAGGAAGCCGAAACCGAGGCAGACCATCGTCGCCGCCGAGCGCCAGGGCACCGGGAGCAGCCGCCACAGCACCACCGCGCCCACGACCAGCGCGACCGTCGCCGCCGCGGTCGCCGGGGCGCCCCCATGGCCCAGCCACAGCAGGGGCGCGGTGAGCAGCGGGGCCAGTGGGGGATAGCCGTAGGTGAAGTCGTACCCGCCGTCCATGGTCGCCGTCAGGGCGACGCCCTTGGCGTGGAACAGCCAGGGCCAGGGCTGCTCGTACACCGGGTGTCCCGCGACGAGTTCCCGCGCGGCCTGGGTGGTGAGCACCGCCTCGTCGCCGCCGCCGTGGTTCAGCGCCCACGCGCACAGGACGAGCGTGACCGCGGTCGCCAGCACCACCAGGTCCAGACGAGCCAGCGAGCGCGTCCGGCGGACCGTGAGGGAGAGCACGCCGGTCACCAGGATCGAGGCGTAGCAGACCGAGATGACCCCCGCGAGGACCAGCCGGTGCGTGGCCGCCTGGGTCCACACCGAACGCGTGCCGATGAACAGGCTCACGTCGGCGAGGAGCGTCAGCACGCGGTGCCACTGCGCGGGACCGTCCGGCGCCGCCGCGCGGGCCCCCGGATCGGCGGACACCGCCGACGGTGTCCGCCGGCCGGGTGTCACCTGCTGCGTCTCTGCCACGTGCACGGCACGGGACGCTAGCGGGGGCGAGTGAGCGAGGCACGGAGGCCGGTGAAGAGTCGGGTATGAGCCCGGTAAGAACCGGACGTATCCACCCATCTGGCGCACAGTGTGATGGGCGAGATACGGCCGGTCCGGTCGCGCACCGTGTCGTTGTTGGGCCGAACGGGTGACTTGGCGTAAGAATTGGCTGGTGCAGGGATTGAGTGCGAGTCAGGTCGGGGGGAGCCGGTGAGCCGTTACGACGTCACCGATGAACAGTGGGAAGGGCTCGCCCAGGTCGTGCCGCTGCGGGGCCGGGACGCCTGGCCGTCCGCGGTGCACCACCGCTCGCTGCCCGACGCCGAGACCGAGACCCGGCGCCGGTTCGTGGTCCTGCGTGTCAACGTCTTCGCGGACGCCCGGGAAGTGGCCGAGACCCTGATGGCGGGGGCGCCGGTGCTGCTCGACCTGTCTGGCGCGGAGGGCGAGGTCGCCAAGCGCGTCCTCGACTTCAGCACGGGCGTCGTCTTCGGCCTGGGCAGCGGCATGCATCGCGTCGACCGCAACGTCTTCCTCCTCACCCCGCCGGGGACGGAGGTCAGTGGTCTGATGGAGGGTGCGGCGATCTCGGGCGGCTGAACAGGCCTGCTCGGGACGGGTGTCGTCATCGCGCTCGGGGCGGCCCGTCGAGCGCCTGCGAGGGCGACGGTCCCCCGATCGTAGGAACGTCCCGGCGGTGAAACGGTTCGGCGTGCGGGCGGAGGCCTACGGTCCGCATATGGCCGTGCCCTCCGTGTCCGCTGAGCCGCCGGCGGTCGACGCGTCCGCCGACACCGTGCCCGCGCAGTGCCGCCCGCCCCTCGACATCCGTTCCCGGATCACCGAGTTGCGGCTGTCGGCCTTCGCCGGGCACCGGCGGGCCGGGTTCCCGCTCGGCCCGGTCACCGTGTTCGCGGGGCCCAGCGGGGCCGGCAAGACGACCGCGCTCGCCGCGTACGAGGCGCTGGCACGGCTCGGCGGCGGGGCCCCGCTCGGGGAGGCGTTCCCGGACCCGGTCGCCTGCGTCCCGGAGCGGGCGCGCCCCGACACCCAGGGCCGGCGGGGCTTCCGGATCGGCTGTACGGCCGACGGCGCCGAGGGCCCGGTCCGGCTCGACCTCGCGGTCCAGGCCGAACCGTACCTGCGGATCGTGGGGGAGCGGCTGACCGCGCGCGGAGTCGTCCTGCTGGAGACCGCCCTGCGCGACCCCGGACGCCGGACCGTCCAGGCCGCCTGGCACACCGCCGGCTCCGCCCCGGTCACCCGCGCCCCGCTCCCGGACGACCGCCTGGGCACCGCCCTGCTGCCGCTGCGCGTGGCCGGCAAGACGGACGGCCAGCGCCATGTGCTCGCCGCGGCCGAGCAGATGGTCGTCGCCCTGCGCTCCGTCTTCCCCTGCGATCCGCGCCCCGAGCGCATGCGCGTCCCCGTCCCCACCGGCTCCGGCCGGCTGCTGCCCGGCTGCGACAACCTCGCCGACGTGCTGTGGCGCACGCGCGCGGAGTGCGGTCGACGGCACGGCATGCTGGTCGAGGCGCTGTACGCGGGCTGTGCCGGGCGGGTGACGGACCTGATCGCCGAGCCGCTGGCCGACGGCACGGTACGGGCGCTGCTCGACCGCGGCGACGGCTTCCGCACCGAACTCGCCCGGCTCGGCGACGGCGAACTGCGCTACCTCGCGCTGATGCTGGTGCTGCTGACGGGGCCGGGCGTGCTGGACGTGGACACGCCGGGCGAGGTGCCCGACGCGCTGCGGACCCTCACCGTCCTCGCCGACGGCTTCGACCGCGGCCTCGATCCGTGCCAGCGCCGCGAGTCGCTGCGGATGGCGGCGCGGATGGGCGAGCGCGGGCACATCCGCTGCGTGGCCGCGGTGAGCGACGCCTCCTGGGTCATCAGGACCCCCGGCGTCACGGTGGTACACCTGAACCCGTGACCGAACATCCCGACCCCGACCTGGCCCGACTCCAGCGCAGACTGGCCGAGTTCGCCGCCGCGCGGAACTGGCAGCCCTACCACACGCCCAAGAACCTCGTCGCCGCCCTCTCGGTGGAGGCCTCCGAACTGGTCGAGATCTTCCAGTGGCTGACGCCGGAGGAGTCCGCCCGGGTGATGGACGACCCCGGCACGGCCCACCGCGTCACGGACGAGGTCGCGGACGTCCTGGCCTATCTGCTCCAGCTCTGCGAGGTCCTCGGCATCGACCCGCTGGCCGCGCTGGCCGCGAAGATCGACCGCAACGAGCGCCGCTTCCCGCGTCCCGGTTCCGGGGACCAACAATCGGAGGGCTAAACTCCGTTATTACGCTCCGAAGTCGAATCGCCGGTCGAATCCGAATTGTTGTCCACAGATTTCGGTCTTCCTCTGGCTTTTCGCCCCACAGTCCCTCACGCTGGGTAGTGAACAAGGGAGTTCGGGCAGTCGTGCGAGGTGGCGCGGCGGAGGGACGGGGGCACCGTATGGATGCGGTACGGCTCATTCTCACCAGCAGGCGAGCCCTGGCGGGTGGCGCCGACGCGGCGGAGATGATGGCGGAGGTCTGGCAGGCGCAGGCCCTGGCGCAGGCGATCGGGAGCCGCCTCGCGGTCTCCGGCCCGCCGGAGCTGCGCGGCGAGGCGCTGGGGCTGACCGAACTGGCGGGCCGGGGCTGCGGAGTCCTGGACCCACCCGAACTCGACCCCGGCGACCTGCGTGCCGCCCAGCTCACCCAGCTGGACGACGCCCGCGAGACCCTGCTCTGCCTCGGCGGCCTGCTCGGCGAGGTCGGCATAGCCCTGGTCGGCATGGCCAGCGCCGCGGCGGACGAGACGACGTACTGGCAGTGCATGGAGGCGATCGACGCGGCCGACGAGTCCCGCGACCGCGTCCTGGAGATGCTGCGCAAGCTGGCGGCCCGGGAAGTGCTGCCGGAGGACGTCCAGGACAGCCCGTCGGGCGTGTGATCGGCGGCTCGGGCAGGCCCCGTCGCCACAGGGAGCGGCCCGTCCGATGGCTGCGGGAGGACGACCGCGCCGTGCGCGCCACGGCTCGGGTACCGCCGGCTCGGTGCCGCCGGTTCGCCCGCTGATGAGGCATGGGCGTGCGCGGGCGGCAGGCGCAGGAGGGCGGTGGTGGTGCCGGGCGGGGTGCGGCGGGGGCGTCTCTGGTTCGGGCTGCTGTTGAGTCTCGGCCGTGCGTGGGTGGCGGATGTGCGTTGCCCTTCCGGG
>NZ_JBVHWM010000046.1:17480-77585 GCF_055564375.1 Streptomyces sp. NPDC029138
GGGCGGGGTGCGGCGGGGGTGTCTCTGGTTCGGGCTGCTGTTGAGTCTCGGCCGTGCGTGGGTGGCGGATGTGCGTTGCCCTTCCGGGCGGGGTGCGGCGGGGGTGTCTCTGGTTCGGGCTGCTGTTGAGTCTCGGCCGTGCGTGGGTGGCGGATGTGCGTTGCCCTTCCGGGCGGGGTGCCGGGGGGTCTCTGGTTCGGGCCGCTGTTGAGTCTCGGCCGTGCGTGGGTGGCAGATGTGCGTTGCCCTTCCGGGCGGGGTGCCGGGGGGTCTCTGGTTCGGGCCGCTGTTGAGTCTCGACCGTGCGTGGGTGGCAGATGTACGTTGCCCTTCCGGGCGGGGTGCGGCGGGGGTGCCTCTGGTTCGGGCCGCTGTTGAGCCACGGCCATGCGTGGGTGGCAGATCTACCTTGCCCCTCCGGGCGGTGGTGCGGCGGGGGCGTCGCCGGTTCGGGCCGCTGTTGAACCACGGCCGTGTGCGTGCGCGGTTTCGGTCTCGTGGCGGTCGACGCCCTGAGCCGGCACCCCGCGTATCGCCCAGCCGTACGCCTCATTCCGCCTCGTCGGCCGCGCCCCTCCCCGGCGCCCCGGACTGAAGGTCTGCCAGGGCCGACAGGTCCGCGTTCAGTGCCGCCATCAGCTCTTCCATCTGCTCCAGCAACCCCTTCGGCCGACCGGCGGAGCCTCCCTGCTCGGGAACGGACTCTTCGGACATGACGGCCTCCTCGGCGCCCGGCCCGCCGGGGCCGGCGCGGTGACGCGCGACGGAAGCCACCGTCCGGCGCGGGCGCCGGACGGTCCGGCTCCGACGGCCCAACGATCACCGCCGGGGCCGGTCACTGGCCCGGAGCGAGGCCCGCGCGCGGGGTGGGGGAATTTCACCCGACCGGGGACGGCCGTGCCGGACGGTACCGGCGCGGTTGACGCGGGCGGCGCCGTGCAGGATAGGTGTATGGACCTTCGAATCTTCACCGAGCCCCAGCAGGGGGCTACCTACGACACCCTGCTCGCCGTGGCCAAGGCCACCGAGGACCTGGGCTTCGACGCCTTCTTCCGTTCCGACCACTACCTCCGCATGGGCAGCGTGGACGGCCTGCCCGGCCCGACGGACGCCTGGATCACCCTGGCCGGCCTCGCCCGCGAGACGAAGCGCATCCGCCTCGGCACGCTGATGACCGCCGGCACCTTCCGCCTGCCCGGCGTGCTCGCCATCCAGGTCGCCCAGGTCGACCAGATGTCCGGCGGCCGGGTGGAACTCGGCCTCGGCGCGGGCTGGTTCGAGGAGGAGCACAAGGCGTACGGCATCCCCTTCCCGAAGGAGAAGTTCGCCCGGCTGGAGGAGCAGCTCGCGATCGTCACCGGGCTGTGGGCGACCGAGGTCGGCAAGACCTTCGACTTCCACGGCACGTACTACGACCTCACCGACTCCCCGGCGCTGCCCAAGCCCGCGCAGAAGAAGGTCCCGGTGCTCATCGGCGGCCACGGCGCGACCCGCACCCCGCGGCTCGCCGCCCGGTACGCCGACGAGTTCAACATCCCGTTCGCCTCGATCGAGGACAGCGAGCGGCAGTTCGGCCGGGTGCGGGCCGCCGCGGTGGAGGCGGGCCGTGACGCGGACGACCTGACGTACTCCAACGCGCTCGTCGTCTGCGTGGGCAAGGACGACCAGGAGGTGGCCCGGCGCGCCGCCGCGATCGGCCGTGAGGTGGACGAGCTGAAGGCCAACGGGCTCGCCGGTTCCCCGGCCGAGGTCGTCGACAAGATCGGCCGGTACGCCGAGATCGGCTCCCGGCGGATCTATCTCCAGGTGCTGGACCTCGGCGATCTGGACCACCTGGAGCTGATCTCCAGCCAGGTCCAGGCCCAGCTGTCGTAGCCGCCGGCGACCCGTCCCTCCCGTCCCGGGGCCCAGCCCAAGAGCCCCGGGACTCACGCCGGGGCCCAGCCCAAGAGCCCGGCCTTGAGCCGGGGCCGCGCCCAATGAGCCCCGTCCCCTCGCCGAAGGACCCCGGCCCAAGGGCCCCGAGCCTGCCCCGGGCCTGCGCCCAAGAGCCCCGGCTCGTCGCCGAAGGGCCCCGGCCCAAGGGCCCCGACCCTGCCCCGGGCCTGCGCCCAAGAGCCCCGGCTCCTCACCCAAGGGGCCCAGCCCAAGGGCCCCGACCCTGCCCCGGGCCTGCGCCCAAGAGCCCCGGCTCCTCGCCCAAGGGGCCCAGCCCAAAGGCCCCGACCCTGCCCCGGGGCCGCGCCCAAGGGCTTCAGCCCAAGGCCCCAGCCCCTAGCCCAAAGGCCCAGCCCTTCACCCAAGGGCCCCAGCCTGCGGGCCCCGGCTCCTGCCCCGGCTTGCGCCCAAGGGCCCCAGCCCCCGGGCCCCGGCTCCTGCCCCGACTTGCGCCCAAAGGCCCCCGCTCCTGCCCCGGGCCAGCGCCCGAGAGCCCCGGCCCCCGCCCCGAGCTGCGCCCAAGAGCCCCGCCCCCTCGCCCAACAGCCCGCCCCCCGAGCCCCGGGACCTTCCCCCCCCAAGGCTGTGACGAGGCTGTGGCCGGAGGTGTGGCTTCCGTCATGGTCCGGTCGGGGTGGCCCTGCTGGGATCACCCGATGGACGACGACTCCGCACTCGGCATCCTCTTCGGCTTCCTGCTCTTCCCGGCCGTTCTCGCGATCCCCGCCTGGCTGATCGCCGTCATGGTCAAGGTCCTGTCCGTGGTGCTGCCCGGCAGGCGCCCGGACTGGCGGCTCGACCTGGTGCGCTGGTCGGCGTGGATGGCGGGCTGGGCCGCAGTCGTCCTCTATCTGCTGGGCGCGGGATCGGTCGCGCTCTCCGTGCACGAGTCGTCCTCCGGCGCGGACTCCACGCCGGCCCACGAGTGCCGCGACGACTTCCCGCCCGGCGTGCTGGTGGGCCAGGAGGCCTCCTGGGTGCCGCTCCGCTTCGACTGTGTCCTGGCCGACGGCAGCACCCGCCCGAGCAGCCCCGGCTACTTCTGGGTCAACACGGGCGTCGCCGGGCTCGGCCTGGCCGCCGTGACCCTCGGGATTCTCGCCGGAGCGATCTCCGAGCGCCGGCCGGAGCCGGATGGGCGGGTCACAGATCCCGGGTCAGAAGACGTTCGCCGTCCCGGGTGAGGACGAGCAGGTTCCAGGCGACGCCCTCGTCCCCGTCGTCGCCGTCCCACCACTCGGCGAAGGTGTCGGCGAGGTCCGCCGCGCCAGCCGCGCCAGCCGCGCGGTCGCCGGCGTCGTCAGTACTGGTGAGTTCGACGTCGTAGTCGCGGTCGCCGAGGTGGACCAGGACGACCCGGGTCGCCCTCGCCGCGGATTCCTTCGCGCCGTGCCACGCGGCCCAGGACCGGAAGTCGGCCAGGAGGCCCGGGTCCGTCTCGCGCCGGGTCTGCGGGCGGGCGGGACGCCGGTGCGGTGCTCCGGAGACCCCCTGCACGCAGCCGAGGATCCAGGCACCGCGGTCCCGGTCCACGACCTCCCGCGGCCGGGCCGTGAGCGAGCGGCGCACACAGCCTCCCCAGACCACTTCGCGGATCGCCATGCCCTTGCCGCCGGACTGGTAGATCCCTTTCCCGGTCCGCCAGCCGGCGTCGTAGGCCGCGACATGGGCCGGTACGGTCGGGTGGGCGGCGGACGGCTGCCGCCGCGCGCCGGTGTCGCAGGACACCGTGAGCAGCGCGAGCACTCCCAGTGCGGCCGGCGCCCACGCCCGCCGTCTGACGGTCCGGTCGGTCACGAGCACGGTGCCTTCCCCCTCAAGGTCCTTCGCTGTCCGCTCGGTGAGAGGGCCCGCGCGCCGGAAGGGTTGCCTGCGCGGGAGCTGATCCGACCCGGGGGTGCCGGGGGAACCCGCAGGTTCCCCCGCCCCGGCTCAGCCCCGCTGGGTGAAGCCGTAGTCGAGGATCTTCGTCGCGTCCTTGAAGCGCTGGTCCGCCGACGTGTCCGCGAGAATCGTGCCCACGACCGTCTTCGAGCCACGGGTGGCCGCGAACACCAGGCAGAACTTCGCCTCCGGCCCGGAACCGGTCTTGACGCCGAACGCGCCCCGGTAGGAGGTCAGGAGCTTGTTCGAGTTGTTCCACGGCTTCATGGCGTGCGTTCCGCCGCCGGGCCGGTACGACCGCATGTCGTCGTAGACCTTCGTGCCGACGACCTTCTTGAACGTCTTGTTCTTCAGCGCGGCCCCGGCCAGCTTGGCCAGGTCGCGCGGCGAGGAGTGGTTCTTCCCGTTGGACACCCCGTCGAAGGAGTCGAAGTGGGTGTTCTTCAGGCCGAGTTCGCGCGCCTTGGCGTTCATCTTGCCGATGAACGACCTGGTCCGCTGGGCCGTCGTCGAGCCCGTGCCGTAGGTGTCCGCCAGCGCGTAGGCCGCGTCGCAGCCCGAGGGGAGCAGCAGGCCGTACAGCAGGTCGCCCGCCTTCATCGAGTCGCCGAGGATCAGGTTCGCGCTGGAGTACCGCTGGACGTGCGTCACCGGGTCGATGACGTAGTCGGTGTACTCCCTCTTGATCTTCACCTTCTTCTCGAGGTTCACGTTCCGCTGCGACAGCACCACCAGCGCGGTCATGATCTTCGTGGTGGAGCCGGTCCGCAGCCGTCCGTCCGGCGCCTTGCCGAAGAGCTGCTTGCCCGTCGCCGGGTTCATGGCGTACGCGCCCTGGGCCGACACCTGCGGTGCCGCCGTGGCGGAGCGCGCGGCGGAGGCCGCGGCCGGCGCCGTGGCCGCCTGGGCCGGAGCGGTCGCGAGGACGCCCGCGCCGAGGACGGCACCGGCCGCCACGGCGACGGCGGCTCTTCCGCGTACCCGGGTTCCCTGGCCGTTGGTCATGGTTCCCCCTTCTGTCAGTGGTCAGTTGACGGGGGCTCACTCCATCAGACGCGGGGCCGGGGCGGCCGTAACGGAGATCACATGGGTCTTCTGTGAACACCGTGTGCCGGAACTGTGGCTTCCATCACGGCGCACATGATCCCTGCCTGGTCGTATGACCGGGTGCGTAAAATCCTCCCCCTCGCTCTCACCGGCCTGCTCGCCGTGTCGGCCTGTCAGTTCGTCGGTGACGACGACCCCGGCGACGAGGCCCGCCGCCTCAACGCCATGAAGTCGTTCCCGCTGAACGCCTACATACCGGACGCGACGTCCCGCGACGGCAAGGCCGTCGGCACCGCCCAGTGGATCCTCGCCAAGCGGTGCATGGTCCGGCTCGGGTTCACCGGGTTCAAGTCGCTCGACATCAGGACCGTCGAGTCGACCTACCCGGTGCGGCAGGGCACCCTCGCGGGCGGCAGCAAGGTCGGGGACGACAGCCCGTACGGCGTGGACGACCCGGACCTGGCGGCCGAGCACGGCTACCACAACGCACGGCGGGACGAGTCCGACAGCCAGCCCATGGAGTGGCCCTCCGACCAGTACGCGGCGCTCACCGGCACCTTCGAGTCCGGCGACAGCCACCAGTCGCACGGCCACCCCATTCCCAAGAAGGGGTGCATGGGCGAGGCGGTCCGGAAGATCTACGGCCCCGAGCCCAAGCCGACGAAGATCGGTGGCGTGCGGCTCAGCGGCTACTACTCGCTCCCCGCGCAGTACTGGTACCAGGCGCACAAGCAAGCGCGGAAGGACCCCGCCTGGAAGAAGGCCGAACGCGAGTGGTCGGACTGCATGAAGGACAAGGGCTTCCGCTACTCCGACCCGGACCAGGCGTCGACCGACTCCCACTGGTTTCGGGGTGACGAGCCGTCGGAGAAGGAGAAGAAGACCGCCGTCGCGGACGCCCGGTGCAAACTCGACACGGGCTTCATCCAGGCCGTGCACACCGTCGAGAGCCGCGCGCAGAAGACCGCCATCAGCAAGAACAAGAAGGCGCTGGACGCACGACGCGCCGACGACCAGCGGGCCATGGCGAAGGCCCGGAAGATCGTCGACGACGAGTCCTGAGCGGGGAAGCCCCGTCCGCGTGGCCGGCCACATCCGCGCGGAAAACCTGTGGTCAGCAGGGGTCCGGCCAGGGAGACTCGACAGCATGTTCGTGACGATCTCCACCACCGGTACGGCCGGGAGCCCGGCCACCGACCTGGGGTACCTGCTGCACAAGCACCCCGACAAGGCGCAGGCGTTCTCCACGTCGTACGGCACGGCGCACGTCTTCTACCCCGAGGCGGACGCCGAGCGCTGCACGGCCGCCCTGCTGCTGGAGACCGACACCCTCGCACTGGTCCGCCGGAGCAAGGGCAAGGGCCGTGGCGGCGCACCCGACGCGGCCCTCGCGCAGTACGTCAACGACCGTCCCTACGCGGCCTCCTCGCTGCTCGCGGTCGCGCTGAGCACCGTGTTCTCCAGCGCCCTGCGCGGGGTGTGCAACGCCCGCCCCGAGCGGGCGGCGGCCCCGCTGCCGCTGCGCGTCGAGGTCCCGGCGCTGCCCGCCCGTGGCGGCCCGGACCTCGTACGACGGCTGTTCGCACCGCTGGGCTGGACCGTCACCGTCGACCCCGTCCCGCTCGACACCGCGTTCCCGGAGTGGGGCGACTCGCGGTACGTCCGGCTCGTGCTGGAGTCGGAGCGGCTGACCCTCGCCGAGGCGCTGCGCCACCTGTACGTCCTGCTGCCGGTGCTGGACGACGCCAAGCACTACTGGGTCTCCGCCGACGAGGTCGACAAGCTGCTGCGCGCCGGGGAGGGCTGGCTGGCCGGCCACCCGGAGCAGCAGCTGATCACCAACCGGTATCTGTCCCGGCGCTGGTCGCTGACCCGGCAGGCTCGCGAGCGGCTGGAGCTGGTGCGGCTGGCCGAGGCCGACGACAGCGAGGTCGAGGACATCGACAACGCCGTCGCGGAGGAGACCGAGGCGGAGGAGAGGCCGACCCCGCTCGCCGAGCAGCGCCGGGCGGCCATCCTCACCGCGCTGCACGCGTCCGGCGCCGCACGCGTCCTCGACCTGGGCTGTGGCCAGGGCCAGTTGGTGCAGGCGCTGCTCAGGGACGCCCGGTTCACCGAGATCGTCGGCGTCGACGTGTCCGTGCGGGCCCTGACCATCGCGGCACGGCGGCTCAGGCTCGACCGGATGGGGGAGCGGCAGGCGTCCCGCGTCAAGCTCGTCCAGGGCTCCCTCGCCTACACGGACAACCGGCTCAAGGGCTACGACGCCGCCGTGCTCAGCGAGGTGATCGAACACCTCGACCTGCCCAGGCTGCCCGCCCTGGAGTACGCCGTGTTCGGGCACGCCCGCCCGCGCACGGTCGTCGTGACCACCCCGAACGTCGAGTACAACGTCCGCTGGGAGAGCCTGCCCGCCGGACACGTCCGGCACGGCGACCACCGCTTCGAGTGGACCCGCGAGGAGTTCCGCGCCTGGGCGGCGACCGTGGCCGGACGCCACGGCTACGACGTCGAGTTCGTCCCCGTCGGCCCGGACGACCCCGAGGTCGGCCCGCCCACCCAGATGGCCGTGTTCCACCGCGACGAGACCGAGAAGGAGGCGAAGGCCGCATGACCGGGACCCGCGAGCCGGGACGGGAACTCCCCGTCACCGACCTGTCCCTTGTCGTCCTCGTCGGCGCCTCCGGCTCCGGCAAGTCCACCTTCGCCCGGCGGCACTTCAAGCCCACCGAGGTGATCTCCTCCGACTTCTGCCGGGGTCTGGTCTCCGACGACGAGAACGACCAGAGCGCCAGCCGGGACGCCTTCGACGTCCTGCACTACATCGCCGGCAAGCGGCTGGCCGCCGGCCGCCGCACCGTCGTCGACGCCACCAGCGTGCAGCAGGACGGCCGGCGTCAGCTGATCGACCTGGCCAAGCGGTACGACGTGCTGCCCATCGCGATCGTGCTGGACGTGCCGGAGGAGGTGTGCGCCGAGCGCAACGCGGCCCGCACCGACCGCGCCGACATGCCCCGCCGGGTGATCCAGCGGCACATCCGCGAACTGCGCCGGTCGCTGCGCCACCTGGAGCGCGAGGGCTTCCGCAAGGTGCACGTCCTGCGCGGGACGGAGGAGGTGGAGAGCGCCACCGTCGTCACCGAGAAGCGCTACAACGACCTGACCCACCTCACCGGCCCCTTCGACATCATCGGTGACGTCCACGGCTGCTCCGGCGAACTGGAGGCGCTGCTGGCCGAGTTGGGCTACGTGGACGGGGCGCACCCGGAGGGCCGTACCGCCGTGTTCGTCGGCGACCTGGTCGACCGCGGCCCGGACAGCCCCGGCGTGCTGCGCCGGGTGATGTCCATGGTGAAGTCGGGCAACGCCCTGTGCGTCCCCGGCAACCACGAGAACAAGTACGGCCGCCACCTCAAGGGCCGCAGGGTCCAGCACACCCACGGGCTCGCCGAGACCATCGCGCAGATGGAGGGCGAGAGCGAGGAGTTCCGGGCCGAGGTACGGCAGTTCATCGACGGACTGGTCAGCCACTACGTCCTGGACGGCGGCCGGCTCGTGGTCTGCCACGCCGGCCTGCCGGAGAGGTACCACGGCCGCACCTCCGGCCGGGTCCGCTCGCACGCCCTGTACGGGGACACCACCGGCGAGACCGACGAGTTCGGGCTGCCGGTGCGTTACCCGTGGGCGGAGGACTACCGGGGCCGGGCCGCGGTGGTCTACGGCCACACACCCGTGCCCGAGGCGACATGGCTCAACAACACCATATGCCTGGACACCGGTGCTGTCTTCGGCGGCAAGCTGACCGCGCTGCGCTGGCCGGAGCGGGAGCTGGTCGACGTACCGGCCGAGCGGGTCTGGTACGAGCCGGCGAGGCCGCTGCGCGCCGAGGCGCCCGGCGGGCAGGACGGCCGGCCGCTGGACCTGGCGGACGTGCACGGCCGCCGGGCCGTGGAGACCCGGCACGCGGGCCGGGTGGCCGTCCGCGAGGAGAACGCGGCGGCGGCCCTGGAGGTCATGAGCCGCTTCGCGACCGACCCGCGCCTGCTGCCGTACCTGCCGCCGACCATGGCACCGACGGCGACATCGGAGGTCGAGGGCTACCTGGAGCACCCTCAGGAGGCCTTCGCGCAGTACGCGCGGGACGGCGTCGCGCGGGTCGTGTGCGAGGAGAAGCACATGGGCTCGCGGGCCGTGGCCCTGGTCTGCCGGGACGCGGAGACGGCACGGAAGCGGTTCGGGGCTGGGGGTACCTCCCGCGCGAGCGAAGCCGAGCGTGGGGGAGGACCCACGGGTTCGCTGTACACCCGTACCGGGCGGCCGTTCTTCGACGACGCGGAGGTGACCGAGGAGATCCTCGGCCGGCTGCGCTCGGCGATCGGGGACGCCGGTCTGTGGGACGAACTCGCCACGGACTGGCTCCTGCTGGACGCCGAGCTGATGCCGTGGTCGCTGAAGGCCACGGGGCTGCTGCGCGGCCAGTACGCGGCCGTCGGCGCCGCGTCCGGCGCGGTGTTCCCGGGCGCGATCGCCGCCCTGGAGGCCGCGGCGGCGCGCGGGGCCGACGTCGGGGGCCTGCTCGCCCGGCAGCGTGAACGCGCCGCCGACGCGGGCGCCTTCACCGCCGCCTACCGCCGTTACTGCTGGACCACCGAGGGCCTGGACGGGGTCCGGCTGGCCCCCTTCCAGCTCCTGGCCGCCCAGGGCCGCAGCCTCGCCGCGCTGCCGCACGACGAGCAACTGGCCCTGATCGACCGGATGGTGGAGCACGACGGCACCGGACTGCTGCGGACCACCCGGCGGCTGTACGTCGACACGGGTGACCCGGAGTCGGTCCGCGCGGGCGTCGACTGGTGGCTGGAGATGACCGGCCGGGGCGGCGAGGGCATGGTCGTCAAGCCGGTCGGGGCGCTGGTCCGCACCCCGGAGGGACGGCTGGTGCAACCCGGCATCAAGTGCCGGGGCCGCGAGTACCTGCGGATCATCTACGGTCCCGAGTACACCCGGCCGGACAACCTGACCCGGCTGCGGCAGCGGTTCCTGAACCACAAGCGGTCCCTCGCCCTGCGCGAGTACGCCCTCGGCCTGGAGGCCCTGGACCGGCTCGCGGACGGGGAGCCGCTGTGGCGGGTGCACGAGGCGGTGTTCGGAGTGCTGGCGCTGGAGTCGGAGCCGGTGGACCCGCGGCTGTAGGCCCGCCCGGCACACGCTCATCGAGCGCCGGCACACCGCTCCTCGACGCGCCGGTCACACAACGCCCTTGTGCCGCACACACATCTGTCCATATGGTGGACAGTCGTGCGGCGCAAGGGTGTTCGCATGCCGTGAGGGGAGTGGCGAGCGTGGAGATCAAGAAGATCGTGGTCCGTGAGGACCAGCAGAGCACCACCCGCCGGCCGGCGATCCTGGAGAAGCGGCCGACCCGCTGAGCATGCGCGTCCACCTGGTCACCATGCCGTGGCATCCGCTCGACCTGCCCTCGCTGCAACTGGGCCTGCTCCACCGGATCGTGCGGCGGTCCCGCCCCGGCGACGAGGTGACCGAGTTCCACGGCTCCCTGCGCTGGGCGGAGTTCCTGCTGGAGCGCTCCGGCGGCCGGCTCCGCCCGGGCGACTGTGTCGAGGTGGGCAGTGACGCCATCTTCCACGGCCTCGGCGACTGGGTCTTCTCCGGCGTCCTGTACGACGACCCCGGCTGGGGCGAGGCCCGGCTGAAGGAGTACGCGGCCGGCCGGGGCGTCTTCATCGACACGGCCCTCGCGATGCGCCCGTACGCGGCCGATTTCATCGACGCCTGCGCCACCGAGGTGCTGGCGGCCGGACCGGACGTGGTCGGGTTCACCAGCACCTTCATGCAGAACGTGCCGTCCCTCGCCCTCGCCCGCGAACTCAAGCGCAGGCGCCCCGAGGTGAGGGTCGTTTTCGGCGGCAGCAACTGCGACGGCCCGATGGGTCACGCCCTGCACCGCAACCACCCCTTCGTCGACCACGTGGTCCGCGGCGAGGCCGAGTACGCCTTCCCGGCGCTGCTGCGCCACCTGGACGCGGGCACCGCCCCGGCGGACGTGCCCGGACTGTGCTGGTGGGACGGCACGGTGTCGCGGGCCAACACGGAAACCCGGCGGACCGTGGCCCCGGCCGACATACCCTCGCCCGACTACGACCAGTGGCAGGACGCCCTGGACGCCTCCCCGGTCCAGGAGCACATCCACCCGAAACTGGTGGTGGAAGGGGCCCGGGGGTGCTGGTGGGGCGAGAAGCACCACTGCACCTTCTGCGGGCTGAACGGCACGGCCATGGCCTTCCGCGCCAAGCCGGGGGAGCGGCTGTGGACGGAGATCGACCGGCTCGTGCGCCGCCATCGCCTCCTCGACGTGGTCACCGTCGACAACATCATCGACATGGCCTACTTCCGCGACTTCCTGCCCCGGGTGGTCGAGAGCGGCTGGGACCTGCGGCTGCACTACGAGGTCAAGTCCAACCTCACCCCCGACCAGCTCCGGCTCCTCGGCGCCTCCGGCACGGTCCACATCCAGCCCGGCATCGAGAGCCTGGGCAGCCGCGTCCTGGACCTCATGGACAAGGGGGTCACCGGCGCCCGTAACGTCCGCACCCTGCGCGAGTGCGAGAACCACGCCCTGACCTGCTCCTGGAACCTGCTGTACGGCTTCCCCGGCGAGCGCGACGACGACTACACGCCCGTCATCGACCAGCTCCCCGCGCTGGTCCACCTCCAGCCGCCGAGCGGAGCCCACCGCATCCAGCTGGAGCGGTTCAGCCCGCACTTCACCGACCCCGGCCTCGGCTTCGGCAAGCGCCGCCCGGCCGCGATGTACCGGCACGTCTACGACCTGCCCGAGGACGAACTAGCTGATCTGGTCTACCTGTTCGACACCGATCCGGCGGGTGTCGGCGGCCCGGTCGAGCGGCGGCTGAAGGAGGCGGTGGCGGCCTGGCGGGCCGGGCACGCGGACTCCCGGCTGCTGTTCGAGGAGGACGGCGCGGAGCTGCTGGTGCACGACCGCCGGCACGGCCACCCGCCCGCCACCCACCGCTTCACCGGCTGGCGGGCCGCGGCCCTGCGCCGGCTGGAGGACGGCCGGACCGTCCCCGCGCTGCACCGCCTGCTGACCGCCGACGGCCACGAGGTGCCGGCGCGGACCCTGGACACATGGGTCGACCACGCGTTCTCCCTGGGCCTGCTCTTCCGCGACGGCGCCACCTACGTCTCCCTGCCGACCTGGGGCGAGCCGGTCCGGCTGCCCGAGGGGGCGGGATGAGCGGGCCGACCGAGGAGCACAGGGTGAGCGGGCTGCCCGGCGGCGTGCCGCACCGGCGCACCGGGCGCCGGGTCGAAGCCGCCGTACCCCTGGACATGAGCGGCACGGGCCGCGCGACGGCGGAGGCGGTGCGGTTCCTGCGCGAGTGCCAGGGCCTGGGACTCGGCGTGAACTGGCGGGCGACGGGCACACCGTCGTACGACCCCCGCGTACTGCGCCACCTTCCGCCGCCCACCGAACTACCCGCCGATCCGGGCGTGTTGGCGTCCTGGCGGGCCGGTCACGCCCACGGCACCCTCTACCACCGGCGCGGCCCGGACTTCGTCACGGTCCTGGACCGCAGGGAGCGGGGCACGGCCGTCCGGCTGACCCTGGACCACCCCGCGCTGCACGCCACGTTCCTCCGGCTCCTGGAGCCCACGCCCGTCGCGGCACTGGACGCCGTCGAGCGGGAGGCGCTGGGGCTGCTCACGGCCGAGCGGCTGGTCCTGACAGGCGGCGGCTGGGCGGTGACGCTGCCCCCGCGCATCCGGCAGTGGCCGGTCCCCTGCACCGCGATCTGAACCTCTCTCCGGCGCACCCGCCCCGCGCGTGCCGGATCGGAAGCGCATCGGAAGCGCGAAACCGGCGCCCGCCCGACGGATGTCGGGCAGAGTGACTGTCGTCATAGCGACGGAACGAGCGAGATCCCGGCTGTCTGCCGGGAGTTGCGAGGACCCATGAACCACACCTACGAGCCGCCGAGCCTCTTACCCGCCGGCGGTAGGGAGCGGACGCACGCACTGCTCATCGGTGGTGTCCCCTTTCTGTTGATCCTGCTCATGGGCATCGCGCCCCACCTGGGCTCGGAGGACGGCGGCGGATCCGGGACCCCGTCCATCGACGGCCGGGGCGGCTACTCCGGCAGCTACTCGGGCGGCTACTCCGGCGGTGACGACCCGTCGTCCCCGGACGCGCCGGCACCGGACATCTCCACGGCGTACGAGACGCCGACCTGGACGGCCACCGACAGCGCCGACCCCACCGACACCGCTTCCAGCCCGGCCGGCACCGAGAGCACCGAGGCGGCCGACAGCCCCGCCGGCACGGTGACCCGCTTCTTCGACGCCATCAACGAGCACGACTTCCGGACCGCCTGGGACCTGGGCGGCAAGAACCTCGACGCGTCCTACACCTCCTTCGTGTCGGGCTTCGCCACCACCGATCGGGACTACGTCACCATCGAGTCCGTCCAGGGCGGAACGGTCTGGGTGGATCTCCTCGCCCGGCAGACCGACGGCACGCAGAAGTCGTACAGCGGCCGGTACACCGTGGTCGACGGTGTCATCACCGACGCCTCCATGACCCCCACCGGCTGAACAGAGCGGAGCGAGAAGACAATGGCGAGTGACTTCCTCACCGTGCCCGCTCCGCCGCCGGAACCGGACCGGCCGGTCGCGGCCCGCCCGGCCGCCGACGCGACGAGCAACGCCACCCGGCTGCTGTGCGCGGGCACCTACCTCGACCCGGTCTACCGGGCCGGAGTCATCCGCGAGTTGCTGACCCACCGGTACCGGGTGGTGGCACCGTCGTACGGGTACGACGCCGTGCCCGTGCTCGCGCACGCGCTGGCGGCGCGCCGACTGCAACGCATCCGGCTGGCCGTGCTGGCCGCGGGCGCCGCCGTCACGTTGGTCCTCATGGTCACCGGCGCGCTGAACGGGTTCACCGTGCTGCTGGCGGTGCTGTGGCTGCTGTGGGTCACCGCCTTCCTGCGGCGGGTCGTCACCCTTCAGACGCTGGCGCGCCGGCTGGCCCCTCCCACCGGCGAGGGACGCGGGGGCCGGGGGTTCGACGGTTCGTACCCCGAGCACCCCGAGCTGACCCCCGAGCTGGTGGGCAAGATCAAGCGGGAGCAGACCTCGGACGGCACGGTGATCCGCTACGGCGGCTACAAGCCGTTCGTCGGCGCGGGCGCGCAGGTGCGCCGCTGGTCCAACGCGGAACTGCTGATCG
This sequence comes from Streptomyces sp. NPDC029138, assembly GCF_055564375.1. Lineage (NCBI taxonomy): Bacteria > Bacillati > Actinomycetota > Actinomycetes > Kitasatosporales > Streptomycetaceae > Streptomyces > Streptomyces sp. NPDC029138. The sequence goes on from NZ_JBVHWM010000046.1 coordinate 31,621, forward strand.
GCGCGCCGCTCGGGGTGTTCGACGGCCGGCCCGGCGCGGTGGCGCCCGCGCCACCCGGCGCCACCGGCCAGGAGCCCAAGCGCAAGGAGGTCGTCCCCTTCACCGTCGAGGAGCTGACCGCCTACGTCGCCGACCGCATGACCGCCCGGCTGCGCGCCCAGGCCCGCCCGTCGCAGCGGATCGAGGGCCTCGCCGTCGAGCGGAGCACCTTCACCACGGCCGTCACGACGCTGCGGGGGGTGGCGGAGCCGACCCCCGAACAGCTCGACGGCGACTGGCAGGACGTCCACGACACGGGACGCAGCTATCTGTGCGTCCGGGTGGGGTCCTGGGACCAGGAGCTGGTCACCACGGCGTTCGTGGGCTTCGACCTCAAGGGGAACACCCTGCACACCGAGTTCTACTCGTACGTGCTGGCCCCCGTCCGGGCGAGCTTCCAGCTGGTGGACCGGCTCCCCGCCACCCTGGACGAGCGGCTGCTGCTCAAGCTGGCCTGGCACACCCTGCGCGGCACGCCCCACTCCGCGGTGCGGTCGGCAGCCGCCAAGGCGGCGGGTGCCCAGCTGCTCCCGCGGCTGCCGTGGACCAAGGAGCGCATCCGGGTGCCGCAGCCGGCCGACACCAGCGAGTTCGGCCTCGGCCGCTACGCGGACGCCCTGCTCAACCGCGGGGCGGTCACCAGCGTCCGGGAGATGGCGACCAGCCCCCACTTCCACGTCTTCTTCCAGGAGACCGACACCATCAAGTACACCCAGATCGTGGAACGCCAGTTCCTCCACGTCGTCCGTGACTTCCTGTACGAGCACAACGTGGACCTGACGGAGCACGAGGCCCGCCAGACGAACATCCTCAACAACTACGGGCACAACAACAGCTTCGTGAACGGCGACAACAACACCACGAACTCGGGCACGCAGCACTTCGGCGGCCCGAACGGCGGTCAGGGGGCGGGACCCGCATGACGCACACCTCCACGGGCGGCAACAGCAGCGACTACGGAAGCAGGAACGACTTCGGGCGCAACAACAGCTTCGTCACCGGCAACAACAACACCACCAACTCGGGGACGCAGAACGTCCATGTCCCCGCCCGGCCCGTCCGCCCGGACCAGGACGGCTCCGCCCCGTCCCCGGACCGCCGCCGCAACGTCTTCGTCGTCCACGGCCGCGACGAGGAGGTGCGCCTCAGGATGTTCGACCTGCTGCGCCTGCTCGATCTGCGCCCGCTGGAGTGGGAGGACCTGGTCAAGGCCACCGGCAAGACGGCACCCTTCCTCGGCGAGGTCGTCGCCGGTGCCCCCGAGCTGGCCCAGGCGGCCCTCGTGCTGCTCACCCCGGACGACATCGTCCAGCTCCACCCGGACCTGCGCGGCAGGAACGAGCCGCCGTACGAGACCGAGCCCACCGGTCAGCCCCGGCCCAACGTGCTCATCGAGCTGGGCATGGTGCTGATGGCCTACCCGGAGCGCACCCTGATGGTGGAGGTCGGGGAGCTGCGCACGATCGCCGACATCGCGGGCCGCAACGTCATCCGGTTCGACGGCACGGAGGCCGCCCTGCGCAAGATCGCCGAGCGGCTGAAGCTTGCGGGCTGCGCGGTCGACGACACCCGCACCGACTGGCTCCAGACCTGGCCGTACCGCCATCTGTCGGCGTACGGCCGCACCGGGCGGGCGACACCGCCGGCCCGCTGAGCCGCGGTACGGGCCCGGTGGTCGTCCACGGTCGGGGGACGGGCCCGTACCGCTCAGCGCCCCGCCACCGGGGCGGGCGGCCCCCGGCGTCAGACATGGCGCCGGGCGCCCGCCGCCAGGCCGGCCAGGAACGCGCCGGTCTCCGGCAGGTCGATCCGCCCCAGCTCACCGGGGCGGACCACCACACGCAGCTCGCGGCAGATCCGCCGCTCCCAGGAGTGCACGACGAAGGACAGCAGGATCAGCCGCAGCAGGCTGTCCTCGTCCATGTCGTGCAGCCGGGCCAGGCCCGCACCGGTCAGCGGCATGGTGAGGCGTTCCAGCTGGCCGTGCCGGTGGACGGCGTCCCACAGCCGGTCCAGGCCGAGCCACAGGTCCTGCACCTTGGAGGAGGCGACACAGTCGTTGCCCATCCGGCTGTAGGCGACGGCGAAGACCAGGTCGGGCCGGGTGCCGAGGACGGCGACCGTGCCGACCGGGTACCGGGCACGCTTGCCCCGCGGCTTGTCCCGCACGCTCTCCCACGCCACCGGGGTCACTCCCGCCAGCGCGGCGGCCAGCTCCGCGTCCAGCCGCCGGACGTCCCCCGCGTAGCGGCGGGCGAGCAACTGCCCCTGCACACTGCCGTCGTTGATGACGACACCGTCGTCCACGACGGTGTCGAAGGTGTCCGTGAACCCCACCACCAGGTGGCCGGGCTGCTCGAAGAGATCACCCTCCTCCACCACCACCGTCATCCCCGGGCGGGTGAACTCCTGCCGTACGGCGGCCTGCGGGCGTGCCCGGGTCAGCCCCCAGGCCAGGCACAGGGTCACGGAGCCGGCCAGCACCAGGCCGGGCCGGGACACGACGTCCGGGAACAGCTGGCCGGTGAACTGCACGACGGCCGACACCCCGCCGAAGGCTGCCAGCACGCTGCCCGCGAACACCCGCCGCTCGCGCCACGACCGCAGCAGACGAAGCCGCGCGGGCCGCGGCGACGGGCGCGGACCGGTCAACCGCATGCTTGCCTCCAGGTCATCTTGGTACCCTGACCGCGCTGTTGACGGGACGTCACGCGGCGGAGGGGGCGAGGCGCGTGCAGACCCCTGCACCGTGCATACGGGTGAGCGTTCTCGGCCCCGTCCGGCTGGACGTGAACGGTACCGCCGTACGCCTCACCCCGCTCACCGCCCGGCTGCTGGCCCGGCTGGTCGCCGCCGACGGCGAGGCCGTCACCGCGCGCCGGCTGTACCTGGACGTCTGGCAGCCGACCGTGGAGCTGCCGCACCAGGACCTGCGCAACCGCAACGAGGTGCAGAAACGGATTCTGGAGCTGCGGCGCGCGTTCGACCGGGCCGGCCCGGGACACGGCGCCCGGATCGTGCGCACCGGCCGGCTGCCGACCGCGCGCGGCGCCGAGAGCACCTACCGGCTCGACCTGTCCGACGACGAGCTGGACAGCGCCGAGTTCACGCGCCTGGTGGGTGACGCGCTGCGCGCGGCACCGGCCTCGGCCGTCCGGCTGCTCACGGACGCCCTGCGGCTGTGGCGCGGCCGGCCGCTGACCGAGGTGCGGGACGAGGAGTTCGCGCGCGCGCCGGCCCGGCGGCTGACCCAGCTGAGGGAGACCGCGCTGCGGGAGCTGATCGCCGGCCACACCGCGCTGGGCCGCTACGACCTCGCCCTCCCGGTGGCCGAACAGACCGCCCGGGAACGGCCGGACGACCCCGAGGCCGCCGCCGCCCTCGCCCGCCTGAACGCCCGGCTGCGCGAGCGGCACGGCGACGAACTGCTGCGGCACACCCTGCGCGGGCTGCGGGTCGACGTCGTCGTGGTGCGCGGCGACCTGTTCGACCAGGAGGACGCCAACCTGGTCGTGGGGTTCTCCGACACCTTCGACACCTCCACCGACGACATCGTGATCAGCCGGGAGAGCGTGCAGGGCCAGCTGGTCGACCGCCTCTTCGGGGGTCGGCACCGGCTGCTGGACGACCAACTGCGCCGCGGGCTCAGGGAGGTCACCCCGCTGGCCACCGAGAGCGTTCGCGCCAAGCCGCGCGGCCGGCGCACCCGCTACCCGATCGGCACGGCCGTACCCGTCCCGGTCGGCAGACGCCGGGTCTTCGCCCTCGCCTACTCCCGGCTGGGCAACGACCTGCGCGCCCGGTCCGCCCCGGCCGACCTGCGGCTGAGCCTGGAACGCCTGTGGCCCTCGGTCGCCCTGCACGGCCTGTTCAAACCGGTGGCGATACCGCTGATCGGCGCCGGCCTGTCCCGCATCGTCGAACTCGACCACACCCAGCTGCTGTCGCTGATCGTCGAGACCTTCACCGAGAGCCTGCGCCAGGACCCGGCCGTCTGCCCCGAGCTGCGCATCGTCGTCCGGGACGAGGAGCTGGAGCGGACCGACCTCTCGGCGGTCGAGGCGTTCCTGCGCGGCGCGGACGAGCGGGGCCCGGCACTCCCGCCGACCGGCACGGTCTGACCTGTTCACACCCCCCAGCAAAGCTCCGCACCCGCTTCCGCCGACAGTCACCGTCCGCTTCCGGAACGCTTCCGGGCTCCGCTTCTCGGCACCGGGGGCGGAAATCGGCGGGCGCGGAAACCGCCGAGCGGCGGGTGAAGCGCGGCCCCGGTGGTCAGGATGGAGGCATGGGATTCCATGTCGACTCCGAGGCCGGGCGGCTGCGCCGCGTCATCCTGCACCGGCCGGATCTGGAGCTCAAAAGGCTCACCCCCAGCAACAAGGACGCCCTGCTCTTCGACGACGTGCTCTGGGTGCGCCGGGCGCGCGCCGAGCACGACGGCTTCGCCGACGTACTGCGCGACCGCGGGGTCGAGGTCCACCTCTTCGGGGACCTGCTCACCGAGACCCTGGCCCTGTCCGAGGCCCGCGCGCTCGTCCTGGACCGGGTCTTCGACGAGAAGGAGTACGGCCCCCTCGCCACCGACCACCTGCGTGCCGCCTTCGACCGGATGACCCCGGGCGAGCTGGCCGAGGCCCTGGTCGGCGGCATGACCAAGCGGGAGTTCCTGGCGGAGCACGCGGAACCGACCTCGGTCCGCTTCCATGTCATGGAGCTGGACGACTTCCTGCTCCGCCCGCTGCCCAACCACCTCTTCACCCGCGACACCTCGGCGTGGATCTACGACGGTGTCTCCATCAACGCCATGCGCTGGCCGGCCCGGCAGCGGGAGACCGTCCACTTCGAGGCGATCTACCGCCACCACCCGCTGTTCCGTGACGAAACGTTCCACGTGTGGTCCCGGGGACAGGCGGACTACCCCTCCACCATCGAGGGCGGTGACGTCCTGGTGATCGGCAACGGCGCCGTGCTGATCGGCATGAGCGAGCGCACCACCCCGCAGGCGGTGGAGATGCTGGCGCACAAGCTGTTCGCGGCCGGCTCGGCGCGCACGATCGTCGCGCTCGACATGCCCAAGCGGCGTGCCTTCATGCATCTCGACACGGTGATGACCATGGTCGACGGCGACACCTTCACCCAGTACGCCGGCCTCGGCATGCTCCGCTCGTACAGCATCGAACCGGGCGTCGGCGAACGCGAGCTGAAGGTCACCGACCATCCGCCGGAGCACATGCACCGCGCGATCGCCGCCGCGCTCGGCCTCGGCGAGATCCGGGTGCTGACCGCCACGCAGGACGTGCACGCCGCCGAACGCGAGCAGTGGGACGACGGCTGCAACGTGCTCGCCGTCGAGCCCGGTGTCGTCGTCGCCTACGAGCGGAACTCCACCACCAACACGCACCTGCGCAAGCAGGGCATCGAGGTGATCGAGATCCCGGGCAGCGAGCTGGGCCGGGGCCGGGGCGGCCCCCGGTGCATGAGCTGTCCCGTGCAGCGGGACCCCGTATGAGATCGCATAGAAATGTGAAGGGTCGTATAGACTTCCAGGGTCCCCTGTAGTCGTACATCTGGAGCGCCCCCCATGGCGACAGTCCCGACCGCCCTCGCCGGCCGCCACTTCCTCAAGGAGCTGGACTTCACCGAGGAGGAGTTCCGGGGCCTGGTCGAGCTGGCCGCCGAGCTGAAGGCCGCCAAGAAGGCCGGGACCGAGATCCCGTACCTGCGGGGCAGGAACATCGCGCTGATCTTCGAGAAGACCTCGACGCGCACCCGCTGCGCGTTCGAGGTCGCCGCCGCCGACCAGGGCGCCCACACGACCTACCTCGACCCCTCGGGCTCGCAGATCGGACACAAGGAGTCGGTCAAGGACACCGCGCGCGTGCTGGGCCGGATGTTCGACGGCATCGAGTACCGGGGCGACAGCCAGGCCAAGGTCGAGGAACTGGCCGCGCACGCCGGTGTGCCCGTCTACAACGGCCTCACCGACGACTGGCATCCCACCCAGATGCTCGCCGACGTGCTCACCATGACCGAGCACAGCGCCAAGCCGCTGCGGAAGATCGCCTTCGCCTACCTCGGCGACGCCCGCTTCAACATGGGCAACTCCTACCTCGTCACCGGCGCCCTGCTCGGCATGGACGTACGGATCGTCGCCCCGAAGTCCTACTGGCCCGCCCAGGAGATCGTCGACCGCGCCCGCGCGCTCGCCGTGGCCAGCGGCGCCCGCGTCACCCTCACCGAGGACATCGCCGAGGGCGTCCTGGGCGCGGACTTCGTCGCCACCGACGTCTGGGTCTCCATGGGCGAGCCGAAGGACGTGTGGGACGAGCGGATCGCTGCCCTCGCCCCCTACGCGGTGACCATGGACGTGCTCCACGCCACCGGCAACCCGGACGTGAAGTTCCTGCACTGCCTGCCGGCCTTCCACGACCTCGGCACCACCGTGGGCCAGCAGATCCACGAGGCCCACGGCCTCGCGTCGCTGGAGGTGACGGACGAGGTCTTCGAGTCCTCCCACTCGATCGTCTTCGACGAGGCCGAGAACCGCCTGCACACCATCAAGGCGGTGCTGGTCGCCACACTCGCCCGGGAAAGCCTTGCCTGACCCGCCTCACCAGGCCTTATCCTGACCGGCGGCCCCGAGCCACCCCTTTTCGGAGCCGTCGCCGCGCCCCTACGACGGGCGCCCGCACCACCAGAAACGAGCACCACCCGCAATGCCCGCTCCCCGCATCAAGTCCCCGCACCTGCTCGTCGCCGAATCCGGCGCCGACCGCGAGGGACACGGCCTGAAGCGCACCATGGGCCTCTTCCAGCTCATCTGCTTCGGCGTCGGCGCCATCGTCGGCACCGGCATCTTCGTCGGCCTCTCCGACTCCGTCGCCCAGGCCGGTCCCGCCGTCGTCATCTCCTTCCTCCTCGCCGCGCTGACCTGCGTCTTCACCGCCTTCTCCTTCGCGGAGCTGGGCGGCGCCATCCCGGTCTCCGGCTCCTCGTACTCCTTCGCCTACGCCGGCCTCGGCGAGTCCACCGCCTTCCTGGTCGGCTGGTGCCTGCTGCTGGAGTACGGCGTCTCCATCTCGGCCGTCGCGGTCGGCTGGAGCGAGTACGTCAACGAGCTGCTGCACAGCCTCACCGGCCTCCAGCTCCCGGCCGCCCTGTCCGCCGGCCCCGGCGACGGCGGCCTCGTCAACCTCCCCGCCGTGCTCGTCATCGCCATGGCCTCCGTGCTGCTGGTGCGCGGGGTGCGCGAGAGCGCCCGGGCCACCGCCGCCATGGCCGCCGTGAAGCTCGCGATCCTCCTCGCCTTCTGCGCCATCGGCTACAGCGCCTTCAAGCACGGCAACCTCACGCCGTTCTCCCCGGCGGGCCTCGGCGGCATCGGCGCGGGCACCACCGCCGCGTTCTTCTCCTACATCGGCTTCGACGCGATCACCACAGCCGGCGAGGAGGCGAAGAACCCGCGCCGGGACATCCCGGTCGCGATCATGGTGTGCATGGGCCTCGTGACCCTGCTGTACTGCGCGGTCGCGCTCGCCGCGATCGGGGCCATCGGCGGCGACCAGGTCGCCGCCCGCCCCGCCGCCCTCTCCTACGTCGTGGGCGAGGTCACCGGCTCCACCGTCGGCGGCGGTGTCATCGCCTTCGGCGCGGTCGTCGCCATCGCCTCCGTGGTCCTCGCCGTGATGTACGGCCAGACCCGCATCCTGATGTCGATGTCCCGGGACGGCCTGATCCCGCGCGTCTTCGAGAAGGTCGACCCGAAGACCTCCACGCCGGTCGCCGGCACCCTGATCGTCGCGGTCGTCTTCGCGCTCCCGGCGGCCTTCGCCTCCCTCGACGCCGTGATGAACCTGTGCACCATCGGCACGCTCGCCATCATGGCCGTCGTCAACATCGTGGTGATCGCCCTGCGCCGACGCGAACCGGGCCTCGCCCGCAGCTTCCGGGTGCCGTTCCACCCGGTTGCCCCGCTGCTCGGCGTCGCCTTCTGCCTCTACCTGATGTACGAGACGGGCTGGCAGACCTGGCTCCAGTTCGCCGTGTTCCTCGCGGTGGGCCTGCTCGTCTACGGCGGCTACGGCCGCCGGCACTCCACGCTGGCGCGACCGGCCGCCGAGGTCACGCCGGCCGACGCTGAGCGGGAACCACAGGCAGTCTGAACCACACCGCCTTGCCCGACGGGGTGGGGCGGTGACCGCAGGACGAGCTGAGGGCGCGGATCAGCAGCAGCCCGCGCCCGCCCTCCTGCCAGACGTCGGGCTCCTCGATCACGGGCCGGGTCAGGTGCCCGGGCGGCGCCGGGTCCGGGTCGTGCACCTCGACCTGGCAGCCGGTCGGCGCCAGCTCCACCACCAGCTCTATCGGGCCGCGCCCGGCGGTGTGCTCCACCGCGTTGGCCACCAGCTCGGCCGTGAGCAGCTCCGCCGTGTCGCAGTCGGCCACGTGCTCCACCTCGGTGAGAGCCGTGCGCACCAGGGCGCGCGCCACGGGCACCGCCGCTGCCGTGTGCGGCAGCGCGATGCGCCAGGAGGCCGATTCGGCGGGGCGTTCGTGCAAGGCGAGTCCGTTCATGGAGCAGGCTGTCCTGCTTTCGACTGTAGGAATGGTACGGGCCCGGCCACTCAAGGCCGTCGCCGGGCTTCGCCCGGGACCCCCCGGCCCCGGCACCAGCCGACCTACCCAGGCGAACGGCCCGCCTCGCCCGCGCGTCCCCACTGTTACGGCGCTGTCGACAACCGGTGACCGATGCGACGGGACCCGGCCGATCGTGGCAGGCGGCCGACGGGTATGTCGCGCCCCGGTGACGACAGTCACAAACAGGTGATAACTTCATGGGGTAGAGCAACGTACGGCACCGCCGCGCTAGGAGGCCGCACGTCATGAGTCCCTTCACCGGCTCCGCCGCCCGCACCGCCGACTGGGCACACCTACGGGTGCGGATCGCCGACGGGGTGGCCACCGTCACCCTCGCCCGCCCCGAGAAACTCAACGCGCTCACCTTCGGCGCCTACGCCGACCTGCGCGATCTGCTCGCCGAGCTGTCCCGGGAGCGCTCGGTGCGCGCCCTCGTCCTGGCCGGGGAGGGCCGCGGCTTCTGCTCCGGCGGCGACGTGGACGAGATCATCGGCGCCACGCTGTCCATGGACACGGCCCAGCTGCTCGACTTCAACCGGATGACCGGCCAGGTCGTCCGGGCGCTCCGCGAATGCCCGTTCCCGGTGATCGCGGCGGTGCACGGCGTGGCGGCCGGCGCGGGCGCGGTCCTCGCCCTGGCGGCCGACTTCCGGATCGCGGACCCCTCGGCCCGCTTCGCCTTCCTCTTCACCCGCGTCGGCCTGTCCGGCGGCGACATGGGCGCGGCCTACCTGCTGCCCCGGGTCGTCGGCCTCGGTCACGCCACCCGCCTGCTGATGCTGGGCGAGCCGGTACGGGCCCCGGAGGCCGAGCGGATCGGCCTGATCAGCGAGCTGGCGGAGGAGGGCCGGGCGGACCAGGCGGCCGCCGAGCTGGCCCGCCGCCTGGCCGAGGGCCCGGCCCTGGCCCACGCCCAGACCAAGGCCCTGCTCACCGCCGAACTGGACATGCCCCTGGCGGCCTCGGTGGAACTGGACGCCTCGACCCAGGCCCTCCTGATGAACGGCGAGGACTACGCCGAGTTCCACGCGGCCTTCACGGAGAAGCGCCCTCCCAAATGGAGGGGACGGTGACCGGTCCGGCCGAAGGGGCGCGGGCAACTGCGCGAGAAGCCACAACGAACCCGCGGTCGCCGACGGTGCCGAGCCGCCCCCTGCGCGTGGCGATCATCGGCGGAGGCCCCGGCGGGCTCTACGCGGCAGCCCTGCTGAAACGCCTCGACCCCACCCGCGACGTCACCGTCTGGGAACGCAACGCCCCCGATGAGACCTTCGGCTTCGGCGTGGTCCTCTCCGACGAGACCCTCGGCGGCATAGAACACGCCGACCCCGTGGTCTACGAGGCTCTGCGGCAGGACTTCGTCCGCTGGGACGACATCGACATAGTGCGTCGCGGTGTACGACACCGCTCCGGCGGCCACGGATTCGCCGCGCTCGGCCGGCACCGGCTCCTGGAGATCCTGCACGCACGCTGCCGCTCCCTCGGTGTGGAACTGCGGTTCTCCACCAAGGCGCCGCCCCTCGACCGGCTCTCGGAGAGCCACGACCTCGTCATCGCCGCCGACGGGGTCCACAGCACCACCCGCGAGACCTACGCCCATGTGTTCCGCCCCCATGTGGCCGCACACCACTGCCGCTACATCTGGCTCGCCGCCGACTTCGCCTTCGACGCCTTCCGCTTCGAGATCGCCGAGACCCAACACGGCGTGATGCAACTGCACGGCTACCCCTACGCGGCGGACGCCTCCACGGTGATCATCGAGATGCGCGAGGAGGTCTGGCGGGCGGCGGGATACGACGAACTCACCGCGCAGGAGTCCGTCGAACGCTGCGCCAAGGTCTTCGCCGACGCGCTCGGCGGACGCCCCCTGCGCTCCGACCAGTCCGCCTGGACCACCTTCCGTACCGTGGTCAACGACCACTGGTCGCACGGCAACGTCGTCCTCCTCGGCGACGCCGCCCACACCGCCCACTTCTCCATCGGCTCCGGCACCAAGCTCGCCGTCGAGGACGCCCTCGCCCTGGCCGCCTGTCTGACGGAACAGCCGGACGTGCCCAGGGCGCTGGCGGCCTACGAGGAGGAGCGCAAACCCGTCGTCGCCTCCACCCAGCGGGCCGCCCGGGCCAGCCTGGAGTGGTTCGAGAACCTGCGGCTGTACCTGCGCCAGCCGCCCCGCCAGTTCGCCTTCAACCTGCTCACCCGCAGCCGCCGCGTCACCCATGACAACCTCCGGCTGCGCGACGCCCGCTTCACCGAGGCCGTGGAACGCGAGTTCGGCTGCCCGCCCGGCACGCCCCCGATGTTCACGCCGTTCCGGCTGCGCGGCCTCACCCTGCGCAACCGGGTCGTCGTGTCACCGATGGACATGTACTCCGCCACCGACGGCGTCCCCGGCGACTTCCACCTCGTCCACCTGGGCGCCCGCGCCCTCGGCGGGGCCGGCCTCGTGATGACCGAGATGGCGTGCGTCAGCGAGGAGGGCCGGATCACCCCCGGCTGCGCGGGCCTCTACACCGGCCGACAGGCCGAGGCGTGGCGGCGCGTCACCGACTTCGTGCACCGCCAGGCACCGGGCGCCGCGATCGGCGTACAGCTCGGGCACTCCGGCCGCAAGGGCTCCACGAAGCTGATGTGGGAGGGCATGGACGAGCCGCTGCCCAGCGGCAACTGGCCCGTCGTCGCCCCCTCCCCGCTGCCGTACAGGCCGGACAGCCAGATCCCGCGCCAGCTCTCCCGCGCCCAGCTCACCGACATCCGCGAGCAGTTCGCGGCGGCGGCCTGGCGGGCCGCCCGGGCCGGCTTCGACCTGCTCGAACTGCACTGCGCCCACGGCTATCTGCTCTCCGGCTTCCTCTCCCCGCTCACCAACCACCGCACCGACGCCTACGGCGGCTCCCTGGAGAAGCGGCTGCGGTTCCCGCTGGAGGTCTTCGACGCCGTCCGCGCGGTGTGGCCGGCCGAGCGGCCGATGACCGTCCGGATCTCGGCGACCGACTGGGCGGAGGGCGGGACGAGTGCCGAGGACGCCGTCGAGATCGCCCGCGCCTTCGCCGCGCACGGCGCCGACGCCATCGACGTCTCCACCGGGCAGGTGGTGGCCGAGGAGCGGCCGGAGTTCGGGCGGTCGTACCAGACGCCGTTCGCCGACCGCATCCGGCACGAGGTCCGCGTCCCGGTGATCGCGGTCGGCGCGATCTCCTCGTGGGACGACGTCAACTCGCTGATCCTGGCGGGCCGCGCGGACCTGTGCGCACTGGCCCGGCCGCACCTGTACGACCCGCACTGGACCCTGCACGCGGCGGCCGAGCAGGGCTACGAGGGCCCGGGCGCGGTGTGGCCCGCGCCCTACCGGGCGGGCAGCCGGCGCCCGCGCACCGGCCGCACGGACGCCCCGAGGCCCCGGCTCTCCCTCAGCGGCTGAGGCCCACCGGGCCGTCGGTCGGTCGCCGTCCGCCGGGCCGATCAGGTGGCGCGTTCCGGTACGGCGGGAGACGGCGTACGCGGCGAGGGCCGGCGGCCTCGCCGTGCGCAGGGTGATCCGGCCCGGGGCGTCCGCGCCGGTGAGCCCGGCCGGTCCGCCGCTGCCCGGTTGCCGGCCGGTGCGTCCGTCCTCTTCCCCGGCCTCGGCGTACGGTCCGTGGAACGCTGGGTGTCACAGCCCCGCGAACTCCGCCCCCGCGTCGCGCAGCCGCTCGTGCAGGCGGCGGAAGACGCGCGCCGAGCGGACGCCCGGCCAGTTGGCCGGGAGGAGGTGGGTGGGCAGGCCCGGGTCGGTGTAGGGGAGGTGGCGCCAGGAGTCGAGGGCGAGGAGGTAGTCGTGGTACGCCTCCTGGGGCGGGGTGCCCGGCCGGCGCTCCCAGGCCTGGAGCACGGGCGCGTGCGCGTCCAGGAAACGCTCGTGCTCCTTGGCGATCGCGGCAAGGTCCCACCAGCGCCCCACCGCCTCGGCCGTGGCCGCGAAGCCCAGGTGCTCGCCGCGGAAGAAGTCCACGTACGCGTCCAGGCGCAGCCGGCGCAGGGTGTGTTCCGTCTCCTCGTACAGCCGGGCCGGGGCGATCCACACCCCCGGGGCCGCCGTGCCGAAGCCCAGGCCGGCCAGCCGGGAGCGCAGCACATGCCGTTTCTGCCGCTCCGACTCCGGGACCGAGAACACCGCGAGCACCCATCCCTCGTCGGCGACGGGCACGCCTGCGTAGATGCGCCGGTCGCCGTCCTCCAGCAACTGGCGTGCCTCGGCGGAGAGTTCGTACCCGGCCGCGCCGGACTCCGTGCGGGCCGGCAGCAGCAGGCCGCGCCGTTTGAGCCGGGACACCGAGGAACGTACGGAGGGAGCGTCCACGCCGACCGCGGCCAGGAGCCGGATCAGCTCGGCGACGGGCACCGGGCCGGGCATGAAGCGGCCGTACGCGCCGTAGAGCGTGACGATGAGGGACCTGGGGGCGTGTTGCTCGGACACGTTGATCATTTTAGGTCGTCGGCATCACTGCTGGTCACCTCCGGTGCGCAGCCGGAACCGCTGCAACTTGCCGGTGGCCGTGCGGGGCAGCGCGTCGAGGAAGACGAACTCGCGCGGGCATTTGTAGGGCGCCAGCCGGGAGGTGAGGAACGCGCGCAGCGCCTCCGGGTCGCGCCGGGCCCCGGCGCGCAGCACCGTGTAGGCGACCGCCACCTGGCCGCGGGCCTCGTCGGGGTGGCCGACGACCGCCGTCTCGGTCACGTCGGGATGGCGCAGCAGCGCCTCCTCGACCTCGGGGCCCGCGATGTTGTAGCCGGCAGAGATGATCATGTCGTCGGCGCGGGCCACATAGCGGAAGTAGCCGTCGGCCTCGCGGACGTAGGTGTCACCGGTGATGTTCCAGCCGCCCCGGACGTACTCCCGCTGCCGGGGATCGGCCAGGTAGCGGCAGCCGACCGGGCCGCGTACGGCCAGCAGGCCGGGCTCGCCGTCGGGCACGGGCCTGCCGTCGGCGTCCTGGACGCGCGCCTGCCAGCCCGGCACCGGCAGGCCCGTGCTTCCGGGCCGGATCTGCTCGTCGGCGGCGGAGATGAAGATGTGCAGCAACTCGGTGGCGCCGATGCCGTTGATGACGCGCAGACCCGTGCGGTCGTGCCAGGCCCGCCAGGTGGCCACGGGCAGGTTCTCGCCGGCCGACACACAGCGCCGCAGGGAGGAGACGTCGTACGTGTCCAGCTCCTCCAGCATGGCGCGGTAGGCGGTCGGCGCGGTGAACAGGACCGAGACGCGGTGCTCGGCTATCGCGGGGAGCAGTTGGCGTGGGCCCGCCTGTTCGAGCAGCAGGGAGCTGGCGCCGGCCCGCAGCGGGAAGATCACCAGTCCACCGAGGCCGAAGGTGAAGCCCAGCGGGGGACTGCCCGCGAAGACGTCGTCCCCATGGGGGCGCACCACATGCCGGGAGAAGGTGTCCGCTGTCGCCAGCACATCCCGGTGGAAGTGCATGCACCCTTTCGGGCGACCCGTCGTGCCGGAGGTGAACGCGATCAGGGCGACATCGTCGGAGGCGGTGTCCACCGCCGGGTAGGGGTCGACGGGGGCGGGGCGGCGCAGGAGGTCGTCGGGGGTGTCACCGCCGTACGTGGTGATCCGCAGCCCGGGTATCGCGGCCTTCGCCAGGTCGTCCACCACCCGGATGTCGCACAGCGCGTGTCCGACCCGGGCGATCTCGCAGATGGTCGCCAGCTCGTGCGGGCGCTGCTGGGCCAGCACGGTGACCGCGACGGCGCCCGCCTTCAGCACGGCCAGCCAGCAGGCGGCGAGCCAGGGCGTGGTCGGGCCGCGCAGCAGCACCCGGTTGCCCGGGACCACGCCCAGGGTGCCGGTGAGCACGTGCGCGATCCGGTCGACCCGCGCGCGCAGCTCGCCGTAGGTCCAGGTGGGGCCGTCCGGGGTGTGGAAGACCGGGCGGGCCGGGTCGGCGTGGTCCAGGAGTTCGGCGGCGCAGTTCAGCCGATCGGGGTACCGCAGCTCCGGCAGGTCGAACCGCAGCTCGGGCCACTCGTGGGGCGGGGGCAGATGGTCGCGCGCGAAGGTGTCGACGTGGGCCGAGAGATGCATGGTGGTCCGCCCCCTTGCCGTGACCGATGTCCGCGACCGATGTCCGAACGGGCTTTCTGGTGGGCTCGCGCATCGAGCGTATCGTGTTGGTGACGGCAGTCAACTGTGCGCGATAACGTCAGGAGGTGGGTAGGGAAGGGCGTGGGGACGGCCACGGGCCCGCCCCCGGAGGGAGGACCGGCTGTGTCCGCATTCTCGCTCGGACCGGAGCAGACCGCCTGGTGTGCCGAGCTGCGCGAGCTGGCCGCCGAACGGCTGCGCCCGCTCGCCGACCAGGGGGAACCCGGCCGCGTCAACCGGCCCCTCCTCGCCGAACTCGGCCGACTGGGCCTGCTCGCCCGGCTGTTCGACTCCGGTGCGCTGGACCTGTGCCTGATGCGGGAGTCCCTCGCCCAGGCCTGCACCGAGGCCGAGACCGCCCTCGCCCTCCAGGGCCTCGGCGCCCACCCGGTGCACGCCCACGGCACCCCGGCCCAGCGGGAGCGCTGGCTGCCCCGGGTCGCCGACGGCGGCGCGGTCGCCGCCTTCGCGCTGAGCGAGCCCGGCGCCGGGTCGGACGCGGCGGCACTGGCCCTCGCGGCCGAGCCCGACGGCGACGGCTGGCGGCTCACCGGCGCCAAGTGCTGGATCTCCAACGCCCCCGAGGCCGACTTCTACACCGTCTTCGCCCGCACCACGCCCGGCGCCGGTGCCCGTGGCGTGACCGCCTTCCTCGTCCCCGCCGACCGGCCCGGACTCACCGGCAGCCCCCTGGAGATGATCTCGCCGCACCCCATCGGCGCCCTCGACTTCGACGCCGTGCCGGTCACCGCCACCGATGTGCTCGGCGAGCCCGACCACGGCTTCGCCGTCGCCATGGGCACCCTCAACCTCTTCCGCCCCAGCGTCGGCGCCTTCGCGGTCGGCATGGCCCAGGCCGCGCTGGACGCCACCGTCGGCCACACCAGCCGACGCGAGGCGTTCCACGGGAAGTTGATGGACCTCCAGGCCGTCTCCCACCAGGTCGCCGAGATGGCCCTGCGCACCGAGGCGGCCCGGCTCATGGTGTACGCGGCCGCCGCGGCCCACGACGCCGGAGCCGCCGACGTGCCCCGGCGCGCCGCGATGGCCAAGCTGCTCGCCACCGAGACCGCGCAGTACGTCGTCGACACCGCCGTCCAGCTGCACGGCGCCCGCGCCCTGCGCCGCGGCCACCTCCTCGAACACCTCTACCGCGAGGTGCGCGCGCCGCGCATCTACGAGGGTGCCAGCGAGGTCCAGCGCGGCATCATCGCCAAGGAGTTGTACGCCACGGCACAGAAGGAGGCCCGGTGACGACCGAGCGCGTCAACCCGCCCGAGCTGTCCCCGCCCACGGGCTTCTCGCACGCCGTCGTCGCGGCCGGCTCCCGCGTGGTGTTCCTCGCCGGGCAGACCGCCCTGGACGCCGACGGCAAGATCACCGGCGACACGCTGCCCGAGCAGTTCGCGAAGGCCCTCGGTAACCTCCTCACCGCCCTGCGCGCGGCCGGCGGCACGCCCGCCGACCTCGCCCGGGTCACCGTCTACGCCACGGACGTCGCCGCGTACCGCGCCCACGCGCGCCAACTCGGCCGGATCTGGCAGGAGTCGGCGGGCCGCGACTATCCGGCGATGGCCGTGGTGGAGGTCGTACGCCTGTGGGACGAGCGGGCGCTGGTGGAGCTGGACGGCTTCGCCGTACTGCCGTAGCCCCCGGTGCCTCCGGCCGCGGCCCGCCGTGACCGGCCCGGACGGTGTCGTGACGCGCCACCGAAGGGGTGACGGTCACGCCCGCCGACCCGGCCGCCGGGTACGAGTGGAAGCCCTCGACCCCCTGGAACCCGGAGGTATCCCATGCCCCTACGCCCCGTCGTCGCCACGGCCCTCGGCGCCACCGCCCTGCTCTTCGCTGCCATCGGCCCGGCCGCCGCCGACCCCTCCGAGGTGATCACCGTCGATCCGGTCGGCCGGATCGCGTCCGACGGCATGGTGACGCTCTCCGGCACCTACCGCTGCACCGGCGGCACCGGACCGGTGCTCGTCAGCTCCTCGGTCAGCCAGAGCGACCCCGGCCTCCACCATGGCATCGGCGGCAGTGTCGCCCAGTGCGACGGTGCCGAACACCGGTGGGAGCACTCCGGCAAGGCCTCGCCGGAGGTGCTGAAGGCGGGGGCGGCACGGGTGGAGGCCACCCTCACGGAGCTGCGCCCGTCCGGCATCATCGTGCTGCCGTCCTTCCACGCGGTGTCGCACCAGAACATCGAGCTCGCCGGGAACGACACGTCCTCGCCGTCGGCGAAGGAGTCCGGCAAGTCGTCACCGAAGGCGCCGGGCAAGTCGTCACCGAAGGCGCCGGGCAAGTCGTCGGCGAAGGTACCGGCCATGCCCGTTCGCTGATCCGCGACCGGTACCCGCGTCCCCTTCTTCAGGCGCGGCCGGCGTCACGGTCCGGCGGAGCCGTCCTCCGCCGGACCACCGGGGTGCCCGGCCGGCGCAGGGCGGCCACGAACTTGTAGCGGGAACCCCGGTACACCGAACGCACCCACTCCACCGGGGTCCCCGTCGCGTCCCGCGAGTGCCGGGACAGCAGCAGCATCGGCAGCCCCACGTCCGTGCCGAGCAACTGCGCTTCCCGCGGGGTCGACAGCGACGTCTCGATGGTCTCGTCGGCCTCGGCGAGATGGACGCCGTACACCTCGGCGAGCGCCGTGTAGAGCGAGGGGTACGTGGCGAGGGACCGGCGCAGGCCCGGGAAGCGGCGTACGGACAGATGGGTCGTCTCGATCGCCATCGGGTCGCCGCTGGCCAGCCGCAGCCGCTCGATGCGCAGCACCTTCTCGCCGATCCCGATGCCCAGCAGCCCCGCCAGCTTCTCGTCGGCCGGGGCCTCCCCGATGTCCAGCATCTGCGAGGCCGGCGTGAGGCCTTGGGCCCGCATGTCCTCGGTGTGCGAGGTGAGATGGAGCGTGCGGTACAGCTTCGGCTGGGCGACGAAGGTGCCCTTGCCCTGGATGCGGTCGAGCCGGCCCTCGCCCACGAGTTCCTGGAGCGCCTGCCGGACGGTGGTCCGGGAGGTGTCGAACCGGACGGCGAGCAGACGCTCCGCCGGCATGGCCGAACCGGGTTGCAGCGCCTCGGCCATCGAGAGCAAGTGCTGCTTGATCCGGTAGTACTTCGGCACGCGCGCGGTGCGGCCGGACGCCCCCCTGTGCGGCTGGGCGCTGCTGACGTCGGTGGTCATGCCTGCCTTCCCGGCTGTGTCGACGGTCTCCCGTTATAGCGACCAACTGCCCTATGGTCTAGTCCAACTGAACGGTCCGGGCGAAAGGGACGGAATGCGGACGGACGCACTCCGGTGACTTTCTCGTAACGGCCGGGACCGGCTTCCGAACCACCCTTGACACTCCAAAAGGTCTAGGCCAAGCTCCACCGTACTGGTCTACACCATTAGTGGCCAGGTCCCGAGCCCTACGTGCAACAGCGTCGTACGCAGGTCACCGCCGAGGGCGTGGGGGGTTAGTGGCATCCCTGAGGAGGGTGGCGTGAAGCGCAAGCTTGCGGCCGCGATCGTGATCGCGGGCATGATGGTCTCCGTGTCGGCGTGCGGCGGGGACGACGGCGACGACAGCGGCAAGAACGCGGGACCGGACAGCTTCAAGGGCCAGACCCTGACGGTCTGGGCCATGGACGGCTCCACGCCGGACCAGTGGGTCAAGGACGTCACGGCCGCGTTCGAGAAGAAGACCGGTGCCAAGCTGAAGTTCGAGACGCAGAAGTGGGACGGGATCCAGCAGAAGATCACCACCGCCCTCTCCGAGTCCAACCCGCCGGACGTGCTGGAGGTCGGCAACACCCAGACCCCGGCCTACGCGGCCACCGGCGGCCTCGCCGACCTGAGCGACCTGAAGAAGGAGATCGGCGCCGACTGGACGCCGTCGGTCTCGCAGTCCTCCGTCTACGACGGCAAGCAGTACGCCGCCCCCTGGTATTTCGCCAACCGTGTCGTCATCTACAACAAGAAGATCTGGGCCGAGGCCGGCATCAAGGACACCCCGAAGACCCGGGACGAGTTCTTCGAGGACCTCCAGGCCATCGACAAGAAGACCGACGCCGAGCCGATCTACCTGCCCGGCCAGAACTGGTACTTCTTCGACGGCCTGACCATCGGCCAGGGCGCCGACCTGGTGAAGAAGGAGGGCGACAAGTACGTCTCCAACCTCGGTGACCCGAAGGTCGCCAAGGCCATGGAGATCTACAAGAAGTACGCCTCCTTCTCCAAGGCCCCCAAGGACAAGGACGAGGCCACCCCGCAGCAGGCCGAGGTCTTCGCCAAGGGCAAGACCGGCGCCTTCATCGGCATGGGCTGGGAGGCCGGTACGGCCGTCCAGGCCAACAAGGCCATCGAGAAGGACCTCGGCTACTTCACCATCCCCGGTGAGGCCGCGGACAAGCCCGAGGGCGTCTTCCTCGGCGGCTCCAACCTCGCCGTCGCCGAGGGCAGCAAGAAGCAGGCCCTGGCCAAGGAGTTCCTGAAGATCGCCCTGTCCGACCAGTACGAGGGCGAGCTGGCCAAGCTCAACGGCGTCATCCCGAACAAGCAGTCCCTGGAGTCCAACCTCAAGGGCAACGCCGTCGCCGAGGCCGCCGCTCCCGGCGCCGCCGTCGGTGGCACCACCCCGCTGATCCCCGAGTGGGGCGCGGTGGAGAACAACCCGAACCCGATCAAGTCGTACATGACGGCCGTGCTGAACGGCAAGTCCCCGGCGGACGCCGCCAAGCAGGTCGAGGACGAGATCAACAAGCGCCTGGCCCAGCAGAACTGATGACCGCGCCGGGGGCGCCGCGCTCGCGCCCCCGGCTCACCTGTGTCGTCCGTACGGCCACGGAAGAGATGGCAACTCATGTCAGTGCAGACCGAAGGCACGGACACGGCCGGGGAGCCCGCTGTCCGCAAGGCCCGGGTGCCGGCCCCGCCGCGCGGTGACAGCCGCACCGCCGACGGCCCGTCCCGCCGCCGAGCCGCCGCCCCCTACCTGCTCCTGCTGCCCGCGCTGCTGGCCACCGTGGTGCTGCTCGGCTGGCCCCTGGTCAAGAACGGCATGCTGTCGTTCCAGAACCTCAACCCGCGCCAGCTCATCCAGCACCTCACCGAGTGGAACGGCGTCGACAACTACCGGGAGGTACTGACCGGCGGGGACTTCTGGCGCGTCGTCGAGCGCTCCGTCGTCTTCACCGCGGTCAACGTCGTACTGATCATGGCGGTCGGCACCCTGGTCGGGCTGCTGCTCGCCCGCCTCGGCAAGAAGATGCGGCTGCTGCTCATGGTGGGCCTCGTCCTCGCCTGGGCCATGCCGGTCGTCGCGGCCACCACCGTCTACCAGTGGCTGTTCGCCCAGCGCTTCGGCGTCGTCAACTGGGTGCTGGACAAGCTCGGCTGGCACTCCATGGCCGACCACAACTGGCTCCAGACCCAGTTCTCCACCTTCGCCGTGGTCACCCTGCTCATCGTCTGGCAGTCCATACCCTTCGTGGCGATCAACCTCTACGCGGCCACCACCACGATCCCCAAAGAGCTGTACGAGGCCGCCTCCCTGGACGGCGCCGGCGCCTGGAAGAGCTTCACCTCGGTGACCCTGCCCTTCCTGCGGCCGTTCCTGTACGCCACGACGTTCCTCGAAGTCATCTGGGTCTTCAAGGCCTTCGCGCAGATCTTCGCGATGAACGAGGGCGGCCCCGACCACCTCACCGAGACCCTGCCGATCTACGCCTACGTCGAGGGCGTCGGCAACCAGCACTTCGGACTCGGCGCGGCGATCTCCTTCCTGACCATCCTGGTCCTGCTCGTCATCACCTCGTACTACCTGCGCATGGTGCTCAAGCAAGAGGAGGACGAGCTGTGAAGCGCTCGCTCTTCGGCCGTCTCTGGCCCAACGCGACCGCCGTCGTCCTCTTCGTCGGCTTCGTGTTCCCCGTCTACTGGATGTTCGCCACGGCCTTCAAGCCGACCGGCGACATCATCGCCGACGACCCGGTGTGGTTCCCGACGAACGCCACCCTCGACCACTTCAAGAAGGCCGTCGACGCCGACCACTTCTGGACCCTGGTCCTCAACTCCGTCACCGTCACGGTCCTGTCGGTCGTCTTCTCGCTCGTCATCGCCCTGTTCGCGGCCTTCGCCCTCGCGCGGATGCGGTTCAGGGGCCGGCGCGGTCTCATCGTGACGTTCATGCTGGCGCAGATGGCCCCCTGGGAGGTCATGATCATCGCCATCTACATGATCGTCCGCGACAACGACATGCTGGACAGCCTCGTCCCGCTCACCGTCTTCTACACGATGATGGTGCTCCCGCTGACCATCCTCACCCTGCGCGGCTATGTCGCCGCCGTGCCCAAGGAGCTGGAGGAGTCGGCGATGGTCGACGGGTGCACCCGCACCCAGGCCTTCGTCAAGGTGATCTTCCCGCTGCTCGCGCCCGGCCTGATGGCGACCTCGCTGTTCGGCTTCATCACCGCCTGGAACGAGTTCCCGCTCGTCCTGATCCTCAACAAGGACGTCGAGAAGCAGACCCTGCCGCTGTGGCTGTCCCAGTTCCAGACCGCTTTCGGCGACGACTGGGGCGCCACCATGGCCGCCTCGTCCCTGTTCGCGCTGCCCATCCTGATCCTCTTCATCTTCCTGCAACGCAAGGCTGTCAGCGGTCTGACCGACGGCGCCGTGAAGGGATGACGCCCCCGATGACCACCCACGCCACCACCGCATCCGGCAGCGGCTCCGCCGCGGGCGACGCCCTGACCCGGGACGCCCTCGCGGTGCTGCAACCGGGGTTCGACGGCACCACCGCGCCCGACTGGGTGCGCCGCCGCCTCGGCGAGGGCCTCGCCTCCGTCGCCCTGTTCGGCCGCAACGTCGTCAGCGAGGAGCAGGTCACCGCGCTCACCCGGCAGTTGCGCGCCGAACGCGACGACCTGCTGGTCGCCATCGACGAGGAGAGCGGCGACGTCACCCGCCTCGACGTGCGCACCGGCTCCTCCTTCCCCGGCAACCACGCCCTCGGCGCCGTCGACGACCCCGACCTCACCCGGGCCGTCTCGCGCGAACTGGGCCGGCGCCTGGCCGCCTGCGGCGTCACCTTCGACTGGGCGCCCTCCGCCGACGTCAACGCCAACCCGGACAACCCCGTCATCGGCGTCCGCTCCTTCGGCGCGAGCCCCGACCTGGTGGCCCGGCACACCGCCGCCTGGGTGGAGGGCCTCCAGTCCACCGGCGTCGCCGCCTGCACCAAGCACTTCCCCGGCCATGGCGACACCAACGTCGACTCCCACCACGCCGTACCCCGCATCGACGTCGACGCCGACACGCTGTACGAGCGCGAACTGCCCCCGTTCCGCGCGGCCATCGCCGCCGGCACCCGGGCCGTCATGAGCGCGCACATCCTCGTCCCGGCCCTGGACCCCGACCGCCCCGGCACCCTGTCCCGGCGCGTCCTCACCGATCTGCTGCGCGGCGAACTCGGCTACCAGGGCCTGATCGTCACCGACGGCATGGAGATGCGGGCGATCGCCGGCACCTACGGCCTGGAGCACGGCGTGGTCCTCGCCATCGCGGCCGGCGCCGACGCCATCTGCGTGGGCGGCGGACTGTGCGACGAGGGCACCGTGCTGAAGCTCCGGGACGCGCTCGTGGCCGCCGTACGCTCCGGCGAACTGCCCGAGGAGCGGCTCGCCGACGCGGCGGCCCGGGTCCGCGACCTGGCCGCCTGGACCGTCGCGGCCCGCGGCGACGCGCAGAAGACCCCGGCCGACCCGGAGATCGGCCTGGTCGCGGCCCGCCGCGCGCTGACCGTGACCCGCGCGGGCGCCGCCGCACCGGTCACCGCACCGGTGTACGTCGCCCAGTTCAACCCGGCCCCGAACATCGCCGTCGGCGACCAGACCCCCTGGGGTGTCGCCGCCGAGCTGGAGCGGCTGCTGCCCGGCAGTGCCTCCGGCTCCTTCACCGGCGAGGGCGCCGGTGCCGCCGTCCTCGCCGCGGCCGGCGGCCGCCGGATCGTCGCCGTGGTCCGCGACGAGCACCGGCACGACTGGATGCGCTCCGCGCTCGACACCCTGCTCGCCGCCCGGCCCGACACGGTCGTGGTCGAGATGGGCCTGCCCCAGGCCCCGCCGCGCGGCGCCCCGCACATCGCCACGTACGGCGCCGCCCGGGTCTGCGGTGTGGCGGCGGCGGAAGCCGTCGTCGCGGGCTGACACACGGGCTCACCGGCCGCCCGCCGCAGCGGGCGGCCCACTCGATCTTGCTCTTTTCCCGGATCTCAACCGCACCTGTGTTCCAGTTCCAGAGGAATCGCATGCAGACGCCCCACCCCTTCCTCCACCGCGCGGCGACCAGCCGCCCCTACTTCAGCGCCGACGGCGAGACCTACCTCGCCCCGACCCCCCTGCGCGACCTCCAGAAGACCCAGCCGCTGCGCGTGCTGTCGGAGGAGGACTTCGCCTTCTGGCAGACGTACGGCTACGTCGTCGTACGCGAGGCCATCACCCCCGGCGAGGCCAAGGCCCTCCTCGACTTCGCCTGGGAGTTCCAGGGGCTCGAACCCGACCGCCCCGACACCTGGTACGAGGAACCGGAGTTCCGCTCCGAACTCGACCGGCACCTCTACATCTACGGCTTCGTCGAGGCCTACCACCACCAGCTCATCTGGGACAGCCGGCAGAGCCAGCGCGTCCACGACGCCTTCGTGGACGTCTGGGACAGCCCGGAACTGTGGGTCACCCTGGACCGCCTGAACCTCAACCCGCCCAACAGGCACACCCGTTCCCGCTCCCTGATCGAGCCCACCGACGAGGGCTTCGACATCGAGCTGCACTGGGACGTCGACACCACCCTCGCCGTGCTGCCGCAGCGCGTGCAGGGCATCATCGCGCTCACCGACACCCGCCCCGAACTCGGCGGCTTCCAGTGCGCGCCCGAACTCTTCCGCCGCTTCGAGGAGTGGCGCGTCGCCCAGCCGTCCGGCCGCGACCCGGTCCGCCCGAACACCGACCGCGCCGAGTTCCCGGTCGTCCGCCCCGACCTCCAGGCCGGCGACCTGCTGATCTTCAACGGGCTGCTCGCCCACGGCGTCGCGCCCAACCTCTCTGACAACGCTGTCCGAGCCGTCCAGTACCTGTCGATGATGCCCGCGCTGGAGGACCACACGGCCCTGCGCGACTCCCGCGTGGAGTCCTGGCGCACCCTCGCCACCCCGGACTGGAACGCCACCCTGCTCGGCGACGCCCGCAGGCCCGAAGCCCTCCGCTACGGCCCCGCCGAACTGAACGACCTGGGGCGCAGGCTGCTCGGCCTCGACTCCTGGGCCGCCGCGGAAGGTGCCCGGTGAACCGCGTCTGCCTCACCCTGCCCACCAACCGGGCCTGCTCCGCCACCATCACCGCCCTGCACGCCGAAGCCACCTACGCGGCCCGGCACTTCGATGCCGACGTCCAGCTGCTGATCCTGGACTCCGCCGACGACCGCACCCGGGCCGAGCACACCCGCACGGTCGCCGCCCTGCCCGCACACCGGGGCGTGACCGTCCACCACTACGACGAGCAACGGCAACGCGCCTGGCTGCGCCGCACGATCGAGCGCACCGGCCTGCCGGACCGGGACCGCCTGCTCCACCTCCTGCTCCCGCCCGCCGTCTCCTACGGCGCCTGCACCAACCGCGCCTTCCTGCTGGCCGCCGCCCTCGGCTGCGACTCGGTGCACCGCCGCGACTCCGACAGCACCTACCAACTCCACGCCGGACGACCGGTGTTCCCCGTCCACCACGAGCTGCCCTGGCTCGGCCGTCCCGCCGCCGCGGCCGCGGCCGCCGTCACCCGCACCGACCTCGCCCCGGCGCTGTCCCACCGCCCGGTCTCCCTGGCCGGGGCCTCCTTCATCGGCGAACTCTCCGTGGACATCGGGGAGATACGGCGCCTGGACGAGGGCGTCTACCACGACGTGGTCAGCCTCTGGGCACCCGGCGACTGGCCGGAGGACCGCACACGCGCGCTGGTCGAGGAGTCCTTCACCGGCGCGGGCACCGCCCCCTTCACCGGCGACGACTCGACCCTCACCCTGGTCGACCCCATGCGCGTCGACATGTGCAACGTCGCCTTCGACCGCGCGGTGTACGAGCGCGTCCCCCTCCCACCCGCCACCGACACCATCGGCAGCGACTACTTCCTCCTGCACCTCGTCCACGACGCGGGCCTGCCCGGCATCCTCCACAACCGCCACATCGAGAACTTCCACACCCCCGAACGCCGCACCGACACCGGCTTCCCGGCCTACCAACGCCGGTTCGTGAAGTTCCTCCTCTCGATGCTCTACTTCCACGACGTCTACGACCGGATGGCGGCCGAGGGCGCGGGTCTGCTGGACGACCGGCACCAGGTCCGCCCCGACCGGATCGTGGACTTCCTGCGCGAGAGCACGGCCCGGGACCGCACGGAGAACATCTGGCGCCTGGACCGCATCGACACGGCGTACCGCAAACTGGGCGGCCGGTACGCGGCCTTCGCGGACCAACTCGCGGCGGAGCGGGCCGGGTTACTGGACGAGGCCGAGCAGGACATCGAATCCTTCGCCGACCTGATCGAGGCCTGGCCCGCACTCATGGAAGCGGCCCGCGCATGAGCGCCCTGAAGGGGCGCGGGGAACTGCGCGCTCAACCACGACGCACCCGCACCGTCACCACGGACCGCCTCCTCTACGACCTCACCGGCATAGAGCACCAATACGCCACCCTGCTCGACGAATTGCCCGGTACCCGCATCCGGTTCGCACTCAAGGCCTGCCCGGTCGACGAAGTCCTCCGCACACTGGCCGCCGCAGGCGCCGGCTTCGACGCGGCGAGCCCCGCCGAAATCACCCAGGCCCTCAACGCCGGCGCGCCGCCGAACCGCATCCACTACGGCAACACAGTCAAGTCCGACCAGGACATCGCCGAAGCCCACCGCCTAGGTGTCCGTACGTTCGCCACCGACAGCGTCGAGGACGTCACCGCCATCGCCGCGCACGCGCCCCGCGCCCGCGTGTTCTGCCGCCTGGCCACCAGCGGGGAGGGCGCCCTGTGGGGCCTGAACCGCAAGTTCGGGTGCGCACCGGACGACGCCGTCCGCGTCCTGAGCACGGCCCGCGCGGCCGGCCTCGTCCCGGCGGGCCTGTCCGTGCACGTCGGCTCCCAGCAGATGACCGGCGAGGCCTGGCAGCAGGCCGTGGACACCCTCGCCGGGACCCTGACGGCGCTGGCCGGGCAGGGGATCGTACCCGACCACGTCAACCTCGGCGGTGGCCTGCCCGCGCTCGGCTATCTCGACCGGCGCGGCAACCCGCTCGATCCGCCGCTGGACAAGATCTTCACCGTGCTCCGCGAGGGCATGGAACGCCTGAACGCGCTGGCCGCCGCCCCGCTCGACTTCGTGCTGGAGCCGGGGCGTCACCTGGTCGCCGATCACGGCATGATCCGCGCCCACGTGGTCCGGCTGACCGAACGGACGCAGCCGGGCGGCGGGCGTGCCCGCTGGCTGTACCTGAGCGTGGGCAAGTTCAACGGCCTGTACGAGATGGACCAGGTGACCCACCCGCTGGTCTTCCCGGGGCGGGAGACCGAGGAGCACGTGCCCGCGATCGTCGCCGGCCCCACCTGCGACAGCGACGACGCCTACGGCGACGGCCGGTACCCGGTGCGCGTGCCCCGGTCCGTCGGCTCCGGCGACCCGGTGTGGATCCTCTCCGCCGGCGCCTACGCCAGCAGCTACATGACCGAGGGGTTCAACGGCATCCGCCCGCTGCCGTGCGTGTGCACCCGTGGCCAGGAAGGACACCACTGACATGACAGGCCTCGTACGGGGCATCACCGAGGCCGACTGGCCCCAGGTCGCCGCCCTGGAGGCCGGGGCGTACGCGGACACCTCGCTCACGGAGGGCGAGGCCGGGCTGCGGTCCCGGGCCTCGGCCGGCACCAGCTTCGTGCTGGACCTCGACGGCCGGATCGCGGGCTATGTCCTCGCCCTGCCCTACCGGCGGTTCCACTGTCCCGACCTGACCCGCCCGGAACAGGTCGCCCACCACGCCACCAACCTCCACCTGCACGACCTGGTCGTCAGCGCGCCCCTGCGGCGCCGGGGCCTGGGCACCCGCCTGGTCCGGCACCTCACGGACGCGGCCCGCGCCCGGGGCTTCGCGACCATGTCGCTGGTCGCGATCGCCGGCAAGGAGCCGTTCTGGCGGGCCAACGGCTACCGCCCCCACCACGAGGCGCGTGTGCCGGCCGGCTACGGCAGCGGCGCGGTCTACATGTCGGCGCAGGTCGCCGCCCTGCGGAAGGCGAGCTGATGACCGCACCCTCCTTCCAGCGCGCCAAGTGGTCGATCGCGGCGCTGTTCTGCTTCCTCGGCTTCCAGTACGGCACCTGGATCTCCCGGCTGCCCGCACTCAAGACCCGGCTGGACCTGGGCGCCGGCGAGGTGGGTCTGCTGCTGATGGCCTGCGGGGCCGGTGCGGCGGCCTCCTTCCCGCTGGTCGCCGTCCTGATGCGGCGGCTCGGCTCCCGCCTGCTGTCCCTCGCCTCCGCCGCGGCCCTGATCGCCGTACTGGCCGCCCTGTCCGCCGTACCGAACTACCCGCTCGCGCTGCTCGCCGTGTGCGCCGACGGTGTCGCGGTGGGCTGTCTCAACGTGGCCATGAACGCCCAGGGCGCCGCGCTGGAGAGCGCCCACGGGCGTACGGCCATGTCCCAGCTGCACGCCACCTTCAGCGGCGGGCTCCTCGGGGCCGCCCTGCTGACCTCCGGCGTGACCACGCTGACCGGGTCCGTCCCGGCCCACTTCGCCGTCGCCGGGGCCCTGTTGCTGCTCCTGCTCGTCGGCGCCCGGCCGGGCCTGCTGACCCACCGGGAGCCCGACCCCGCGACCCCGGACGAGCCGAAGCGCCGTGGCCGCCGGGGCCTGCCCTCCGGTACGACCCTCCTCATGGGCTGCGCCATGGCCTTCGGCACGATCACCGAGGGCGCGATGAACGACTGGTCGACGCTCTACATGAAGGACGTCGTCAAGGCGTCGGCGACCGTCGCCCCGCTCGGCATCGCGGTCGTCTCCGTGATGATGCTGCTGGCCCGTGTGTGCGCGGACCGCTGGCGCACCCGCTGGGGCGACGGACGCGTGGTGCGCGCCGGGAGCGCGGTGGCCGCCGGGGGTCTCGCCCTGGCCCTGCTCGCCGGGGGAGTGGTGCCCACGCTGCTGGGCTTCGCCTGCGTCGGCCTCGGCGCGGCGGCCGTCACCCCGTGCGTGTACGTGGCGGCGGCCGGCCACGGTGCGGACGCGCTGGCGCTGGTCGCCGCCATGGGCACCACGGGCCTGCTGGCCGGTCCCGCCCTGATCGGCTTCGTCGCCGGCGCGGCGAACCTGACCGTGGGCATGGCCACGGTGGCGGCCTCGGCCCTGATCGTCACGGCGACCACCTTCCGGATCCCGTGGCGGTCCCGCACTCCGGAACCGGTCGGCTGACGCCCCGTCAGCCGTGCGTGGACCGCTGGCGAAGGCGGCGCCGTACCTCTCCTGAACTCTCCTTTCTTCTCTACGATCTTCGGTGGCGGCCCGGCGCCCGCGACGCGGAGTTCTCCTCCCAGGCGGTGTGCACCTCGGCGGAGTCGAGCAGGTGCTCGCCGTAGAGATCCTGGAGCCAGTTGCTCTGGTAGATCGTGTCGAGGTAGCGCTCACCGAGGTCGGGGGCTATCGCCACCGCCGTGAGGTCACGGGTGCCGTGCCGGGCGAGCCAGTCCGCCGCGGCGCTCACCACGGTCCCCGTGGAGCCGCCGAACAGGAAGCCCCGCCGGGCCAGGCGGTGGCAGGTGCGGATGGTGTCCGCCTCCTCCACCCGGATCACCTCGTCCACGTACTCCTCGTCGAGCAGTGGAGGACGCATGCTCATGCCCAGGCCGGGGATCATCCGGCGGCCGGGCGTGCCGCCGAAGGCCACCGAGCCCACGCTGTCCACGGCGACGATCCGCACCGGCCGGTGCCACTTGCGGAAGTAGCGCGCGCAGCCCATCAGGGTCCCGGCGGTGCCCGTCCCGACGAACAGCACGTCCAGGCGCGGGAAGTGGAGGGCGATCTCGGGTGCCGTCGTGCGGAAGTGCGCTCGCCAGTTCCCCGCGTTGGTGTACTGGCTGAGCCACACATAGCGGTCGTCGGACGCGCACAGTGAGCGGACGTATTCGAGCCGCGAGCCCAGGAAGCCGCCGCCCGCGTCCAGGTCGGTCACGACGTGCACGTGGCTGCCGAGGGCCTCCATCAGCAGTTTCGTCGACAGGTTGCACCGGGGGTCCGTCACGCACAGGAACCGGTAGCCCTTGCTGGCGGCGATCATGCTGAGCGCGACGCCCAAGTTTCCGGACGAGGACTCCACGAGGATGGAATCCGGCGTCAGGGATCCGTCCCGCTCGGCGCTCTCCACCATCTCCTTCGCGGCCTTCAACTTGATGGAGCCGGCGAAGTTGAAGCCCTCGCACTTGAGGTAGAGGCGGTGACCGAAAATCGACTCTAGATCGACGAAGAGACTTCCTTCGTTGAAGGAGTGGGGAGCGGAGATGACGGGCACGGCAGGCCTCCTGGTCCCAGGGCTGATTGCAACGGCCTCAGCCGTACCGGCGCAGATCGTGGAAGAAGTCGTCGACGAGGCGGAGTTCTCCCGCCCGGGCCACTTGGTCGTAGACGTACTTGCCGACGGCCAGGTCGAGGACGCCGAGGCCGAAGGGCGAGAAGATCACGGGCTGGTCGGGGGGCGGGGCGGCCCGTCCTTGCAGCACGTCGTAGAGGGTTCCGTTGAGGAAGTCGCGGTTCCCGGTGCGCTGCTCGACCAGGTGGGGCGAGGTGTCCGCCTTCAGGCAGTGCTCGACGTCGTCCACGAAGTTGGCCGAGGCGAGCAGGATCTCGGGCGCGAGGTCGCGCAGCGACACGTGCAGCACCAGAGGGTTGTGGTTGAACCAGCCCGGGGCCGTGACATGGGGCCGGCCGGCGACGGTCGCGAAGATCACGAGGTCGCTGGAGCGGACCAGGTCCTCGGCGCTGTCGTGAACGGTGACCCGCCCGGTGGCGCCGGCCTGTTGCAGATAGCCGCAGAAGCCGGCGGTGCTGTCGGCGGACACGTCGTGCACACCGACGGCGTCGAAGGTCCAGCCGGTCCCGGCCAGGAACGTGTGGATGTACCGGGCGATCAGGCCGGTGCCGAAGAACCCGACGCGGCGGGGGCGGCTGCGGGTGCGGCTGAGCCAGTCGGCCGCCAGCGCGGCGGAGGCCGCGGTCCGGGTCGCGCTGATGACGGAACTCTCCAGGCAGGCGAACGGGTAGCCGGTGTCGTGGTCGTTGAGGACCAGCACCGCGGAGGCCCGGGGCAGCCCGGCCCGCACGTTGTCCGGGAAGCTGGAGATCCACTTCAGGCCGTCCACCCGCGTCGAGCCGCCGATGGAGGCGGGCAGGGCGATGATCCGGGCGGTCGGACGGTCGGGGAAGCGCAGGAAGTACGAGGGCGGGTTGACCGAGTCCCCGGCGCCGTGCAGCCGGTAGGTGGCCTCGACCAGCTCCACCAGCTCCTTCTCGCGCCCGTTGAGCGCCTGGTCCACCTGCTTGCCGGAGATCACCGCGAAGGTGGGCGCCGATCCCGGGTGGGGCGTGGCGGGTTCGGTGGCGGTCGACAGCATGTGGGTCATCACCGGCTCGCCTCCCCCGTCGCGCAGGAGTCGGCCAGGCGTCGCGGCTCGGCCATGCCGACCAGCACCTGCCGCTCGCCGGTGAACGCCTCGCGGCTGTGCGCGGTGCCGATGTTGTCCACGAGCATCACGTCACCGGCCTGCCAGGGCTCGCGCCGGGTGTGCCCCTCGTAGGTGGCGTTCAGGAGCTGGACGACGTCCTCGCCGATCGGGCTGCCGTCGCCGTACCGGGTGTTGAACGGCAGGCTGTCGGCGCCGTACTCGTCCACCAGGTACTCGCGCACCTCCGGGGCCAGCGTCCACTCGTTGAGGAAGGCGATCTGGTTGAACCAGCACCGCCGGCCGGTGACCGGGTGCCGTACGACGGCGCGGCGGCGCTGCTCGGTGCGCAGCGACCCGTCGTCCTGCCAGTGGCAGTCGATGGCGTTGGCCCGGCAGTAGCGCTCGATCCCGGCGCGGTCGTCGGTGCCGAACGACTCCGCCAGGGACGCCCCGATCTCCTCGTTGTAGGTGCGGGTCAGCAGCCAGCCCTCCCGCTCGAACCGCTCCGTCAGCTCGGCGGGCAGGGCGTCGAGCACCTGCCCGGCGTCGGCGACCGCGGTGGCCCCGCCCTGCTCCGGCGCGGTCAGGCACGCGAACATCAGCAGGCCGGGCACCTCCAGCTGGTAGCTCAGCTCGTGGTGCATGCACATCGGCTGGTTGGCCGGCCAGGGCGTGGAGGAGTACAGGCCCTGCCCGTGGGACTCCCGGGGGGCGAACGCCTCCCGCTCCGGCATGAGCGTGCCGGCCAGCCGTGCGAAGACGGCACCGGCCTGGTCCGCGTCCTTCAGGCCGAGCCCGCGCACGAGCAGCGCCCCGTGCTCGGTGACCTGTGCCCGCAACGCCTCGCGGTGCGCGGCCGCCCAGCTCGCGGCGTCGGTGGGCCGGTCGACGCGCAGCAGCGCGGGTCTGTCCGGCCGCAGCTCCACCTCGAGTGGTGCTGCAAGGGATGAGGACGGCATCTCGGTTTCCTTTCGGTCGCCCGTCGCGTGGACGTACGGGTCAGGTGGAGGCCAGGGGGACGGCCGCGCTCTGGACGGCGTGCGCGGCCTCGGCCGGACGGGTGCGGAGGAAGTAGTGGCCCCCGTCGGCCAGTTCGTGCAGATCCACGTGCTCGGCCAGGAGCAGCCAGTCACGGTGGTGGTCGGCGTGGCCGGTCGTGTGCGGGTCGTCGGCGGCGATCACCACCGAGACCGGCGCGGAAAGCTTCACCGGCGGCGGGGCTTCCAGGACCGCCTGGAAGTAGCGGTGGGCACAGACGCAGTCGTGCCGGTAGGCGGCACCGATGTGCTCGGCGTGCCGCGCGTTCAGTTCGGCGAGTTCGGTGTAGCCGCTGTCCGCGGTCAGCCGCGCCGCGATCTCCGCGTCGCTCAGGCTCGTCAGCTCGGCGACGGCGGCGGCGCGCTCGGCGGCCGTGCCGAGCAGCTGCGCCCCGAGGAACACCCGCGTCACCCGCACACCGCGCTCCTGGAGCGTCCTGGCCGTCTCCAGGGCCGGCGCGGCGCCCGACGAGTGGCCCCACAGCATGACCCGAGTCAGGCCGCGCGCCGTGATCTCGTCGGCGACCTGCCCGGCGACGTCCGCGATCGACGCGAACGGCTCCTGGTGGGCCGCCAGGTCATGGCCGGGCAGGTCCACCGCGAGGACCGCCAGGCCGCTGCCCGCCAGGGCGGCCGCCATCGGCCGGTAGTTCACCGCGTTGCCGCCCGCGTAGGGGAAGCAGACCAGCGCGCACTCCGGCGTGCCGCCCGCCTCCGACAGGGGCTGGAGCAGCTCCGGGCGCTGCCGGGCGGCGCCGTCGAGGAGGGCGGCCAGGTCGGCGAGCACGGGGTGCCGGGTGATGTCCCGCAGGGAGACCGCGCGGTCGAGGGCGATGCTGAGCTTGACGGCCGACAGGGAGGTGCCGCCCGAGTCGAAGAAGTGGTCCGTCCGGCCGATCCGGTGCTCGGGCACGCCCAGCAGCTCGGCCCAGGCCGCCGCCAGCCGCCGCTCGGTCGGGCTGAGCGCGTCCCTGTCCTCGCTCTCCGCCGCGCCCGGTTCGGTGTCCGTCCGCGTGGCCTCGGCGGTCAGGGCCTTCCGGTCGATCTTGCCGTTGGCGGTCAGCGGCAGGCCCTCCCGCCAGTGGAAGGCGGCGGGGACCATGTAGGCGGGCAGCGCCGCCGCGAGCGCCTCGCGCAGCACGTCCGGCTCGTGACGCCGGCCGGTGTGGAAGGCGATCAGCTGCGTGTTCCCGCCGCCCCGCTCGACGACGACCACCGCACCGTCCCGCACCCCGTCCACCCGCAGCAGGGTGTTCTCGATCTCGCCGATCTCGATCCGGAAGCCGCGGATCTTGACCTGGCTGTCCCGGCGGCCGAGGAACTCCAGCTTGCCGCCGGGGTGCCAGCGGCCCCAGTCACCGCCCAGGTACAGCCGTTCCCCGGGCCGGTACGGGTCCGTCCGGTAGGCCTCCCGGGTCCGCTCGGGATCGTTGACGTACCCCCGGCCCACGCAGGCGCCGGAGAACGCGATCAGCCCGGGAGCGCCCAGGGGCACCAGCGCGAGCTGCTCGTCCACGACGTACACGCGCACGTTGTTGACCGCGCGCCCCAGCAGCACCCGGTCGGGTACGCCGTCCAGGACCTCGTGGTTGGTGTCGTCCGAGGTCTCCGTGAGTCCGTAGGCGTTCAGCAGCCTGATCTCCGGCTGGAGGGCGAACCAGCGCTGCACCAGCTCCCGTTTCAGCGCCTCACCGGTCACCGACACCCACCGCAGGTCCGGCAACGCCCGCGGGTGCTGCTCCAGATACGAGACCACGACCTCCAGGTAGGAGGGCACGAGCTGGGTCACGGCGACCCGGCCCCGCACCAGCGTGTCGACGAACCGCTCCACGTCCACGACGACGTCCTGGCCGATCAGCAGGGTCCGCCCGCCGACCAGCAGCGCGGACACCAGCTGCCACAGGGAGATGTCGAAGCACTGCGGGGCCGTCTGCGCCACCACGCAGCCCTCGCCGATCCCCAGGTCGTCGATCTTGGCGTACAGGTGGTTGAGCAGGCCCGCGTGCTCGCACATCGCGCCCTTCGGCTCGCCGGTGGAGCCGGAGGTGAAGAAGATGTAGGCCAGCTGGCCGGGATCGACCCGCACACCGAGGTCGTCATCGGCGTGCGGTTCCGCGTACGCCGTCTCGACCAGCAGCTTCTCGGTTCCCGGTACGGTGGCCAGCGCCTGGTCGAGGGTCTCGGTGCTGCCGGACTCGGTCAGGACCAGCCGGCACTCCGCCCGCGACAACGTCGCCGCGATACGGCCGGCCGGGAAGTGCGGCTCGATCGGCAGATACGCCCCGCCCGCCTTGAACACCGCCAGCGTCGCCGCCAGCCAGTCGAGGTTGCGTTCGGTGACGACGGCGACCACGTCCTCCCGGCCCAGCCCGCGGGCCAGCAGCGCCCGGGCCAGCCGGTTGGCGCGCGCGTTCAGCTCCCCGTACGTCCACTCCCGCTCGCCGTGCACCGCGGCGACCGCCTCTGGACGCGCCCGCACCCGCTGCTCGAACAGTTCGTGCGCGCGTGCGTCCGGCAGCGCCCGGGGCGGCCCCGCCAGCCCTTCCAGCTGCTCCCGCACCTCCTCGGCCGACAGCAGGCTCTGCTGGGTGTGGTCGGCGTCCGGATCGGCCGCCAGCAGCCGGAGCGCCCTCAGGTGGTAGCCGCCGATACGGTCCGCGCTCTCCGCGTCCAGCACGTCCGTGCGGTACCGCAGGCGCAGCTTCAGCCGGCCGCCCCGGTCGCACCAGCGCACATGCAGCACACCGTCGTCGGCGTGGTCCTCCTCGGCGCCCATCGCGCCGAACACGACCTCGTACGACGGCTCGGTCAGCCCCAGCTCCCGCCGCAGCTCCGCCACCGGGAACTCCCGGTGCGCCAGCACCTCCGCCTCGACGCGCTCGGCGGCCGACACCAGGGCCCGCCAGGACCCCGGGGGCACGGTCAGGCGGCACGGCAGCGGCTCGCCGCGCACTCCGGCGGTGTACCCCGTCACGACCTCCGGCTCGCCGGACAGCGCGGCCAGCACCTTGGCGTGCGCCGCCAGCAGCAGCGCGCTGAGCGGCATTCCCGACCGCCGCACCAGTGCGCGTACCGAGGTCACCACGTCGTCCGGGACCGGCGTCTCCTGCTCCGAGGCTCCCCGGGCCGGCTCGCGGACCCACCGCGGTACGGCGGTGCCGCCGCCTGCGGTCAGCACACGGCTCCAGAACTCCCGGTCCGCTTCCACCGCTTCCACGCGCGTTTCCATCGAATGGCCTTCCTCACCTCGTGACGGACGCGGGGGCGTCGTTCGTTTCCAGGGCCCGGCCCGCGCAGCCGGGCCGGCTGCCGATCCCCGGCATGTCCACGGCCGGGTTGCCGCCCCACTGCGCGTTCGGGGGGACTTCCTCGCCCTTCATGAGGAAGGAGTCGGGTGCCAGCACCGAGCCGTCGCCCATGGTCACGCCGTAGTGCACATGGGCGCCGACGCCGAGCGTGCAGCCGCTGCCGAGCGTGCTGACGTCGGACTTGAACGTGCCGTCCTCCTGGGAGTGGCACTGGATCTTGCTTCCGGCGTTGAGCGTGCAGTCGTCACCGATGGTGGCCAGGGTGCGTTCGGTCAGGTAGCAGCCGTCGTCGAACACGCGGCGGCCGATGCGCACTCCCAGAAGTCGCCAGACCAAGGCCTTGAAAGGAGTCCCGTTGAAGATGTTGAGATAATGGCTCGGCATTTTCCACACGCGCTCGTGCCACCAGAAAATCGGGTGGTAGATGGAACACAGTTGGGGGCTGAGTGCGCGGAACCTCGTCAGGCAGCGCTCCACGAGGATGTAATAGCCGGTGGAGAACGCGAGCGTCATGGCCAGGTACAGGGCGATCACCACGTGTCCGACCACGCCGTACAGGTCCACGGAGACGAGTCCGAACAGGGTGAGCGCGAAGACGAGGAACCAGCGCACGCACAGCATCAGGGCCATCGAGCGCAGGTTGTAGCGGTTCTTCGCGCTGAGGTGGCGGTGCAGTTCGTCGCCTTCCCGCAGATGATCGAACCGGGCGTCCCGTTCCACCGAGCGGGGAATCTCGAAACACGGCGAACCGAGCAGTCCTACGCCTTCCCGTACCCTGCCGTCGAGGGGAATCATCACCTTGGTGGCGAGAAGGCAGTTCTCACCCGTCCTGCCGCCCACGGGATAGGCGATGTTGTTTCCCAGGAAATTGCGCGGCCCGATCTCCACCCGGGACACCCGGAAGGACGTGCTGGAATAGTCGGCGTTGATGACGGAGAGTCCGTCGGCCACCATCGTTCCGCTGCCGACCGTGACCATGAAAGGCGTCTCGTGCTGCATCTCGGTGCCGAAATTTGAACCGGTCTGCTCCACCCGTGACAGGTTGTAGCCGAGCCCGCGCAGATAATGCACGATGTACGAACTGTCACCGAAGAGCCAGGGGAAGAACTTGATGTTCGTCATACGCGCCGCCGCCCGGTGCAGGGTGTAGTGGAATCCGTAGAGCGGATACACCCGGTCGGGTTTGACGAACAGACCCAGCAGACGGGGAACGGTGTACAGGGCGACGAGGCCCAGGACGAGGAAGCCGGAGAACAGGGCCAGCGAGACGCCGAGCGCGTCCGGAATCAGTTCCGGCCGGGTCAGCACCGCCGTCTGCGGATCGAGCCGCTTGCCGATCGCCGGGATCTCGGTGAACACCATGTACACGCCGCCGAGGGTGAGCGGTATGTACAGGAAGATCGTCTGCACCAGCGTGAGGCCGCCGAACCAGGCCCGGCGCACGGTGCCGCACCTGGCCGGCGCGACCCGCAGGTAGTCGACCTCGGTGGGCTCCGCCGGGGAGCCGTGCCAGCGCTCGCCGTCCGGCACCGCCTGGCCGCTGTGCAGCGCGGAGGAGTGGCCCAGTTGTGCGCCGTCGCCCAGCGAGGTGTCGATGTCCAGGACGGTCTTCTCGCCGACGTACACGTCCCGGCCGAGCGTGACCCGGCCGGTCTGGAGCCGGCCGGCGTGGGCCCGGTAGCACAGGAAGAACGAGTCCTTGCGGATCACCGTCCCGGCGCCGATCGTCAGCAGGTCGGTACAGACCGGGACGGAACGGGAGAGGATCGTGACGCCCTTGCCGATCCGCGCGCCCAGGGCCCGCAGATACAGCACATACAGAGGGGTCCCGACGAAGAACACCATCGGATTCGCGTGCAGCAGCACCTTCACGAACCAGAAACGCAGATACGCCGGCCCCCAGAGGGGGAACTCACCCGGTTTCCAGCGGCCGACGAGCAGCCATTTCGCGATGACCGGAAATATGCACAGGGTGAGGAAACCGATGCCGCCGAACAGCAGCGACCGCACATAGATGCCGACGAACCCGGTACCGGCCGCTATCCAGTCGTACCCCCGGGCGGTGACGAATCCCCAGACGAGGGAATACACCAGGAAGATCAGTAGCTGGGCCGTCCCGCACAACAGATGGTGGGCGCGGCTCGCGCGCGCCACCGGAGCGGGGGGCGCCGTGGGCTCCGGTGAGGGCGCGGCCGTATCGGCGGCAGCGGCCTGTACGAGGGCCGCCGTCAGGCTCCGAATCGTGGGATGCCGGTAGATGTCCCGCATGGACGGCGAGGGAAGATCCGGATTTTTCCTCAGCCGCGCGCAGAACTGGGCCATCACCAGGGAATTCGCACCGAGGTCGTTGAAGAAGTGACTTTCGGCCGGAACGTCGTCGCAGCCGGTCACCTCGGCCAGTGTTTCCGCGAGTTTCAGCTCGGTCCGCGTCCTGTCCGGCCCGGTGTCGCTCAGGGTGACGGCAGGTTCGTCGGGCCTGGATATGGGGACCTCGGAGGACTGCTCCACCATTCCATCTCCTGAGGACGTATGGATCGCCAATGGTCGACCGGATCGTTCCTGATCAGGAACCATCGGTTTCAGTCTGGCGAGGCGGACAGCAGGCTGCCACTTCGCATCGGTCCTCTCGCCCGCGAGAAAGCCGCCACGGGCGCGTATCCCTTTGGATTCCGCGCGCCCCCGGCCCCCGACGGCTCACCCGAACGGCGGCCCACCGCCCGTGGCCCCGGCCACTGAACGCACACGGAATGCCCCGCGAAATGCCACCGCACCCCTTCCGAGGCGCACGGGGGCGGGCCGGGGGGCGAGGCCGCAGCATGCCGTAACTCGCTTTCCCCTCCGGAGCTGACGGGGGGAGACGCTGGAGGGTGATTGCCCGGAAGCTGCACGCATTCTCTGCTGCGCCGCTTCCGGGGTCGCCCCCGCGCCCTCACTCCTCAGACGCGTTCCACAACCCGCGCAGTTCGGCCCAGTCCGGTGCCGGGCCCGGCAACGCGACGGCTCGGTCGGGGGCCGAGGTGTGCAGCCCGGCGAGGACCAGGTCCAGGTACCGCAGGTGGAGCGCGGTGGCGCGCTCGTCGGTGACAGGGATGCGCGCGGTGAGGTGTTCGAGCAGCAAGGGGATGTCGGCGGAGCTGAAGTCGGCGCGCAGGACTCCGGCGCGGTGCGCGCCGTCCACCAGGTCGTCGAGGGCGGCCCGGAGCTGGGTGGCGGCGGCCACGATCTCGTCCGTGGCCGGCAGCCGGCCGCCGACCAGGGGGAGCAGCGGACCGCCCGCACCCTGGGCCGAGAGCGCGTCCCGCAGGAAGCGGGTGAACGCCGCCCAGGGGTCCGGCTCCTCGGCGAGGGCCGCGCGTGCCTGGGCGACGAGCTGTTCCATCCCCGCGATGCGCATCCGCTGAGCCAGCAGTTCCTTGCTCGGGTAACGCCGGTAGAGACTGCCCATGCCGATGCCGGCCCGACGGGCGATCTCCGAGACGGGGGCGTCCCAGCCGAGTTCGGCGAAGACCTCGCGCGCGGCCCGCATGAGACGGGCGTCGTTGCGGTCCGCCTCCTGTCGTCGGCCGCGCGGCCTGCCGGTCTGCGTGTCACCCATGGACACGCATTCTCCCCTACCGTCGTGCCACGCCGTGCCCACCGTCGACGGTGAGCACCTCGCCGGTGACGAAGCCCGCTTCCTCACCGACGAGCATGGCGATCGCCCGGGCCACGTCGTCCGGTTCCGCGACCCGCCCCAGAGGGGTGTTCTCCGCCAGCCGCCGCTGGAACTCCTGCGGCATGCGCGCGCTGCTCTCGGTGCGGACGTACCCCGGCGCCACGACGTTGACGGTGATGCCGAGCGGCCCTGCCTCGTACGCGACGAAGCGCGCGAAGGTGTTCAGGGCGGCCTTGGCGGCGCCATGGGCGGCCATGCCCGGGGCGGGCGGACCGTCGGCCACCGCGCTGGAGACATACACGATGCGGCCCTGCCTCCGGGCGCCCATGAGCCCCAGTGCCCGCTGGGTGAGGGTGTAGACGGAAGCCAGCTCGTCCGTCACCTTCGCCCTGAAGTCGTCCCAGGCGAGGGACTGCACGGGGGTGGGGGTGAAGCGGGCACCGGCATTGCAGACCAGGACGTCCAGGCGCCCGTCGGTCGCCGAGCGCTCCAGCAGTCCGGCCGCCTGAACCGGGTCGTACACATCGGCCTGCACGGCGAAGGCTTCACCGCCGTCGGCCTCGATGAGCTCGACCACCTGGTCGGCCGCCTCACGGTTCGAGAAGTAGTTGACGGCGACGCGGTAGCCGCGAGCCGCGAGTTCCCGCGAGGTGGCAGCGCCGATTCCCCGGCTGCCGCCGCTCACCAGGGCCGTCGGCTTCGTCGTGGCGTTCATGTGTCCTCCGTGTCGGCGTGATCCCCCTCCGCCAACTTATCGGAGCGGAGCGCTCCGCTCAAAAACTTACCCGCGAGGGGGAATCAAGCCCCTCCGGCACCGGGTTGTCCACCGGCATGAGCGAAGCAGTGATAGCGCGTGCCTACGGCGGTCCCGAAGTGCTGTCGGTGACCGATGTCTCCGTACCCGAGCCCGGGCCGGGCCAGGTGCGTATCGAGGTCCGCGCCGCCGGCGTCAACCCGTTCGATCACAAGGTGTACAGCGGCGCCTTCGGAACCGATCCGGCGAACCTGCCGATGCGACTCGGTGCCGAAGCCGCGGGTGTGGTGACCACGGTGGGCGCCGGCGCGACCGGTCCCGCCGGCCCGATCGAGGTCGGCGACGAAGTGATCGCCTACCGAGCGCCCGGCGCGTACGCCGCCGCACTCGTCGTCCCGGCCACGTCTGTGGTGCCGAAGCCCGCCGGCCTCTCCTGGGAGCAGGCCGGCGGGCTGATGGTCGCCGGCGTCACGGCGGTGCACGTTCTCGAAGCCATCGGCCTGCGCGAGAACGACTCGGTGCTGATCCACGGCGCCGCGGGAGGCGTCGGCCTGATGGCCGTGCAACTGGCCGTCGAGCGTGGCGCCACGGTGCTGGGCACGGCGAGCCCGGCCAAGCACGACCTGCTGCGCGAGCTGGGGGCGATTCCGATCGCGTACGGGCCCGGTCTGGCCGACCGGGTACGTGCGGCAGCGCCGGAGGGCGTCCACGCGGCGGCCGATCTGGTGGGCACCGACGAGGCCGTGGACGTCTCGGTGGAGTTCGTGGCGGACCGGTCCCGTGTCGCGACCGTCGCGGCGTTCGAACGCGGGGCCCGGGCCGGCATCAAGCTCCTGGGCGGTGGGCCCGGCGCGGACCCCGGCACGGACATCCGCGCCGCCGCGCGCCTACGGCTCACCGAAGCCGCGGAGACGGGGCGACTGCGCGTCCTCGTCGCCGGCACCCACCCGCTGCGCGAAGCCGCTGCCGCCCATCGGCAGATCATGACCGGCCGCACCACGGGGAAGATCGTCCTCGTCACGTGATCCAGCCGTCGATCCGACCGACGACTCCCTGCGGCGCCAGTGAGAGGAGACGAGGCATGGTCCGGATCGGAAACGGTGCGCGGTGAGGAGCTGCCCTTGCTCGCGGTCGTGGGGGCGCGGCCGGGATCTGCGGTACGTCCCTGCTGGAGGCCTCTCGGTGGGCGCCCCTGCGGGTCCGAGCCGTGGTGCACGGGCCGGCCGGGCGCCAAAGGGTGGCCGACCTGGGTGTGGACGAGATCGTCGAGGCCGATCTCGCACGGCGCCCGTGCGGCGGAGCATGGGGCAAGAAGGCCTCAAAGCCCCACAGAATCCCTGGAGCCGCCGCACTTCCTTCTGGCATGCATGTCAGCAGCTCAAGGCCGTACGGCGGCTCCGGTTCTGACCGGGACTCAGATGTCCCGGGAGAGATCAGCTGGTCCTGTAACCTGCGTCGATGGGCAGCTGCGGGTCGCTGACCTGGGCGAATGACCTTTCGACTGTTGCACGATCGTGCCCGTTGCTGCGGCCGGAAGTCCCAGGCGGCTCCCACTTCCGAAGCCGGCCTCTCCCCCTGACCGGACGAGGCGATGCTGCAACGGGAGTAGCCCAACTGCGCACCAAGCGCCTTGAGGGAGATGCCCGCCCGGACGTGCTGCACCTAGTCAATTTCCTGGGCGACCGGGCGGTCAGGTTCCTCGACCCCGACCGGGACATGTGATGGCTGTTTCCCGTGTTCGAGGGGAGTCGAGGAGACTACCGATGGCCGGCGGAGCACGTGCACTTCGACCAGGCCACGGACCTCCTGCTGGGCACCGCCGCGGCGTCGGCGTACGACGACGTCCTGCACGGCACCGGCCCTCTCGCGTCGGAACACCTTCCCCGTGCCCATTTCGAGGACCGCGGAGAGGTTGAAGCGCTGAACAAGGTCCTCAAGGACTCCACGGGCCTGAACATGGGCTGGGGCCCTGCCTGATTCCCCACGCGTCCGAGCGAGCCGCCCGGCTACGATCGCCGCATGACGACCTCGGACATCCCAAAGCCGCCGAAGATCACGGAGGAACACTTCCTCGACACGGGTACCGGAGTCGAGGCGGAGACCGAGGCGGAGGACGCGCCACCGGAGATCGCCCGGCCGTGGAATCCGGAACAGATCCGGGTCAACACCAAGCAGTTCTCGCTGCGTAACGCACTGGACATGATCGAGGACGGGTCCCTTGAGCTGGCCCCGGACTTCCAGCGCGGCATCGTATGGAAGCCGGTGCAGAAGTCCCGGCTCATCGAGTCGGTGCTACTGCAGATCCCGCTTCCCGCCTTCTACTTCGCCGAGGACACGGACGGGCTCATGCGCGTGGTCGACGGCCTCCAGCGCCTGTCGACCATCCGCGACTTCGTCCGCGGGGGAGACGAGCGCGGATTCGAGCTGAAGGGCCTGGAGTACCTCCAGAGCGCAGTGGAGGGCAAGCGTTTCGAGGACCTTCCCGCCCCGTGGAAGCGGCGCATCTACAACACCCAAATCGTCACGAACGTCATCGACCCGACGACGCCGTCGGATGTCATGTACGACATCTTCAAGCGCATCAACACGGGCGGTACGCCGCTGAACGCGCAGGAGATCCGGCACTGCATGAGCAGGGAGCGCAGCCGGACCATACTGCGGGTGATGACCTCCACCGCGGAGTTCAATGCGGCGACTAACAACATGGGCGGCCACATCCGGATGAACGACCGGGAGATGGCCCTGCGCTTTGCCGCATTCTGGCTGATGGGTACGGACGGCTACGCGAAGTATGCCGCGATGGACCCCTTCCTCCAGCGCACCACCATCATGCTGGACAATGTGAAGGACGTGAACGACGCCAGGGTAGGAGACCTCCTGGAGGCGTTCCGCAAGGCCATGGCGAACGCCCGTCTGGTTTTCGACGAGCAGGCGTTCCGTAAATGGCCGCTGGACTCGTCCGGCCGGAACCCGATCAACCGGGCACTCTTCGAGGCTTGGTCGATCACCCTCGCCAAGTACGAGACCGCAGACCTCGAACGGCGCCGCGAGGCGATCGTGGATGCCGCGCGTTTCCTGATGACGAACGACTACCAGTACCTGGAAGCCATCACCTCCTCGACGGGTGACGTCCGCCGGGTGATGCTCCGGTTCGACGTCACCGCCCAGGCTGCGGAGGCTGGTAAGTGATCACCTCTCTGCGCGTCCGGCACTTCAAACGCTTCACCGACGCGTCCTTCGCCCTGCGCCCCCTCACCGTGCTGACCGGACTCAACGGCACGGGCAAGAGCACCACCATCCAGAGCCTGCTGCTGACCCGCCAGCTCGCTGACGCGTCGGCCGGCCGGGTGGTACAGCTCAACGGACCCTACGGACTCGCGCTGGGCGAAGCACACGAGGTGCTTCACCCCGACGCTCCCGACTCCACCATCGAGATCCAGATCGGCGGTGACGGCACGCAGGTGCCGAGTGTGCACCGCTTCACGGTCCCCGACGAGCAGGCGCTCTACCTGCGGGTGGCCGATGACAGCGGGCCACCACCGGCGGAACTGCGAGGCCAAGGAGCCGCGTTCACCTATCTGTGCGCCGAGCGCCTCGGTCCCCGCGACCAACTCGGCGTCTCCGCCGAGCATCCCGACCTCATCGGAGTCGGTGTGCAGGGGCAGTACACCGCGCAGTTACTCGCCCTGCACGAGACCCGGGCGGTGCGTGAGCCGCTGCTCCACCCGACGACCCGTAACACCCACAACGTCACGACCTTGCGCACACAGGTGGAGACCTGGGCCTCCGACATCATCCGTCCCATCAAGATCACTGCGCAGTGGCCGCCAGGCATCACAGCGAGCACTATCCGTTTCCAGGAACCGGGACTGCTGAGCGGGCCGATCCGCCCGGCCAACATGGGCTTCGGATTCTCCTACGCCTTGCCGGTGATCGTCGCTGGTCTCCTCACCGGTCCCGGAGACCTGCTGATCGTCGAGAATCCGGAGGCACACCTCCATCCCGGTGGTCAGTCCAAGCTGGGCCGCT
Source organism: Streptomyces sp. NPDC029138 (assembly GCF_055564375.1). NCBI lineage: Bacteria > Bacillati > Actinomycetota > Actinomycetes > Kitasatosporales > Streptomycetaceae > Streptomyces > Streptomyces sp. NPDC029138. Next base: position 74,934 of record NZ_JBVHWM010000046.1, read on the forward strand.
TCCTGGCTCGGGTCGCCGGAGCCGGAGCGCAGGTGATCGTGGAGACACACAGCGACCACGTGCTCAACGGAGCTCGGCTGGCCGTGGCGGAGGAGCGGAGCCTGCGATCCGAGGATGCGGTCGTGCACTACTTCGGCGAGGAGGAAGCCGGTTCCGCACCCATCGAGTTCACCGTGAAGGGCGAACTGACCGAGTGGCCGCCAGGCTTCTTCGACCAGATCGAACAGGACTTGGGGAGGCTGGCACGTGCCAGGCGCAGGGGGCGGTAAGCCGTACCGGATCGTCGTGGACGAGTCGTCCTTCGACTTCCGAGGGCTGGCGGAGGAACGGTTGACGGACCTGCTGGACGACTTCAGCGACACGCTGGAGGAGTTATCCGAACAGCAGGCGGTCGCCGTCTCGCCGTTGTGGATGGAGGTGGAGTGCGCAGACGACCGTGAGCTCTACGACGTCCTGTACGAGGGGGAGACGCCGCGCGCTGGACGGGACGCGCGGCTGAGAATGATCCGTCTCATGGATCGCTGCCCCACCTGGGACACGGACGTGCCCGGCCTGCCCGACCACGTCGACGTAGCGGGTGACGGTCGGGACCTCGCCTGGTCCCTCTGCTACGCCTGGTGGCGGACGCGGCAGCGGCACCACGTCGCATGCCTGGTCTTCCCGGCCGAAGACCGCCGCGGCTGGCTCCCGGTCTCCGCGATCGACGGGGCGACGGGTGAGGCGGCGACTGAGGAGGTCTTCCACCTCGTCGTGGCGTCCGCGCTCTTCGAGTTCTGGCGCTCCCTCTTCGAACGGGAGAATGTCACGGAGCAGGACTTCTTCGACCGTGCCCGCCAGAGCTTCCCGCAGCTGGTCTTCGCAGACTCCCTCTCTTTCCGGAAGTTCGACGGCACCTACGCGGAGATGCGTGAGTGGGTCGTACGGCTCCTGAGCGTGGTGCACGACCACTTCGCCGACGCCCTGGCCCTGCACTCGGGGCAACCGCACCAGGTGCAGGCGGAGCTGGGCCGTTTCGGCCTGGACCTGTCCCCGGAGAGTCCCAACACCCGATCCAAATCCTCGATCATGAAGCAGCGGGACGTCGACCACGAGGGCGAGACCTACCGCTGCGAGTGGCATGGCAAGAAGGAACGGCACCGCAATCGGGTCCACTTCAGCCTGCCCCAGCCCCGTCTCGGCGATCGCATACTCATCGGCATCTTCGTGGACCACCTGGACACCTGAGCGGGGAAGCGCGGCTCCGCACTGCGCTTACACGTCCCGGGTACCTCGTACAGCCCGGTTCATCAGCGCGTCCTGCCTGGTCGGTGACGTGTCATGCCGCCACTGTGGTGGGCGTGACTCATCCGTCCCCCCGCACCATGCGCTTCAGCTCATAGCCGCCGCGGGGCCGGCTCGCGTGGCGGATGGCCGAGCACTTGCTGGACGCCTGGGGAGTGTCGTACGACTCCGAACCGGATAACACGCTCACTCTCGTAGTGGCTGAACTGTGCGCCAACGCCGTCCAGCACGGCCGCGTCCCGGCTGGCGCCCTGGTTCTGGCGGGCCCCCGACTGGCAGACGGAGATGCGAGCCGTCACCGCTCTGATCAAGGAACGCCAGGTCATGGAGTTCCAGCGGGTTCTCCTCACGGGTGTGAGCGACGGCCGAATCCCGCACCAGCACATGGAGCGGTACCGGCTCGCCAGCCCCGACCGGCATCGTTAGGAGGAACAGCAGGCCAAGTCAGTGGTGTTCGTGGCGGCCACTCACGCCCGCGACGAAATCGTCGTTGCTTGGAGCGGCCGTCCGAGCCGCTTCCTGCCCCGAGCACACCACTCGCACGGCAAACAACGCCGCAGAACTTCTTTCACTCGACGGGCCCCGGCAGGGGCGGCGGTCTGACAGCGGGAGCGGCCGGAATCTTTGCAAGGCACGTGTCCTGACCGCCATCCGGGCCGGTCGACGCGGTGATCGGGCACCGGACGACCGGGGTAAGCCCGGCTCCGGCCCTCTGGAACGGGCAAGGCCAAGGCCGAGACCTGCTGTGAGGCCTAGGCCGTTTCTTTCGGATCACCTCGCTGACCAGATGAAGATGGCGGCGAGGTGGAGTCCGGCGAGGTAGATGGTGGCGGTTTTGTCGTAGCGGGTGGCCAGGCCGCGCCACTGCTTGAGCTTGTTGATGCACCGCTCGACGGTGTTACGCCCTTTGTATGCCTCGCGGTCGAACGCCGGAGGGCGGCCGCCGGACCGGCCTCGCTTCTTGCGCTTGGCGATCTGGTCGGAGGGCTGAGGGATCACTGCCCGGATCCCGCGACGGCGTAGATGGCTTCGGATCGCGCGGGAGGAGTAGGCCTTGTCGGCCAGTACCACGTCGGGCGTGGTTCTGGGGCGGCCAATTGGCCGCGGCACCCGTAACCGGGTCATGACCTCGGTGAACGCGGGTGCGTCACCTGCCTGGCCGGGGGTGAGGACGAATGCGAGCGGCCGGCATCGGCTGTCGGCGGCGAGGTGGATCTTGGTGGTCAGTCCACCGCGGGACCGTCCGAGGGCATGGTCGTCCGGCTCGCCGGCCGGGGCCCCTTTTGACGGGCCCCGGCGGCGTGCTGGTGGGCACGGACGATGGTGGAGTCGACCGCGACGACCCAGTCGAGGTCGCCTTCGGCGTCGGCC